>NZ_AP021903.1:2070000-2370000 GCF_018326005.1 Pseudomonas sp. Seg1
GCGCTGCTGGACAAGAAAGTGGCGCGCGGTCAGATGGATGCTGCGCAGCGGGAAGCGGTGCTGGCGCGGATCCAGACCAGCGAAAACGATGGCGATCTGGCCGGGTGTGATCTGATCATTGAGGCAGTGTTTGAAGATCGCGAACTGAAAGGCAAAGTCTCGGCAGCCGCGCAGAAAGTCGTCGGCGCTGAGGCTGTCATTGCCTCTAACACTTCGACCTTGCCGATCACCGGTCTGGCGACCGCCGTGCCCGATCAAAGCAAATTCATCGGCCTGCATTTCTTCAGCCCGGTGGAGAAAATGCCGCTGGTGGAGATCATCAAAGGCGCGCAGACCAGCGACGAAACCCTGGCGCGCGGGTTCGATTTCGTCCTGCAAATCAAGAAAACCCCGATCGTGGTCAACGACAGTCGCGGTTTCTTCACCTCACGGGTGTTCGGCACCTTCACCAATGAAGGCATCGCCATGCTCGGCGAAGGCGTGAGCGCGCCGATGATCGAGACCGAAGCGCGCAAGGCCGGGATGCCGGTCGGGCCTCTGGCGATCTCCGACGAAGTTTCCCTCAGCCTGATGAGCCATATCCGCA
The DNA here is from genome assembly GCF_018326005.1 of Pseudomonas sp. Seg1. Lineage (NCBI taxonomy): Bacteria > Pseudomonadati > Pseudomonadota > Gammaproteobacteria > Pseudomonadales > Pseudomonadaceae > Pseudomonas > Pseudomonas sp. Seg1. Next base: position 2,070,587 of record NZ_AP021903.1, read on the forward strand.
AGCAAACAGCCAAGGACCTACAGGCAGAAGGGAAACCGCTGATTGAGCACCCGGCGTTCGCCGTGATTGACTTGCTGCTCAACGAATACAAGCGTCCAGGCAAGGCCGCAGGTGGCGGTTTCTACGAATACCCGGTCGGTGGCCAGAAACATTTGTGGCCAGAACTGAAGACCCGTTTTGAGAAGGCCGACGGGCAAATCTCGCCGAAGGACGTGCGCGACCGGTTGCTGTTCGTGCAAGCCATCGAGACCGTGCGTTGCGTGGAGGAGGGCGTACTCACCTCGACGGCGGACGCCAACGTCGGTTCGATCTTCGGCATCGGTTTTGCGGCATGGACCGGTGGGGCATTGCAGTTCATCAACCAGTACGGCGTTAAGGATTTCGTTGCGCGCGCGCAGTATCTGGCCGAGCAATATGGTGAGCGTTTTGCGCCACCGGCGCTGTTGCTGGAAAAAGCGGCGAAAGGAGAGCTGTTCTAGGCGATAGGGAATACATTCCGGGGCTTGCCTTGCCAGGGTGTTTCAAGGCAGGCTCTGGGGTGTTCATTATTCCCATCACGTGTCAGGTATTTTTTATGTCGCTACGCATCTGCATTCTGGAAACCGACATCCTGCGTCCGGAACTGGTCGATCAATATCAGGGTTATGGGCAGATGTTTCAGCGCCTGTTCTCGCAGCAACCGATTGCCGCCGAGTTCACGGTCTACAACGTGATGCAGGGCGAATACCCGAGCGACGAACAGACTTTCGATGCGTACCTGGTCACCGGCAGCAAGGCCGATTCGTTTGGCACTGATCCGTGGATTCAGACCCTCAAGGAATACCTGCTGAACCGTTACGAGCGTGGCGACAAACTGCTTGGCGTATGTTTCGGCCATCAACTGCTGGCGCTATTGCTCGGTGGCAAGAGCGAACGCGCAACCCAGGGTTGGGGCGTCGGTACCCACAACTACAAACTCGCGGCCAAAGCGCCGTGGATGAACCCTGTGCGTGAAGAGCTGACGTTGCTGATCAGCCACCAGGATCAGGTCACTGCGCTACCGGAAAACGCTACGGTCATTGCTTCCAGTGATTTCTGCCCGTTTGCGGCGTATCACATCAACGATCAGGTGCTGTGTTTCCAGGGGCATCCGGAATTCATTCACGATTATTCGCGTGCGCTACTGGACCTGCGTCAGGAAGCACTGGGTTCGCAGATTTACAGCAAAGGCGTGGCCAGCCTGGAGCAGGAGCACCATGGCACCACGGTGGCCGAGTGGATGATGCGTTTTGTGGCGCACAAGCCTGAGGCTAAAGCCGTTTAAAGCCGGATACGGACCCTGTGGCGAGGGAGCTTGCTCCCTCGCCACAGATCTACAACCACCCCGAGCGCTTGAAACTCGCCCACAAACTCACACACCCCACTGTAATAAAGCCCAACACGGCGAAGTATCCGTAATGCCAGCTCAACTCCGGCATGTTCTGGAAGTTCATCCCGTAAATCCCCGCCACCGCCGTCGGAAACGCCAGAATCGCCGCCCACGCGGCAAACTTGCGCTGCACCACGCTCTGCCGTGACGCTTCCAGCAACACACCAATTTCGATGGTCTGGCTGGCAATGTCGGCCAGCGTTGTCAGGTCTTCCATCTGCCGCGTCACATGGATCTGCACATCGCGAAAGTAGGGGCGCATGTTCTTGTCGATGAAGGGGAAGCTGAGCTTCTGTAGCTCTTCGCTGATTTCCACCATCGGCGCTGCGTATCGGCGCAAGCGAACAACATCACGGCGCAAGCCGTGCAGCTTCTGGATGTCGTGTTCGTTCAATGCACTGCACAACACGTTACGTTCAAGCTCATCAATCTCGGCATGAATCGCTTCGCCCACAGGCTGATAGTTCTCGATGACGAAATCGAGCAGCGCATAAAGTACGAAATCTTCCCCATGCTCCAGCAACAGCGGACGCGCCTCACAACGTTGACGGACATGGGCGTAGGACGCCGAGTGGCCGTTGCGCGCGGTAATGATGTAGCCCTTGCCCGCGAAAATGTGGGTTTCGATGAACTGCAGGATCCCGTGTTCGCGGATGGGCGAGTAGGTGACGATAAACAAAGCGTCGCCAAAGGTTTCCAGCTTCGGCCGACTGTGTTTCTCCAAGGCATCTTCGATGGCCAGTTCGTGCAGGTTGAACTGTCGCTGCAGGTTGGCCAGCTCTTGCGCGTCCGGCTCTTCAAGACCGATCCACACAAAGTGACCGGTTTTTGCGGCCCAGGCGGCGCCTTCATCAAGGGAAATATTGGTGACTTTCTTACCCGCGCTGTACACCGCAGCGGCAACAACTCGACCCATGGTGGTGGTTCACTTCTTCTTGGCAGTGGCAGGGAATACAAGGCTTTAGCTTAGCCGTGTCGCTGCTTGAGAGTCAGTGAAATCTGCACAGTTCAGCGGGCAAAGAAAAACCCGCACAGGGCGGGTTTGTTTTTCACGCGGCTTGCAGTTGTCGATCCATCGATGCGATGCACTCGCGCATCTGTTCGCGGCACTGCTGGATGAGCATGGGCATGTCGTCCATGGTCATTCCGGCGGTAGGAATGGCCGGCAGCGAGCGTATGAGAATTTTCCCGCTGCGCCAGCGATTCAGGCGCATGTGCTTGATATAACTGCTGACACACACCGGAACGATCGGCACCCCGGCGGCAATCGCCATCTGGAACGCGCCTTTCTTGAACGGCAGCAGCTCTTCGCCGAGGTTGCGTGTGCCTTCCGGAAATACCCAGATCGACGTGTCTTCGTTCTGCAAGGTATTCGTCGTGGTGAGCATCGATTGGCGCGCTTTGTGCGCATTCCCACGGTCGATCAACACGTTTCCGGCCAGCCAGAACAGTTGCCCGAACAGCGGCACCCATTTCAGGCTCTTCTTGCCAATGCAGACAGTCCGGCGCGGAACGACGTTACCGAACACGAACAGATCATAGTTGGATTGATGGTTGGCGATGATTACGCAACTGTCGGGCTTGTTCATCAAGCCGCTGACATCGGTCTTCACTCGCAGACGCAGAATGCACATGGCCGGCAATGCGTAGAGGCGCGCGCACAGACGGCTGTTGTCCGGGTTGAATGGGCGGCACACCCCGAGAATCACTCCAAGGACACCGGCCACCATAAAGTGCAGGCCCATCAATAACATACGAAACACGAACAGCATTTTCAGGCCCCACCGGGACAAAAGGTGGCGCAGTGTACGGATGTGCACTGTTTTCGGCAATTGCCGCTATAGAGTCCGGAGATAGGCGATGTTTAAGCGCATGTTTCCGGCTGGGTTGTCAGACGCGTCCTAGAGCTATTGAGGTTTTGTAAACCGTGCATGCAAGAAAAAGCCCGACACGACGGTCGGGCTGTTCTTTATGGCGGTAACCGGGTGATTAACCCAAATGTTCCTGATCCTGGATGATCGCGTTGTCCAGGGTTTCCAGCAGGGCTTTGCGCACTTTCAGCTTGGTGTTTTTGTGCGCAGTCATGTTGATCTTTTTCAACTGACGCGCAGCAGCGAGGGCGGCGCCTTGCAGTTCCTCGGCGGCAACTACTTTGTCGAGGAAGCCAGCATCCACAGCACTTTGCGGATCGAACATCTCGCCATTGATCACCGAGCGGTGAAACGCCGAGCGACGCAGGCGATCACGGGCCAGCTCGATACCGGCATGGTGCATGGTCATACCGATCTGCACTTCGTTCAGACCAATGCTGAACGGGCCATCGACACCGATGCGGTAATCGGCGGACAACAGAATAAAGGCACCTTTGGCCACGGCGTGCCCCGGGCACGCAACAATCACCGGGAAGGGGTGAGAGAGTAAGCGACGAGCCAGCGTCGAACCGGCGGTCACCAGCGACACCGCTTCTTTAGGCCCGGCAGTCATGACTTTCAGGTCGTACCCGCCAGACAGAATCCCAGGCTGGCCGGTAATGATCACGATGGCACGATCAGCAACCGCCTGATCCAGCGCCGCGTTGAACGCCGCAATCACGTCCGGGGAAATGGCATTGACCTTGCCGTTACTCAGGGTCAGGGTCGCGATACCGTCTTCGAGGTGGTAGGCAATCAACTCACTCATGACGCTATTCCTTGTAAGAAAGATGGGCAGACGTTACCCACCACCGCAGGCCAGGTAAAGCGCCGTGACTGACCCGCCGGTCACCGATTACCGGCTCAACCGGCGTACCGCGCCGTTCTGCTTCTATATAGAAGGGCCATGCCCACCGAAGATTGGCCGGTTTGCCATGACTCATCGGCGGGGCAAAACGACTTTTTCTCTTAACCGCATGAAAATTCTGAAAAAAAGTTTGCCATCGGAAAAGCTTTCGACTACATTAGCGCGCCTCGACAGACAGAACATGTTTGAAGAGATACGGTGAAGTGTCCGAGTGGCTTAAGGAGCACGCCTGGAAAGTGTGTATACAGGAAACTGTATCGAGAGTTCGAATCTCTCCTTCACCGCCATATTCAGTACACAAAACCCCTGATTTCGAAAGAAGTCAGGGGTTTTGTGGTTTCTGGCGTCTGGATTTTATCGGACGCGCCGCCGAAGTCCGCCTCACCTTTGGCAGGGATTACAATTGCGCATTTATTTACCAGTAAAAGGACGATTTCATGATCATTTCCACCACTCACGCCATTGAAGGCCGTCAGATCACTGCATATCTGGACATTGTCAGCGCCGAGTCGGTGCAGGGCGTCAATGTGATCCGTGACATGTTCGCTGGCATGCGCGATTTTTTTGGTGGTCGTTCGCAGACGCTGGAAAGGGCTTTGAAGGAGGCGCGGATTCAGGCGACTGAAGAAATCAAGGAGCGGGCGCGTGCTCTGCAAGCCGATGCGGTGGTCGGGGTGGACTTTGAGATCAGCATGCCTGGCGGTAAGGGTGGGATGGTTGTGGTGTTCGCAACCGGTACCGCAGTGAAGTTGCGCTGAATTTTGATCCCAGGCCATGTGAGCCCATCCAGGTCGATGGCGACAAGGTGGGGCGTATCGGAGGGGTGATTCGGTGTAGGCCATTCGTCGGGCATCAGTTCATCTGAATAACAAGTCCAGGAATGACCGGCTAGTCTCAAAAGTCTGGGAGGTCGATATTTTTTCAGGCAAAAGCGCTTTGCCGGTGTCGACCCGATTTGAAGGGGCGAAGGTATGACTGATCCATATATCGAAGATGATGGCGCTGAATTTTCCTTCAACAACTGCGTACGGTGCGGCCAGACCGAGTATCAGTCTGGTTTTGGCGAGGACCCGGTGCAGACCGGCAAGATCAAGTCCATGGCACCGAAAGGGCCGAAGGCGAAATTTCTACCCAAGGTCGCGACCCGCGCCCGCAAATAATCCGGCTGCTAACAACCCCGTCACCGAACGGGGTTTTTTACGTGTGGCAAACGATCTAGGAAATGTCCTACGTGGCTTTTTAGGTTTTCACAAACTTTTCACGTTCGTCAAAGTAGGGTGAAGCCATCCGTTAGAAAGCAAGTCTCCAGCCCGTCTCCCCAGCGGGCTTTTTTTTGCCTGTCATAAAACCTTTTCCAGAATCGCTGTCCAATCGGCGCCGAGTGCGCGCAGCGCTCCGATTTCGTCTGGACTTTTGCGCTCCGAAGACATTAAATCCCGGCCCTTTTTGTCATCCCAATTTTTGAGGTTTCCGTCATGCGTTTAACACTGCCTGCTTTGGTTCTGGGGCTTTTCGTTGCTCAAGGTGCGATGGCTGCTGGTGACGGCACCGCGGCGCTGGGCGGTGGTCTGGGTGGCGCGCTGGGTAACGTTGTCGGCCAGAAAATGGGCGGCAGCACCGGTGCCGCGATTGGCGCTGGCGTTGCGGGCGCAGCGGGTAGTGCGATGGCGGCGCGTAAAGGCAGTCGCACCAAAGCAGCCATCGGCGGCGGTGTCGGTGCAGCTGGCGGTTCGGTAATCGGCAACAGCCTCGGCGGCAGGACCGGCGCGACCATTGGTGCCGGCCTGGGCGGCGCGGCGGGCGGTGCGGTAGGCAGCAACCTGTCGAAAGGTCACAAGCGTCACTGATCCAAAACGCTTGTCAGAAAAAGCCCGGCTCAATGCCGGGCTTTTTCATGGCTGAACGTTTTTCCCGCCGAAGTCTCCAATCTCACATAGGCCCTTGTGTGGGCGAACTGTCCCGATTCGGGAACTGTGAGGTTCATATGCGTTTGTCATTATCTGCACTGTTTTTCGGATTGCTGGTGGCTCAGGGCGCGATGGCCGCCGGTGATGGTTCGGCAGCCGTTGGTGGAGGGCTGGGTGGCGTGCTGGGCAATGTCGTCGGCGGACAACTCGGTGGTAGCACCGGTGCGGCGGTCGGCGCCGGTGTAGGTGGCGCGGCTGGCGGTGCCGTCGGGGCGAATAAACGCAATCGCACCGAGGCCGCCATTGGTGGCGGCCTCGGTGCGGCGGGCGGTTCAGTGATCGGCAACAGTCTTGGCGGCTCAACCGGATCGGCTGTCGGTGCAGGATTGGGAGGCGCGGCGGGTGGTGCGGTCGGCAACAACCTGGGCGACGATGGCGGGAAGTCTCATTCCGGTGGTGGTCACAAGCATAAGAACAAACATAAGAACCGCCATCGTTGATGGATGGTTAAACAAAAACCCGGTCGTGAGCCGGGTTTTTCGTTTCTGCAGTAGGGGGGAACGATTGGCTGTTGGGCTTTTCGAAAGTGATACACACCCCGAATTATGAGGTTTGCCATGACTCCCGAAACCGAAGGCAAGGAAGAAAAAGGCCCGAGTGGGCTGCCGTTTATCAATGATCCGGGGAATGAGGATCCGGGGTCGCTGATGGATGACGCGACGGTGCCGTTGAACGATGCTGATGAGGCGGATATGGAAGACGAAGATGATGAAGATGAGCAGTGACCGAATTCCCGATGGCTTCTAAATGCCGATGGCGTAAAGTTTGAATCTTCAGGGCCTGTGGTTGTGCAGGCCCTCATCGCCGCAGAGAACATTGCCCGTTGCTCAATGTCCATTGCGCTCGTTATGCTGCTGAACCCTTTAATCAGATCCGCGCAGCGGCGCCAGTCGTCGCCCGGGATGTCTTTGAAAACGGATCCGATGATGAATGCACCGCTGAAGGCGTTCGGCCCGATCAAGGCCGTGATTTTCGATATGGACGGGTTGCTGCTGGACACCGAGGGCATTTACACCGAGGTTACCTCGCTGATTGCCGGGCGCTACGGGCGTACCTTCGACTGGAGCATCAAGCAGAACATCATTGGCCGTGGGGCCAACGATCTGGCGAATTATGTTGTGCAGGCGCTGGATTTGCCGATCACTGCCGAAGAGTTTCTGGTGATTCGCGAGCCGCTGATGCGCGAGCGTTTCCCCACTGCACAAGCGATGCCCGGGGCGGAAGAGCTGATTCGCCACCTCAAGGCGCACAACATTCCGATCGCAGTGGGCACCAGTTCGTCGCGGCAGTCGTTCGGCCAGAAAACCACGTTGCACCGTGACTGGTTTTCGCTGTTCGATTTCATCGTTACGGCAGACGATCCGGAAGTCGGCGCAGCCAAGCCGGCGCCGGATATTTTCCTGACCGCCGCCCGCCGTCTGGGTGTCGCGCCCGAGGATTGTCTGGTGTTCGAGGATTCGCCGTTTGGCGTCACTGCAGCGAAAGCGGCAGGCATGACCGCCATCGCCATTCCCGACGCCGCCATGGCCGATGAAAAATACGCACACGCCGACGGGATTCTTCGGTCGTTGAAAGGGTTTGTCCCGAGCGCCTGTGGCTTGCCAGCGCTGGAATGGGCCTGAACGCAGCATGAAAAAACGCCGCCCCTCTGTTGAAAGAGGGGCGGCGTTTTTCTTAAAGACGAATCAGAGGATCAGGCGCCGAAACCACCGTCAATGGTCAGGCTTGCACCGGTGATGTAACCCGCTTCCGGCCCCACCAGATAAGCGACGAAACCGGCGATTTCATCGGCTGTACCGTAGCGACCCACCGCCATCAGCGGAATAAGGCTTTCGGCGAAGTCACCGTGCGCCGGGTTCATGTCGGTGTCGACCGGGCCGGGTTGCACGTTGTTGATGGTGATGCCACGTGGGCCGAGATCCCGCGCCAGACCTTTGGTCAAACCCACCAGAGCCGATTTGCTCATTGCATAGACACCGCCGCCGCCGAAGGGCATGCGGTCAGCATTGGTGCTGCCAATGTTGACGATGCGCGAGCCTTCGCCCATGTGTTTGGCGGCTTCCTGCGAAGCGATGAACACGCTGCGTACGTTGATCGCCAAGGTCTGATCAAAATCTTCCAGCTTGAAATCTTCCAGCGGAGCGATAGCCAGCACCCCGGCGTTGTTGACCAGAATGTCGAGGCGGTCAAAGGCTTCGACGGTGGCGCTGACCGCATGGCGAATGGCTGCGGCGTCAGCACTGTCAGCCTTGATCGCCAGGGCCTTGCCGCCGTTGGCAGTGATGCTGTTTTGCAACTCTTCAGCCTTGGCGGTTGAGCTGACGTAGGTGAAGGCAACAGCAGCGCCTTCAGCGGCCAGACGTTTGACGATGGCAGCGCCGATGCCGCGGGAACCGCCTTGAATCAGAGCGACTTTGCCGCTGAGGTGTTGAGTGGTCATGTTCGATCTCCAGATGTTTCAAGGCGGGGTGCCTTGTTGTTGGAGCCGAGTATCGGCCGCGCATCGACAACCGTGTAGACCCTGATTGCTATAGTCTGTGTAAACCAGAAGTTTATAGTGGCGATCATGGAAACCTTCAGCAGTATCGAATGCTTCGTGCGTAGCGCCGAAGTCGGCAGCTTTGCCGAGGCCGCTCGACGCTTGAGTCTGACGCCGGCAGCCGTCGGTAAAAGCGTGGCGAAACTGGAAGCGCGCCTCGGCGTGAGGCTGTTCCAGCGTAGCACTCGTCGACTGACCCTGACGGAAGCGGGGCAGTTGTTCTTGGGTGAAGTCAGCGCCAGCCTCACCACGATCCAGAACGCCGTGGCCAATCTGGCCAGCGCCGAGGGGCAGCCGACAGGCACCTTGAAAGTCAGCATGGGCACGGTGTTCGGCCGTCTCTATATCGTGCCGCTGCTCGGCGAGTTCCTGCGACGCTTCCCAGCGATCAACCCGGACTGGAACTTCGATAACCGCCAGGTTGATCTGATCGGCCAGGGCTTCGATGCCGCCATCGGTGGTGGCTTCGAATTGCCCCAAGGCGTGGTTGCGCGGCGATTGACGCCTGCGCATCGGGTCTTGGCCGCGTCGAAGGATTACTTGAAGGCCAACACACCCATCACAGAGCCGGACGATCTCAAGCAGCACGACGGGATTCTGATCCGCTCACCGCAAACCGGTCGTGTACGTTCATGGCAGCTGACGCATCGCAGCCAACAGCACAGCCCGCTGACCCTGCGGGCGCGAATGACCATGAGCGATTCCGAGGCGGCGTGTGCAACGGCGGCACAAGGGTTGGGCATTGCGCTGGTGAGCATGCCGTTCGCGGTGGGGTATCTGGAGGCGGGAACATTGCAGCGGGTGTTGCCGGACTGGTTTGTCGATGACGGCAACATTTCGATCTACTACGCCGAGCACAAATTGTTGCCGGGCAAGACTCGGGCTTTTGTGGATTTTGTGATTGAACAGTTTGCGCAGCAGGGGTTGGCTCAGCGGTTCAGTGCTATCTGATTTTTGGCTTGGGACTGAGGCTCGGCCATCGCGGGCAAGCCACGCTCCCACAGGTCTCGCGTCGCATACAAAATATGTGGGCAACTCATAACCTGTGCGAGCGTGGCTTGCCCGCGATGAACGATCACGCGGTCTAACGGGCAAACCGACCCGGCCAGCCAATGATGTTCTTCGGCCGCGGCGTCGCATAAGTCCGCACCTTGGACGTCGACAACCCCAGGCGCACCAGCGATTCCGCAATGGTCACCGCGGCCGTCACCCCGTCCACTACCGGTACCCCGGTGCGCCGGCGAATCTGCTCATCCAGCCCGGCCATTCCGCCGCAACCCAGGCATATCACTTCGGCCTTGTCCTGCGTCACCGCCAACTCCGCCTGATGCACGATGGCTTCCAGTGCGCGGTGCGGTTCATGTTCCAGTTCAAGAACCGCAAGGCCACTGGCCCGCACCGAAGCGCAACGATCCCACAGACCGGACAACTTCAGACGATCCTCGATCAGCGGCACCGTGCGATCCAGCGTGGTGACCACCGAGTATGCGTGGCCAAGAAACATCGCCGTACTCGCCGCCGCATCGGTAATGTCCACCACCGGTACGTTGAGCAGTTCCTGCAAACCTTCGCGACCATGTTCGCCATAACCGGCCTGGATCACCGCATCGAACGGCTGATCGTAAGACATCACCCGATCCATCACCGCGATGGCGGCCAGATAGCTTTCGAAATTGCCTTCAATCGAATCAGCCCCGAAGTGCGGCGTCAGACCGACGATTTCCGTACCGGGTGAGGCGACGGCCTGCGCCGAGCGAGCGATGGCCTGAGTGATGGATTCGGTGGTGTTGACGTTGACCACGAGAATTCGCATGGGAAGTCCTTATAGCGGGCAGTTCTGCGGCCCGAAGTCCGGGCCGCGAAGAAGTTAGTGGCAGACGTTGTCGACAGCGATGGACTCGCCATTGACGTCGGCGTAGTGCGGCTGACGTTTGGCGATGATCAGGTAGAGCATTCCGGCGATTCCCGCACCGATCAGCCAGGAAAACGGCGAAACACTGTGGAAGCCGGGAACCAGCGCCAGGACGATGGCGATCAATGCCGCAGGAATAAACGCCGCCACCGCACGGAAATTGACCCCGTGGCTGTAGTAATAGGCGCCGTCGGGATCTTCGCTGTAGAGCTGCGGAACGTTGATCCGACCTTTGCGGATCAGCCAGTAGTCGACCATGATCACGCCGTACAACGGGCCTAGCAGGGCGCCGAGACCGGACAGGAAGTACACGATCACCAGCGGGCTGTTGTAGAGGTTCCACGGCAGGATCAGCACGGCGATGGTCGCGCTGATCAGCCCGGCACGGCGGAAGGTCAGGTATTTCGGCGCCAGATTGCTGAGGACAAACGCCGGGGCGACGAAGTTGGCCATGATGTTCACCGCCACGGTGACAATCAGGAACGCCAGGCAACCGAGGACCAGGAAGAACGTATTGGGAATCGAGGCGATGATTTCTGTAGGACTTTCGATGATCCGGCCGTTGATCTGGAATTGCGCGCCACACAGCAGAACAGTAATCGCGGCGAACACCAGAATGTTCACCGGCAAACCCCAGAAATTTCCGACCTTGATGGTTTTGCGGCACGGCGAGGAGCGGGCGAAGTCGCAGAAGTTGAGGATCAACGTGCCGTAAATCGCCAGCCACAATGCGCCGCCGGCAAAAATATTGCGCCACATCTCACCGCCGGTCAGTGGTTCGCGGATCGACCAGGCGATGGTTGCGTTGGCCTGGAAGTACATCCATGCGGCGAGAGCGGCGACGGTGAGCAAAATCACCGGGCCGGCGAACGCCTCGTAACGGCGGACCATTTCCATGCCGTAGGCGAGGATTGCCAGTTGCACGAACCAGATCGCCACGAAACACACCCAGCCCAATGTCGATAACCCGAGGATCGAGTTGTGGTCGTATTCGGCGAATCCCGGATGGACCGCCGTCAGCAAAACGCGAAATACCACCGACGCCAGATACGTCTGAATCCCGAACCACGCGATGGCGATAACCGCCCGAATCAGCGCAGGAATTTGCGCGCCGTGAATACCGAAACTGATCCGGCTGATCACCGGAAACGGCACCCCGGTTTTCTGCCCCATGTAACCGGACAGGTTCATGAAAAAGTAGACCAGTGCCGCGCCTATCCCCAGCGACAGCAGAATCTGCCAACCGCCCAGCCCCAAGGCATACAAGCCGATAGCAAACGAGTAGTTGGCGATGTTATGCACGTCATTGGTCCACAGGGCGAAAATGCTGTACTTGCCCCAGCGCCGACCTTCGGCTTTGGTCGGCGCCAGATCACTGTTGTGCAGACGGGGGCTCAGTTGCAACGGCTCGCCCAGACCGTCGTACGGCAAGGGCTGATCGAGTGCGGAGGAGGGCAGATTCAGCGCGATGTTGTTGGAGAGACTTGTACGCATTCCGGCAGGCTCCTGATGGGCGGGCCGCGATGACTGTGCATGAGCCCGGGGCTCGACAAATCTTCGTCGCGGCCAGCAAACATCACTGGTTACGGGGCATCTGCAGCCTGTACGGGATAGGGCGCTTCAGGCTTGCGGATCGAAAGTGTTTAGTCATGTTTTGCAGTTTTGTATACAAAACATGTATGCACCGAAGCCAGATCTGTGCCAATTATCGATCTATGCGCAGCCATCCTCATTTCGAAAAGTTATCTAGCAACGCTAAGTGATTGAAAATAGTTGGTTATAAATTGACCGATTGAACAGGTATTTATTTTTTGCGGGGGATTTTGCGGAGGTGGCAAAGCGGAGAGGCGTTCAGAAGTGATGTAACTTTTCAGGGCGTTAAAAAAAAAGTGCACACATAAATGGCACCGATGGTGACATTCCTGTGTACACATTTTTTTGAGTCGCTAGAGGCCGTGTAGGAGTGAGCCTGCTCGCGATAGCGGCGTATCAGTCGATGAATTTTTTGCCTGATACACCGCTATCGCGAGCAGGCTCACTCCTACAAGGGGAAATCATCGTGGCAGGGGTTTACGCCTTGCTGATGATATTTCCCGCATGCAGCCCGCATTCTTTCTGCGTCGCTTCTTCCCACCACCAACGGCCTTCGCGCTCGTGCTGATTGGGCAGGACCGGGCGGGTGCACGGTTCGCAGCCAATGCTGATAAAGCCGCGTTCATGCAGGCTGTTGTACGGCAGCTCCAGCATGCGGATGTAACCCCAGATCTCTTCGCTGGTCATCTGCGCCAGCGGGTTGAATTTGTAGAGGGTGCGTTCAGGCGTAGAGAACGCGGTGTCGATTTCCAGCACTGCCACGGCGCTGCGCGTGCCCGGGCTCTGGTCGCGGCGCTGGCCGGTGGCCCAGGCTTTGACGCTGGACAACTTGCGTCGCAGCGGCTCGATCTTGCGGATCCCGCAGCATTCACCGTGGCCGTCCTTGTAGAAACTGAACAGGCCTTTTTCCTTCACGAACGGTTCCAGTTTCGTGTAGTCCGGCGACACCAGTTCGATGTCGATCTTGTAGTGCTCGCGCACCTGATCGATGAATCGGTAGGTTTCCGGGTGCAGGCGACCGGTGTCGAGACTGAACACCTTGACGTTCTTGTTGAGCTTCCAGGCCATGTCCACCAGCACCACATCCTCGGCGCCGCTGAAAGATATCCACAGCTCATCACCGAACTCGGCAAAGGCGAGTTTGAGGATGTCTTGCGCAGATTTGTTGGCATAGGTCGTGGCGAGTTCCACGACATCGAACGTTGCACTCATCAGGGCGGCTTCCTACAGGTCGGTGGCGCTGGGCGCTCTATATGGCGGCGATGGTAACAAAAAGCTGCGTCTGGCGGGGCGTGCTGTGCGTTGCGCGGGCGTGGGGGAGTCGCTAGAGTTCGGGCTCGCTCGACTCAATAATCAATACAAACGGGAGTGTCTTGTGGAAATTGCTTGCCTGGATCTTGAAGGGGTACTGGTACCGGAAATCTGGATCGCCTTCGCCGAAAAAACCGGAATCGAATCCCTCAAAGCCACCACCCGGGACATTCCCGATTACGACGTGCTGATGAAACAGCGTCTGCGCATCCTCGATGAACATGGCTTGAAGCTGTCGGATATTCAAGAAGTGATCGCCAGCCTGAAACCGCTGGACGGCGCGGTGGAGTTCGTCAACTGGCTGCGCGAGCGCTTTCAGGTGGTGATTCTGTCGGACACCTTCTATGAGTTTTCCCAGCCGTTGATGCGTCAACTGGGCTTCCCGACACTGCTTTGCCATCGCCTGATTACCGATGAAAGCGGGCGGGTGACCAGCTATCAGTTGCGTCAGAAAGATCCGAAACGGCAGTCGGTGCTGGCCTTCAAGAGCCTGTACTACCGGGTGATTGCGGCGGGTGATTCGTACAACGACACCACGATGCTCGGTGAGGCGGACGCGGGGATTCTGTTCCATGCGCCGGAGAATGTGATTCGCGAGTTCCCGCAGTTTCCGGCGGTGCACACGTTTGCCGAGCTGAAGCAGGAATTCCTCAAAGCCTCAAACCGCGACCTCAGCCTGTAAGCATGGCTCCCTGATGATCGTTCCCACGCTCCGCGTGGGAATGCTTCAACGGACGCTCCGCGTTCGGCTTTGGATGGGACGCAGAGCGCCCCGGGCTGCATTCCCACGCAGAGCGTGGGAACGATCTTTACTCAGAGGTTTTGCAGGGTTTCCAGGAGGATTCTGACTTTAGTAATCGACTCCTGATACTCCGCCTGCCAGTCCGAGTCGGCGACGATCCCGCCACCGCCCCAGCAGCACACCTGCCCATCCTTGACCAACAGACTGCGAATCGCGATGGAGCTGTCCATCTCGCCGCGCACGTCCAGATACAACAACGACCCGCAATACAAGCCGCGCCGGGTCGGCTCCAGTTCGTCAATGATCTGCATGGCACGAATCTTTGGCGCGCCGGTGATCGAACCGCCGGGGAAGCTGCCGGCGATCAGATCGAGTGCATCGCGGTCATCCGCCAGTTCACCGGTCACGCTGCTGACCAAGTGATGCACGTTCGGATAGCTTTCCAGGCTGAACAACTCCGGCACGCGCACCGAGCCAATGCGGCAGGTGCGCCCGAGGTCGTTGCGCAGCAGGTCGACGATCATCAGGTTTTCCGCGCGATCCTTCGGGCTGGCCAGCAGTTCGGCGGCGTTGGCCGCGTCTTCGGCGGGGGTCAGGCCTCGAGGGCGGGTGCCTTTGATCGGGCGGGTTTCCACTTGGCGCTGGCTGACCTTGACGAAGCGCTCCGGCGACAGGCTCAGCACCGCGCCGCCATCGGGCAGGCTCTGGAAGCCGGAAAACGGTGTCGGGCAGGCTTTGCGCAATTCGCAGTAAGCCAACCATGGGTCGCCTTGGCATGAGGCTCGGAAACGCTGGGCAAAGTTGACCTGATAGCAGTCACCGGCCTGAATGTAATGCTGAATGCGTTCGAAAGCCTGACGGTAGTCGTCAGCCGAAAGATCGGCGGTCATCGGTTGGTTCAGCTTGAACGGCGCCAGCGATTCAACAACCGGTTGAGTGAACAGACCGATCAGCCGCTGCTTTTCACTGTCGACAATCGACGGATGAAACACCAGTTGACTGGTGCCAGCCTGGTGATCGCTGACCAATGCCCAGTCATACAACCCAAACTGTGCATCCGGCAGTTGCAGATCATCTCGTGCATCGCTCGGCAGGTTTTCCAGGTGCCGACCAAAGTCATAGCTCAGATAACCGATCAATCCGCCAGCGAACGGCAGTTCATAAGTGGCAGGCAGTTGTGCCTCGCCCAAACGGTTCAGATTGTCACGCAGGCGTTGCAGGAAATGGCTGCCGCTTTCATCCCGCAACACCGCCAGTTGTTCCAGCGGCCAGGCACTGAGCAAGTCATAACGGCCACGGTCGGCACTTGGCCGGCCGCTGTCGAGCAGCACGGCGCCGGGCGCGTGGCGGATGGCCGCGAAGTAGTCGGCGGGATTGGCGCGGTAGGGCAGTGGATGTACGGAGCAGGTCAACATGGGCGGGGCAGATCGGCCATTGAGGCGGGGTGGGGATTGTAGTCCTCTCCGATCCCAGATCAAAGTCAAAAGCCTACCCCCTCACCCCAGCCCTCTCCCCCAAGGGGGACGAGGGGGAAAGGGAGCAGATCTTCATGCTTTTCAAAGCCTCGGTTCGACTCGATATTTCGGGGAGGGGAGCAGGTCTGGGCTTTTCAAGTCCTGAGTTCGATTCAAGACTTTCAAGTCGGCGTAGCTCCAACATCCACCTCGGTCAGTCCCCTCGCCCTCCGGGAGAGGGTTAGGGTGAGGGGCTCTTCAGCTTTTAGCCCTCGACCGCAGGAATATGCCCAAACATTTCCTGAGTAAACGCCACCCGCTCTTCAACCGACTCGGTCACCCCACGCGCCTTCAGCTCTTCCAGTCGCGCTTCAACCGCATGGGTACGCAAGGTCAGCCCGCAGTCATTGGCGATCTGAATATTCAGCCCCGGCCGCGCATTCAGCTCCAGAATCAGCGGGCCTTTTTCCTGATCGAGGACCATGTCCACGCCGATATACCCCAACCCACACAGCTCATAGCAGCCGGCAGCGAGTTTCATGAAACCGTCCCAGTAGGGCAGTTGCACGCCGTCCACCGCGTTGGTGGTGTCCGGGTGTTTGGTGATGATGTTGTTAAGCCAGGTGCCGCGCAGGGTCAAACCGGTCGCCAGATCAACACCGACACCGATGGCGCCCTGGTGCAGGTTGGCCTTGCCGCCGGACTGGCGGGTCGGCAAGCGCAACATCGCCATCACCGGGTAACCCATGAGCACGATGATGCGGATGTCCGGCACGCCTTCGTAGCTGATGCTCTTGAAGATCTGATCCGGGGTCACGCGGTATTCGATCAGCGCCCGATCACGGTGGCCGCCCAGCGAATACAGGCCAGTGAGGATGCTCGAGATGTGGTGCTCAAGTTCTTCGTGGGCAATGATCTTGCCCGACACCGTGCGATAGCGACCCTCGAAACGGTCGGCGACGACGATGATGCCGTCACCGCCGGCGCCTTGCGCCGGTTTGATCACGAAGTCGCTGCGCCCGCCGATGATCTCGCCGAGCTTGTCGATTTCCTTCTCGGTGGAAATCACGCCATACAGCTCCGGCACGTGAATGCCGGCCTTGATCGCGCGTTCCTTGGTGATGATCTTGTCATCGACGATCGGGTACAGGCTGCGCTTGTTGTACTTGAGCACGTAGTCGGCGTTACGCCGGTTGATGCCCATGATGCCCCGGGCCTCCAGGGCCTTCCAGGTCTTCCAGAAACCGAACATCAGGCGTCAGCCTTCTTCAGGAAAGCCTTGAAACGCACCAGTTCGGTCAGGCGGTAACCGCGATAACGACCCATCGCCAGCATGAAGCCGACCAGAATCAGCAGGATCGCCGGGAAAGTGAACACGAAGTAGACCAACTCCGGCACGGTCATGATCAA
This sequence comes from Pseudomonas sp. Seg1, assembly GCF_018326005.1. Taxonomy (NCBI): domain Bacteria; kingdom Pseudomonadati; phylum Pseudomonadota; class Gammaproteobacteria; order Pseudomonadales; family Pseudomonadaceae; genus Pseudomonas; species Pseudomonas sp. Seg1. The sequence continues at coordinate 2,087,701 of NZ_AP021903.1, forward strand.
GTGCGCCAGGGACGCCGCGAACAGCGTGCCAATCGCCACTTTCATCGCATGGCTGGCGCCGCGCTCTTCCCAGGTGATCGACAGACGTTCGATGGTCATGGTCAGAATCACCATCGGGAACAGCGCTACCGACAAGCCGCGTTCCAGACCGAGCTTATGACTGAACAGGCTGATCGCCGCAATCAACACCACGACAAAGGTCAGCACCACGGAGAGTCGCGGCAGCATTTGCAGCTTCAAGTGTTCCAGATACGAACGTAATGACAGCCCCAGCGCCGTGATCACGGTAAACAGCAGGATGCCGAAGCCCAACTGAGTTTCACGGAAGGCGAGGGCGATCAGCACTGGGGTAAATGTGCCCAAGGTCTGCAGGCCGATCAGGTTGCGCAGGATCAGGATCACCAGCACGCCGATCGGGATCATCACCATGATCATGAAGGTCTGCTGGGTTTGCAGCGGCAAGCCGTACAACGAGTATTCGAGGAAGTTGGCGTCGGTGTTTTCGTCGGTCAGCTTGGCCAGACGAATCGCGTTCATCTCGCTGTTGTTCAGGCTGAAGGTCACGTTGGCCTTCTTGCCACCGTCGACGGTGATCAGGTTTTCATCGCCAGTCCACCACAGCAGGCGGTCGGTCGGCAGGCCCTGCTCGCCGGTTTCCGGGTTGAAGTACAGCCAGTCGTTGCCATTGAAGCTGCGCAGCCACAGTTCCGGCATTTGCGGTTGGTCGGCGACGAGGCGGATGGTGTGGACTTTTTCCACCGGTACGTGAGCGATCGATAGCAGCAGTTCGACGATTTTGGCTTTGTGTGGTGTCGACGGGTCGCCGGCCAGCAGCAGTTTCACGTTGTCGTCGTTGACGTTGTTGACCCGTTTGATCGCCTCGCCAATAAAGGTTTCGACGTCGGCCGAGTGCTGGCGGATCGGCGCGAGCAGGGCTTCAGCGGCGATTTTTTCCGGGCCTTCGATGGCGATGCTGTCGCGGAAGGTCGGGCCTTTGATCTTGGTCTTTTCCGCGGTGTAACGCTTGGTTAGCACCAGACGGTAATAGAGGGTCTGATTGCCCTTGGCCCGGCGCGCCGACCAGGTCACCTTGCGGTTGCCGTCGACACGGTTCACCGCCACGCCGTAATTATTGGAGATGAAGCTTTCGTTGAGGCTGACGTAGTCGCGGCTCAACGGTGGTACGAACATCTGGATCTTCACCGGATCCTTGGTGCTGGCGACGAACTCGACCTTGGCGTCGATGTTCCACAAGTCGTCGGTCGCATCTTCGGTCACCGGGATGCCGAGTACGAAAATCTGATAGGCCGTAACCGAAACGCCCAGCAGCACCAGAATGGTGATCAGGATTTTCAGGTGGAAGGTTAGAGAACGCATGAAAATTACTCGGCGGTATGAGCGGCGATGGTGCAGGCGGGTTTGCCTGCAGCGTATTTAAGGCTTGGATCGACCAGCGCGTCGAAGCGTTTCAGCGCTTCGGAGCCGATCAAAAGCGGGTATTGGAACGCACTTCGGTCGGTCAGGTTCACTTCGATGCTGCGCAGCGCCGTGCCCATGCAAATATCCAGCTCGATGACCGGGCGGGCGGTGTACTTCTTGCCTTCTTCCGGATCGTAGTCGCCAGCGCGACGCTTGATCTTGCTGACCCGGGCCAGCGGTCGTTCGATCGGGTGCGAATGCGCGGCGTCGATGGCCAGATAGAAGCGCACCCAGGATTCGCCGTTGCGTTTGAAACGTTTGATGTCGCGGGCGCTCAGCGAGGCGGTTTTCGCCCCGGTGTCGAGCTTGGCCGCGACTTCCAGATTGATGCCATCAAGCGATGCGTATTCGTTGAGGCCGTACACGGTTTTTTCCCCCGCCGCAGCGAGGCCGGGCAGGCAAAACAGAGCAAAAAATGTGGGAAAAGGCTTGAGTCTCATAAATCCTGGTGCGCAGCGTTCCGTTTTCGGTTCAGGTCCTTGGCAAAAGTTGCGCAAGGCCCTTCGTGTGCCTATCAGCTTTTTATGACAAGCCGTACAAATGGCCAGCAAATGCGGGCGGCATTCTAGCACGGTGGTTTTATGGCGCCAGCGCCTGCGCCGGTCTATAACCCTTGGGGATGTGGAAGAGGGTTATTAGACGATTGTCGACAATATCTATTTATCCTTTGACTGATGCAGGCTAATTGGCTAGTTTTTGCCGCATTGGATTTAAAGGTGTCGACAATCATGCTGGATCAACTCGATCCCCCGGTCATCAGTGGCGACGATTCCGAGACGCTTTCGGAAAACGTCTTCCGGCGCATTCAGGCGGCCATCGTCAAAGGCGAGATCGCCCCGGGCAGCAAGATCTCCGAGCCGGAACTGGCGCGCACCTACGGCATCAGCCGAGGGCCACTGCGCGAAGCCATTCATCGTCTGGAAGGTCAGCGCCTGCTGGTACGTGTACCGCACGTCGGTGCGCGGGTGGTGTCGCTGAGCCACGCCGAACTGATCGAACTCTACGAAATCCGCGAATCCCTTGAAGGCATGGCCTGCCGGCTGGCGGCCGAGCGCATGAGCGTCGAAGAAATCGACGAACTGCGCCGCGTATTGGAAACCCACGAACGCGACGCGGCGTTTCAGGCGGGCGTTGGCTACTACCAGCAGGAAGGCGATTTCGACTTCCACTACCGGATCATCCAGGGCAGCGGCAACCGCACCCTCACGCAAATGCTCTGCGGCGAGCTGTACCAACTGGTGCGCATGTACCGCATCCAGTTTTCCACCACGCCGAACCGGCCGCGTCAGGCCTTCGCCGAACACCACCGGATTCTCGATGCCATCGCCGACCGTGACGGCGAGCTCGCGGAATTGTTGATGCGCCGCCACATCGGCGCCTCGAAACGCAACATCGCCCGTCATTACCAGGACGGCGCCCACAATAAGACAGCCACTGAACGAGGTGAGTCATGAGTTCCAAGCACAGCACTCCAGGCCAGCGTTTCCGCGATGCGGTCGCCAGCGAGCACCCATTGCAAGTGGTCGGCGCGATCAACGCCAACCACGCGTTGCTGGCCAAGCGCGCCGGTTTCAAGGCGATCTACCTGTCCGGTGGCGGGGTGGCCGCAGGCTCGCTCGGCGTGCCGGACCTGGGCATCACCGGGCTGGATGACGTGCTGACCGACGTGCGCCGCATCACCGACGTCTGCGATCTGCCGCTGTTGGTGGACGTCGATACCGGTTTCGGCTCCTCGGCGTTCAACGTCGCGCGCACGGTCAAGTCGATGATCAAGTTTGGCGCGGCGGCGATTCACATCGAAGATCAGGTTGGCGCCAAGCGCTGCGGCCATCGCCCGAATAAAGAGATCGTCAGCCAGCAGGAAATGGTCGACCGCATCAAAGCCGCCGTCGATGCCCGCACCGATGACAGCTTCGTGATCATGGCGCGCACTGATGCGTTGGCGGTGGAAGGTCTGGAATCGGCGCTGGATCGCGCAGCAGCGTGCATCGAGGCCGGCGCCGACATGATCTTCCCGGAAGCCATCACCGAGCTGGAAATGTACAAGCTGTTCGCCAACCGCGTGAAAGCGCCGATTCTGGCCAACATCACCGAGTTCGGTTCGACGCCGCTGTACACCACCGAGCAACTGGCCGGCGCCGACGTGTCGCTGGTGCTCTACCCGCTGTCGGCGTTCCGCGCGATGAACAAGGCTGCGGAAAACGTCTACACCGCGATCCGCCGCGACGGCACGCAGCAAAATGTCATCGACACCATGCAGACTCGCATGGAGCTTTACGATCGCATCGATTACCACACCTTCGAGCAGAAGCTCGATGCGTTGTTTGCACAAAAGAAAGGCTGATTCAAACCCAGTGGGAACGAGCCTGCTCGCGAAGGACGCCAACGATAATGCGGTGTTCCTGATGCACCGAGGTGTTGCGACCACCTTCGCGAGCAGGCTCGCTCCCACAAGTTTCCCCTACAAATTCAAGAAGATTGGAGACAGCAATGGCCGAAGCAAAAGTACTCAGTGGCGCCGGGCTCCGTGGCCAGGTTGCCGGGCAAACCGCACTGTCCACCGTGGGCCAGGCCGGTGCCGGGCTGACCTATCGCGGCTACGACGTGCGCGAACTGGCAGCCGATGCACAATTTGAAGAAGTGGCGTACCTGCTGCTTTACGGCGAGCTGCCGACCCAGGCGCAACTCGACGAATACCAAGGCAAACTGAGCAAGCTGCGCGACCTGCCGCAAGCGCTGAAAGAAGTGCTCGAACGCATCCCCGCCGACGCCCACCCGATGGACGTGATGCGCACCGGTTGTTCGTTCCTCGGCAACCTCGAGCCGGAGAAAGACTTCTCCGAGCAGCGCGACAAGACTGACCGCCTGCTGGCCGCGTTCCCGGCAATCATGTGCTACTGGTATCGCTTCAGCCACGATGGCAAACGCATCAATTGCGTGAGCGACGAACCGACCATCGGCGGCCACTTCCTGCACCTGCTGCATGACAAGAAGCCGAGCGAACTGCACGTCAAAGTCATGAACGTCTCGCTGATCCTTTACGCCGAGCACGAATTCAACGCCTCGACCTTCACTGCTCGCGTGTGTGCTTCGACCCTGTCCGATCTGTATTCCTGCGTAACGGCGGCCATCGGTTCGCTGCGTGGCCCGTTGCACGGCGGCGCCAACGAAGCCGCGATGGAAATGATCGAGCGCTTCTCCTCGCCGGAAGAGGCGATCAAAGGCACCCTCGGCATGCTCGAGCGCAAGGACAAGATCATGGGCTTCGGCCACGCGATCTATAAGGACAGCGATCCGCGCAACGAGGTGATCAAGGGCTGGGCGAAAAAACTCGCGGACGAAGTCGGTGACAAGGTGCTGTTTGCGGTTTCCGAAGCCATCGACAAGACCATGTGGGAACAGAAGAAGCTGTTCCCCAACGCCGACTTCTACCATGCCTCGGCGTACCACTTCATGGGCATCCCGACCAAGCTGTTCACGCCGATCTTCGTCTGCTCGCGCCTGACCGGCTGGGCTGCGCACGTGTTCGAACAGCGTGCCAACAACCGCATCATCCGCCCGAGCGCCGAGTACGTCGGCGTCGAACAGCGCAAGTTCGTGCCAATCGAACGTCGCTGAATGGTGGGCGCCGAACACTGATCCGAGATTCACCGAAGACCCTGTGGGAGCTGGCTTGCCAGCGATGACTGAGTCACATCCAACATTGATGTCGACTGACCCACCGCTATCGCTGGCAAGCCAGCTCCCACAGGGTTCGGTGTGAAGTTAAAGATCGGCGACCGGCCCTACCTCTTGAAACTACCGTGACCCGAGTCCTGACCCGATGAACACAGAATTTCGCAAGAACCTGCCCGGCACGCCGCTGGACTACTTCGATGTCCGCACCGCGGTTGAAGCGATCCAGCCCGGCAGCTACGACACCCTGCCGTACACCTCCCGCGTGCTCGCAGAAAACCTCGTGCGTCGCTGCGACCCGGCCACGCTCACCGATTCCCTCAAGCAATTGATCGAGCGCAAACGCGACCTCGACTTCCCGTGGTTCCCGGCGCGTGTGGTCTGCCACGACATTCTTGGCCAGACCGCGTTGGTCGACCTCGCCGGCCTGCGCGACGCAATCGCCTTGCAGGGCGGTGATCCGGCGCAGGTCAACCCGGTGGTGCCGACGCAACTGATCGTCGACCACTCGCTGGCGGTGGAGGCGGGTGGTTTCGACGCGCAGGCATTCGAGAAAAACCGCGCCATCGAAGACCGTCGCAACGAAGACCGTTTCCACTTCATCAACTGGACCAAAAAGGCCTTCAAGAACGTTGATGTGATCCCGCCGGGCAACGGCATCATGCACCAGATCAACCTGGAGAAAATGTCTCCGGTGATCCAGGTGCGTGACGGCGTGGCGTTTCCTGACACCTGCGTCGGCACCGACAGCCACACCCCGCACGTCGATGCGCTGGGCGTGATCGCCATCGGCGTCGGCGGCCTCGAAGCCGAGAGCGTAATGCTCGGTCGCGCCTCATGGATGCGCCTGCCGGAAAGTGTCGGCGTCGAACTGACTGGCAAGCTGCAACCGGGCATCACCGCCACCGACATGGTGCTGGCGCTGACCGAATACCTGCGCAAACAGAAAGTCGTCGGCGCCTGGCTGGAGTTCTTCGGCGAGGGCGCAGCCAACCTGACCCTCGGCGACCGCGCGACCATCTCCAACATGGCCCCGGAATACGGCGCCACGGCGGCGATGTTCTACATCGACCAGCAGACCATCGATTATCTGAAACTGACCGGCCGTGAAGACCAGCAAGTGCAGTTGGTCGAGCACTACGCCAAGACCACCGGCCTGTGGGCCGACAGTCTGAAAGGCGCGCAGTACGAACGCGGTCTGACCTTCGACCTGTCTTCGGTAGTGCGCAACATGGCCGGCCCGAGCAACCCGCACGCCCGCGTCGCAGTGTCCGATCTGGCGGCCAAAGGCATCTCCGGGCAGTGGGATGACGTGCCGGGGCAAATGCCCGACGGTGCGGTGATCATCGCCGCCATCACCAGTTGCACCAACACCAGTAACCCGCGCAACGTGATTGCTGCCGGCCTGCTCGCACGCAACGCCAACAAGCTCGGCCTGACCCGCAAGCCATGGGTGAAATCCTCGCTGGCGCCGGGCTCGAAAACCGTGGCGCTGTACCTCGATGAAGCGGGGCTGACCACGGAGCTGGAGCAACTCGGTTTCGGCGTCGTCGCCTTCGCTTGCACCACCTGCAACGGCATGTCCGGCGCCCTCGATCCGGTGATCCAGCAAGAGATCATCGACCGCGATCTCTATGCCACCGCTGTGCTTTCCGGCAACCGCAACTTCGACGGCCGTATCCATCCGTATGCCAAGCAGGCGTTTCTCGCATCGCCGCCACTGGTGGTCGCGTATGCCATCGCCGGCACCATCCGTTTCGATATCGAAAAAGATGTTCTCGGTGTTGTGGATGGCAAGGAAATCCGCCTGAAAGACATCTGGCCGAGCGACGAAGAAATCGACGCTGTGGTGAAGTCTTCGGTCAAGCCCGAGCAGTTCCGTCAGGTCTACATTCCGATGTTCGCTGTCCATGAAGACACCGGCCCGAAAGTCACGCCGTTGTACGACTGGCGCGAAATGAGCACCTACATCCGCCGACCGCCGTACTGGGAAGGCGCGCTGGCCGGTGCGCGTCCGCTCAAGGGCATGCGCCCGCTGGCAGTGCTGCCGGACAACATCACCACCGATCACTTGTCGCCCTCGAACGCGATCATGCTCGACAGCGCTGCCGGCGAATACCTGGCGAAAATGGGCCTGCCGGAAGAGGACTTCAACTCTTACGCAACCCACCGTGGCGACCACCTGACCGCGCAGCGCGCAACGTTTGCCAACCCGAAACTGTTCAACGAAATGGTCGTGGAAAACGGCAAGGTCAAACAGGGTTCGCTGGCGCGCGTCGAGCCGGAAGGCAAGGTCATGCGCATGTGGGAAGCCATCGAAACCTACATGGAACGCAAGCAGCCGCTGATCATCATTGCCGGCGCCGACTATGGCCAGGGTTCGTCCCGCGACTGGGCGGCCAAAGGCGTGCGTCTGGCCGGTGTCGAAGCGATCGTCGCCGAAGGTTTCGAGCGCATTCACCGCACCAATCTGGTGGGCATGGGCGTGTTGCCGCTGGAGTTCAAAGCGGGCACCGACCGCCACACCCTGGCCATCGATGGTAGCGAAACCTACGACGTGATCGGCGCCCGTACACCGCGTGTCGACCTGACGCTGGTGATCCATCGCAAAAACGGCGAGCGCGTCGAAGTGCCGGTGACCTGCCGTCTGGATACCGCTGAAGAAGTGTCGATCTACGAGGCCGGCGGCGTGTTGCAACGCTTCGCTCAAGACTTCCTCGAAGAGTCGGCGGTAGCCGTTTAAATCAACTGATGTGGGCATGGGACTTCAAGTCCCATGTCTTCGTTAAGGAGCACCATGGCTCACGCACCACAAATCAAGATTCCCGCCACCTACATGCGCGGCGGCACCAGCAAAGGCGTGTTCTTCAGCCTCAGGGATCTACCCGAAGCCGCGCAGGTTCCCGGCCCGGCCCGCGACGCCTTGCTGCTGCGCGTGATCGGCAGCCCCGACCCGTACGACAAGCAGATCGACGGCATGGGCGGCGCCACGTCCAGCACCAGCAAAACCGTGATTCTGTCGAAAAGCATCAAGGCCGATCACGACGTCGATTACCTGTTCGGTCAGGTCTCCATCGACAAGCCGTTCGTCGACTGGAGCGGCAACTGCGGCAACCTCTCGGCAGCCGTTGGCTCCTTCGCCATCAGCAACGGTCTGGTCGACGCCAGCCGCATTCCACACAACGGTGTGGCGGTGGTGCGCGTGTGGCAGGCCAACATCGGCAAGACCATCATCGCCCACGTACCGATCACCAACGGCGAAGTGCAAGAGACCGGTGATTTCGAACTCGACGGCGTGACCTTTCCGGCCGCCGAAGTGCAAGTCGAATTCATGGACCCGGCGGCGGAAGAAGAGGGCGGCGGTGGTTCGATGTTCCCCACCGGCAACCTGATTGATGAGCTGGAAGTGCCGGGGGTTGGTACCTTCAAGGCAACCATGATCAATGCCGGGATTCCGACGATTTTTGTCAATGCCGAAGACATTGGTTACACCGGCACCGAGTTGCAGAGCGCGATCAACAGCGATCCGAAGGCGCTGCAAATGTTCGAAACCATCCGCGCCTACGGTGCCATGCGCATGGGGCTTATCTCCAATCTGGATGAAGCCGCCAAGCGTCAACACACACCGAAAGTTGCGTTCGTGGCCAAGCCTGCGGATTACGTGGCCTCCAGCGGCAAAACCGTGGCGGCTGGCGATGTTGATTTGCTGGTGCGCGCGTTGTCGATGGGCAAGTTGCACCACGCGATGATGGGCACGGCGGCGGTGGCGATTGGTACCGCAGCAGCCATTTCCGGGACCTTGGTCAACCTTGCCGCGGGCGGTGTTGAACGCAACGCCGTGCGCTTCGGTCACCCGTCCGGGACCTTGCGCGTCGGCGCCGAGGCCAGCCTTGAAAACGGTGAGTGGGTCGTGAAGAAAGCCATCATGAGCCGCAGTGCGCGGGTTTTGATGGAAGGTTACGTCCGGATCCCCGGTGATTCTTTCTGACCCGGCACCGAACAAAACTGTAGGAGTGAGCCTGCTCGCGATAGCGCACTGACATTCAGCATCAATGTTGCCTGACACGCCGCCATCGCGAGCAGGCTCACTCCTACATTTATCTGCATTTCAACCATAAGAAATCGTTAGCCCTGAACCGAGGTCCCATCAACGAACCACTTCAAGAGTGAATCGAACATGAGCGCCAACGTCGACCTGAACAACCGCCCCGACTACGACCGTGTCCTGCAGGACATCGCAGACTATGTCCTCACCTTCAAAGTCGAATCTGCCGAAGCCCTGAACACCGCCCGCAACTGCCTGATGGACACGCTCGGCTGTGGTTTGCTGGCCCTGCGTTTCCCCGAATGCACCAAACACCTGGGCCCCCTCGTCGAAGGCACTGTCGTGCCGTTTGGCGCGCGGGTTCCGGGCACCAGTTATCGCCTCGACCCGGTGAAGGCCGCGTGGGACATCGGCTGCATCGTCCGTTGGCTCGACTACAACGACACCTGGCTCGCCGCTGAATGGGGGCATCCGTCGGACAACCTCGGCGGCATTCTTGCAGTGGCCGATCACCTCTCGCAAAAACGTCTGGCCAATGGCGAAGCACCGCTGACGATTCGCGATGTGCTCGAAGCCATGATCATGGCCCATGAAATTCAAGGCATCATCGCCCTGGAAAACTCCTTCAACCGCGTAGGACTCGATCACGTCATTCTGGTGAAAGTCGCCTCGACCGCTGTGGCCGCCAAATTGATGGGCGCCAACCGCGAGCAACTGCTGTCGGCGTTGTCCCACGCGTTCGCCGATGGGCAGGCGTTGCGCACCTATCGCCACGCGCCAAACGCCGGCTCGCGCAAATCCTGGGCGGCGGGGGATGCATCGAGTCGCGGCGTGCGTCTGGCCGACATCGCCCTTCGCGGCGAGATGGGCATTCCCGGTGTTTTGAGCGCTAGACAGTGGGGCTTTTACGACGTGCTGTTCAGCCACACCAACAGCGATCTGGCGTTGAAGCCCGAGGACAAACGCAGCTTCAGCTTTTCACGGCCGTTCGGCAGTTACGTGATGGAAAACGTCCTGTTCAAAATCAGCTTCCCCGCCGAATTCCACGCGCAAACGGCCTGCGAGGCCGCCGTGACACTGCATCCACAAGTGCGCAATCGCCTGCACGAGATCGACAGAATCGTCATCACCACCCATGAATCGGCGATTCGCATCATTTCCAAGGTCGGGCCGCTGGCCAACGCGGCCGACCGCGATCACTGCATCCAGTACATGACCGCTGTGCCGCTGGCCTTCGGCAATCTGGTGGCCGAGCAATACGAAGACGACTTCCACAAGGCGCATCCGATCATCGATGTGCTGCGCGAGAAAATGGTCATCGTCGAAGAGCCGCGCTTCACTCGCGAGTATCTGGAGGCCGACAAACGCTCGATTGCCAACGCCGTGCAGGTGTTTTTCAAGGACGGTTCAAGTACCGAGAACGTGATCGTGGAGTACCCGATCGGCCATCGTCGACGTCGCGGCGAAGGAGTGCCGTTGCTCGAAGACAAGTTCAAGGCAAACCTCGCCACCCGTTTCACGGGGCAACGCTGCGCCGAGATCTTCGCGTTGTGCAAGGATCAGACGCAGCTTGAAGCGACCGCGGTGAACCGCTTTGTCGACCTGTTGGTGATCTGAGGTCCGCGCAGGCGTCGTCATTCGAATCGCAGGATCACCCGTCGATTGTTCCTGCTTTTCTTTTCGATTTTTTCGCAAAACACTCGGCCGATTTCCCGGGTGTTTTGCACATGGGTGCCGCCACAGGGCTGGATGTCGATGCCGATGACTTCAACCATACGCAGGTCGCCCTGAATCAATGGCGGTTTGACGGTTTTGCTGCCGGTGCTTTGCAGCAGTGCGGGGGATTCCGAGGCCGGCATCGACAAAGTGCTGACTGGAATGGCCTGCTCAATCAGCGCGTTGAGTTCGTCAGTGATGCTCTCTTTGTCGAGGGTCATTTCCGGCAGATCGAAATCCAGACGTCCCTTGTCGGCGCTGATGCTGCACCCGGTCACCGGCGCATTGATGATCGAACCCAGCAGGTGCAGGCACGTGTGCATCTTCATGTGTTGATAGCGCCGCTGCCAATCGAGGCTGGCATTGAGCAGGGCGCCCGTGCACAAGTGCGGCGGGCATTGCTCCACCTGATGCCAGATGATCGACGGCAGCAACGGATCGCGCACCGTGCCCGTGACGTTGATCCGCGTGCCATCCGGCAGGCTGAAATACCCGGTATCCCCGGGTTGCCCACCTCCGGTTGGATAAAACAGGGTGTGTTCCAGCACGACGGCTTGATCAACCACCGCGATGACCCGCGCACTGAAGTCACGCTGGTAGGGTGCATTGTTAAACAGGCTGAGGGTTTCCATGGTGTGTACCGACATTTGAACCTCCAATGTTCAAAGTGAGTTCTGCTGCGAATCGACAAGTGTTTTTCAGCGTTTGACGGGCAGTTTGGTGATGGCGAAACCGGCGAGCAGGGTTGCCGAATAGAGCATCAGGTCGCGAGAGATTTGCGTGCCTTCGTACCAGGCGCCGATGATCACGGCGAACACCGGAAAGATGATGAAGACGAACGACAGAAGCACCGGACTCAAGCGTTTGAGCAGGATGAAATAGACGATAAAGCCGCCGACCGACGCCACCAGTCCGAGGTAGAGCAGGGCGCCCCACGAGCGCGGGGTGATCGAGGCGAATGTCGGGCTTTCCAGACCCAGGCCAACCACCAACAGCATCAAACCGGCGATGCCGATGGGCAGGGTGTTGTAAGTGATCACGCTGATCGCGCTGCCATGCTTTTTGGTCACCACGTAGCACAGGGCATGCAGGATCGCCGCGCCGAGAATCGCCAGCACGCCAAGCCATTCGGCCTGATCCAGATGCAAGCCCTGGCTGCGGATAATCATGAACAGACTGCCGAAGCCGATGGCGATGCCGACCATCTGCGCGGGGTGGATTTGCTCGCGCAGAAACATCGCGGAAAAAATCAGGATGAACACCGGCATGCCACTGAATAACAGGGCAGTCAGGCCGGAGGAGACATGCATCTCGCCGTAGTTGAGCAAGTAGTACGGCAGGCTGAAGTACGACAAGGTGACGAACACGAAAAACCAGCGACTTTCCCGGGGAAACAACAAAGGCTCCTTGCGTAATACGGCGAAACCCAGAAACAGCGGGAAGGCAATCAGAAAACGCAGGCCGGCGGCCGTCAGGGGCGGCACGCTTTCCACCGCAATCTTTATCCCCAGCCACGTGGTGCCCCAGCTCAGACAGACGATGAGAAACAGCAGGCTGGTGACTAACCCGCCGAGCCACGGCTTGCTGATGTTCAACGGTGTGCTGACAGCGGTCGACATGCTGGGTGCTCCGGACGGCAGAATTGACCTCGTCACTGAAAAGGTCTATCCCTGATTGAACCTGTTTTCCTTACGCTATTCGGGGCGAGAATGAGTGTCAAAGTAAGTATTGCCATGGTGTCAATCCTCCGTGACGGCCTCGCCCATGGCGTCGGTGTGAAGTACAAGCGGCTCGCGGATGCGGTCGAAAAAGCCATCGGTGCCGGGGTCATCGAACCCGGTAGCAAGCTGCCGCCTCACCGACTGTTGGCCGACAGTCTTGGCGTCACCATCGGCACCATCAGTCGTGCTTACGGCGAATTGGAGCGTGTAGGACTGGTGGTGGCGCGCGTAGGCGATGGCACTTATGTGCGTCAGCGTGGGATGGAACGGCCGCAGGACAAGGGCTTTCGCAATGTCAGCGATGAACCGCAAGCCTGCCTGGACATGAGCCGGAATCAGCCGATCCCCGGGCAGGAAACGGCCTTGATGAGCCAAGCCCTGCACACCCTGGCGAGTGATTCGCGACGCTTGCAACAATTGACGGGGTACACCCCCGAAGGTGGGTTGCCAAGGCATCGCGCGGCGGGAGCTGATTGGCTGCGTCACGGGGATTTCGTGCCTCACGCCGATCACGTGCTGTGCGTCAACGGCGGGCAGCATGGCCTGTTGTGTGCGTTGATGGGATTGCTCAAGGCCGGCGACACCGTGGTCACCGAGCATTTGTCCTACCCCGGATTGATCAGCGTCGCACGTCAGCTCGGGATAAAGCTGATTGGTGCGGGGATGGATGACGAAGGACTGTTGCCTTCATCTCTGCAGGACGTTTGCCGTCAGCATCGCGTCTCGGCGCTGTATTGCACGCCGACGATCCAGAATCCTACGGCTGCGGTCATGTCGGTCTCACGGCGTGAGGCGATTGCCGAGGTCTGTCGTGATCACAATCTACTGATCATTGAAGATGAAGCCCATGCGGTGCTGGATCGCCAGCGCCCGCTACCCCTGAGTTATTACGCCGCGGAGCGTTCGGTGTTGATCGGCAGTTTGAGCAAGGCTGTTTCAGCAGGGTTGCGCATCGGCTATCTGCATGCACCGCAGGCTTTGATCGGTCGCCTGAGTGCTGCGATTCGTGGCACCTGCTGGATGGCCAATCCACTGGCGATGGAAGTGGCGAGCCAGTGGATCGAAAACGGCATGGCCGAGCGTTTGCTGCATGAGCAGATCAACGAGATCACCCGGCGCAAGGCGTTGGTTGCGGGGGCGCTGGAAGGGCTGAGCTACAAGACGCACAGCCACAGTCCGCATTTCTGGGTGGAAGTGCCTGAGTTGTGGCGCGCGTCGCAGATCGCCGCTGAACTGAAAGAGCGCAACTACCTGGTTGCCACAGCCGAGGCGTTTGCGGTGGGGCATGCAGCGGTGCCGCAGTTTATTCGGGTGAGTGTGTGTAACTCGGTAGGGGATGACGGCTTGTTGCTGGCGGGGTTTGAGGCTTTAAATCGCGCACTGACAGAGACCGTGTGATCGTTCATCGCGGGCAAGCCCGCTCCCACAGGTTTCTCTAGTGTTTGCAAATTTCGCATTCACTACAAAACCCTGTGGGAGCTGGCTTGCCCGCGATGGCGTCAGCCCGGACACCGCAAAATTATTTGAAGCGCCGCTCCACGCCTTTCTCCACCAGAATCTTCGCCGAAATCTCTTCCACCGAAAAATGCGTGGAGTTGATGTTCGGGATGTTCTCGCGGCGGAACAGATTTTCCACCTCGCGCACTTCGAATTCGCACTGGGCGTAGCTCGAATAGCGGCTGTTGGGTTTGCGCTCGTTACGGATCGCGGTGAGGCGGTCCGGGTCGATGGTCAGGCCGAACAGCTTGTGCTGGTGGGCGCGCAGGGCGGACGGCAGGGTCAGGCGCTCCATGTCGTCTTCGGTCAGCGGATAGTTCGCTGCGCGGATGCCGAATTGCATGGCCATGTACAGGCACGTCGGCGTCTTACCACATCGCGACACGCCCACTAGTATCAAGTCAGCCTTGTCGTAATAGTGCGTGCGCGCGCCGTCGTCGTTGTCGAGGGCGAAGTTCACCGCCTCGATGCGCTCCATGTAATTGGAGTTGTGCCCGATCGAATGGGACTTGCCGACGGTGTAGGAAGAATGCTCGGTCAGTTCCTGCTCGAGCGGGGCGAGGAAGGTCGAGAAAATGTCGATCATGAAACCATTGGACGTTGCGAGAATCTCACGAATGTCCTGATTGACGATGGTGTCGAAGATGATCGGGCGAAAGCCGTCGGTTTCAGCGGCTTTGTTGATTTGTTGTACCATGGCCCGCGCTTTTTCCACGCTGTCGATGTACGGTCGCGTGAATTTGCTGAAGGTAATGTTTTCGAACTGCGCCAAGAGGCTTTGACCCAGGGTTTCGGCGGTGATGCCGGTGCCATCGGAGATAAAGAAAGCAGATCGTTTCATTTGCACCTTGGGCCTTAAGCTAATAAGCAATCTTGGATATGATAGGCGCGATTTGCCGGCCGCCATTGGCCAGCATTCTCACTTATTTTCCAGGTCCAGGCCATACAACCGGCCAACGCTCCCCCGAGCTGCCGGTTTCTGAGCTTTTCCAACACAGTTAGTGGAGAGATCACCTTGGTAGAGTACGTAGTTTCCCTCGATAAGCTCGGCAAACACGATGTTGAGCATGTGGGGGGCAAGAACGCATCCCTGGGCGAGATGATCAGTAACCTGGCAGGCGCCGGTGTTTCGGTCCCCGGCGGCTTCGCCACGACGGCTCAGGCCTATCGTGATTTCCTCGAACTGAGCGGCCTCAACGACCAGATCCACAAGGCCCTCGACGCGCTCGACGTCGACGACGTCAATGCCCTGGCCAAGACCGGCGCGCAGATCCGTCAATGGATCATGGAAGCCGAATTCCCCGAAAAACTGAATGCCGAGATCCGCACCGCGTTCGCCGCGCTGTCGGCCGGCAACCCTGACGTGGCCGTGGCCGTGCGTTCTTCCGCCACCGCCGAAGACCTGCCGGACGCATCCTTCGCCGGTCAGCAGGAAACCTTCCTGAACATCCGTGGTGTGGAAAACGTCATCCGCGCCGCCAAAGAGGTGTTCGCTTCGCTGTTCAACGACCGTGCGATTTCCTACCGCGTGCACCAGGGCTTCGACCACAAACTGGTCGCCCTGTCGGCCGGCGTGCAGCGCATGGTGCGTTCGGAAACCGGCACTGCCGGCGTAATGTTCACGCTCGATACCGAATCCGGTTTCCGTGACGTGGTGTTCATCACCGGCGCTTACGGCCTGGGCGAAACCGTCGTTCAAGGCGCGGTGAACCCGGATGAGTTCTACGTGCACAAAGGCACGCTGGAGGCCGGTCGCCCGGCGATCCTGCGTCGCAACCTGGGCAGCAAAGCCATCAAGATGATCTACGGTGACGAGGCCAAGGCCGGTCGTTCGGTCAAGACTGTCGATGTCGACAAGGCCGAGCGTGCACGTTTCTGCCTGACCGACGCTGAAGTCAGCGAACTGGCCAAGCAGGCAATGATCATCGAGAAGCACTACGGCTGCCCGATGGACATCGAGTGGGCCAAGGACGGTGACGACGGCAAGCTGTACATCGTGCAGGCCCGTCCGGAAACCGTGAAAAGCCGCACCCAGGCCAACGTCATGGAACGTTACCTGTTAAAAGAAACCGGCACTGTGCTGGTTGAGGGTCGTGCTATCGGCCAGCGCATTGGCGCCGGTAAAGTGCGGATCATTAAAGACGTGTCCGAGATGGACAAGGTCCAGCCGGGCGACGTGCTGGTTTCCGACATGACCGACCCGGACTGGGAACCGGTGATGAAGCGCGCCAGCGCCATCGTTACCAACCGTGGCGGCCGTACCTGCCACGCAGCGATCATCGCCCGTGAACTGGGCATTCCGGCAGTCGTCGGTTGCGGCAACGCTACCCAACTGCTGAAGGATGGCCAGGGTGTGACCGTTTCGTGCGCCGAAGGCGACACCGGTTACATCTTCGAAGGCGAGCTGGGCTTCGACATCAAGAAGAACTCCGTCGATGCCATGCCGGAGCTGCCGTTCAAAATCATGATGAACGTCGGCAACCCGGACCGCGCTTTCGACTTCGCGCAGTTGCCGAACGCCGGCGTGGGCCTGGCCCGTCTGGAATTCATCATCAACCGCATGATCGGTGTGCACCCGAAAGCGCTGTTGAACTACGACGGTCTGCCGCAGGAAATCAAGGAAAGCGTCGACAAGCGCATTGCCGGTTACGACGATCCGGTCGGTTTCTACGTCGAAAAACTGGTTGAAGGCATCAGCACCCTCGCTGCAGCGTTCGCACCGAAGAAGGTCATCGTGCGTCTGTCGGACTTCAAGTCCAACGAATACGCCAACCTGATCGGCGGCAAGCTGTACGAGCCGGAAGAAGAAAACCCGATGCTCGGCTTCCGTGGCGCTTCGCGTTACATCAGCGAATCGTTCCGCGACTGCTTCGAACTCGAATGCCGCGCGCTGAAGCGTGTGCGCAACGAGATGGGCCTGACCAACGTCGAAATCATGGTGCCTTTCGTTCGTACTTTGGGCGAAGCCAGCCAGGTGGTCGATCTGCTCGCCGAAAACGGCTTGAAGCGCGGCGAAAACGGTCTGCGCGTGATCATGATGTGCGAACTGCCTTCCAACGCGATTCTGGCCGAAGAATTCCTCGAGTTCTTCGACGGTTTCTCGATTGGCTCCAACGACCTGACTCAGCTGACCCTGGGCCTGGACCGCGATTCCGGTATCATCGCGCACCTGTTCGACGAGCGTAATCCGGCGGTCAAGAAGCTGTTGGCCAACGCGATTGCCGCGTGCAACAAGGCTGGCAAGTACATCGGTATCTGCGGTCAGGGTCCTTCGGACCACCCGGATCTGGCCAAGTGGCTGATGGAGCAGGGCATCGAAAGCGTGTCGCTGAACCCGGACACCGTGCTGGAAACCTGGTTCTTCCTCGCCGAAGGTCAAGCTCAGGCTTGATCAGTATGTGAACGGCCCGCTCCCCTGTGGGAGCGGGTTTGAGATCTGAGTAGGGCGGGCTCCTGTGGATGCCGCCCTTTTTTGTGCAAGAGCATTATGCAAAGCAGCAGCAACCTGTTTCCTGTCGCCCTGATCAGCGCCGAACGGCGTGGTGATCTGAGCGAAGACGTGTATCGCTTGAAACCCGGCAACAGCCCCGACTGGTCCGTGGAGATTGCCGTCACCCGTTTGGGTATGGCCGATGATTCCGCGCCACGTGGTGTGCCGGTGATTTTGTTGCACGGCAGTTTTTCCAATCGGCGTTTCTGGTTTTCACCGAAGGGTCTGGGGCTGGGCGCGTATCTGACGCGCCTGGGTTTCGATGTGTGGATTCCGGAAATGCGCGGCCACGGTCTGTCGCAGCGCAACGAGGAATACCGACGTAACCGTGTCGCCGACTATGCCCGTTACGATCTGCCGGCGATTGCTGCGTTCGTGCGAGAGCAGAGCGGGCAAGTGCCGCACTGGATCGGCCATTCGCTGGGCGGCATCACCTTGGCGGCGGCGCTCGGTGGTGAATACCTCGGTGAGCCTGCCGTGGCCTCGGCGGCGTTTTTCGGCACGCAAGTGAGTCGCACCTATTGGCCGCTGAAAATCCCGCCGGTGGAGTGGAGCGGTCGCTTCATTCTCAAGCGCTTTGCGCAGCTGTCCGGCTCGCGCCTGAAACGAGGGCCGGAAGACGAACCGATCGGTCTGGCCCTCGAAAGCATGCGCTGGTACGGCCTGTTCGGCCGTTTTGGCGACAAGGACAAGGACTGGTGGGCCGGTCTTGCCGATGTGCAAGTGCCGGTACTGGCGGTGAGTGCGGTGGGGGATCATCAGGACCCGGCCTGGGCCTGTCGCAAACTCTTCGAGCAGATTGGCTCCGAGCACAAGCAGTTCGTCAATCTGGGGCGCGAACACGGTTTCAACGACAATTTCGGTCATGTCGAAATGTTGGTGAGCAAGGCCGCGCAGGTGGAGGTGTGGCCGCTGGTGGCGCGTTGGTTGAGCGATCAGCAGACGCCGTTACTGGGCGAAAAGGCGGATCTGGCAGCCGCCGTTTGAGCTGAAGGCGCTGAAGAGGGCATTTCGTTCGGCTCGGCTTGCGGCTAAGATATGACGCATTGTGCGGTTCTGGTCATATTTGGTGGCTGTTTCGCTATTACGTTTCAGGGTTTGTTCAGGTTCGTTCAGCGACCATGGGATGGACTAAGGTAAACAGCGACTGCCGGAACTCGTCTTTTCAGAGTGCGTCATCCTTGATCGTCTTCCTTATTGCAGGAGCTTTTCGATGAACCATTACCTTACGCCTGACCTGTGCGACGCCTATCCGGAGCTGGTCCAGGTGCTGGAACCGATGTTCAGCAATTTCGGCGGGCGTGATTCGTTCGGCGGCGAAATCGTGACCATCAAGTGCTTCGAAGACAACTCGCTGGTCAAGGAACAAGCGGAACTCAAGGGCAACGGCAAGGTGCTGGTGGTCGATGGCGGTGGTTCCCTGCGTCGTGCGCTGCTGGGCGACATGATCGCCGAGAAAGCTGCGAAAAACGGCTGGGAAGGGCTGGTGATCTACGGCTGCATCCGCGACGTCGACGTCATCGCGCAGACCGATCTGGGCGTGCAGGCGCTGGCCAGTCACCCGATGAAAACCGAAAAACGCGGTATCGGCGACCTCAACGTGGCGGTGACTTTTGCCGGTGTGACGTTTCAACCGGGCCACTACATTTATGCGGATAACAACGGCGTGATCGTCTCGCCGAGCCCGCTGAAGATGCCTGAATAAGAATTTCGACAAAGGGATGCGGATGTTCGAGGAAGAAAACGCGCAATGGGGGCTGGTGCATGCCCTGGTGCTGGACGGTAAAGGCGGTGCGCGTTCGATAGCCCGGACTGAGCTCGACGATTTGCAGTTGCAGGCGCATGAAAGCCTGTGGCTGCATTGGGATCGCAGTCATCCGCAAACCCAGACCTGGCTGCGCAAATCCAGCGGGCTCAACGAGTTCACCTGCGACCTGCTACTTGAAGAGAACACACGACCACGCCTGTTGCCGCTGCCGGATTCCGAGCTGCTGCTGTTTCTGCGCGGGGTCAATCTCAATCCGGGGGCTGAGCCTGAAGACATGGTCTCGGTGCGGATTTTTGCTTCTGCGCAACGGGTGATTTCCCTGCGTTTGCGTCCGTTGCGTGCCACCGATGAGTTGTTGGCTGACCTGGCGGATGGTAAAGGCCCGAAAACCTCCTCTGAACTCATCCTTTATCTGGCGCAGTTCCTCACCAACAAGGTGCAGGATCTGGTCACTTGCCTCTCGGAAATCGCCGATGAGGAAGAAGAAAAGATGGATGCCGACGAACGGTATACCCCGGAGCACGGCGCCATTTTGCACATCCGTCGCAGGGCGGCCGGACTCAAGCGTTTTCTCGCTCCGCAACGAGACATTTTTGGTCAACTGACGCGGATCAAAATGCCGTGGTTTGTCGATGATGACGCCGATTACTGGAACGAACTGAACAACAGCCTGACCCGCTATCTCGAAGAGCTCGAATTGACCCGAGAGCGCGTGGGGCTTGTGCTGGAGGCCGAAGACCGGCGTTTGAGCGAACGCATGAATCGCACGATGTACCGCTTCGGGATCATCACCTGCATTTTTTTACCGATGAGTTTCATCACCGGCCTGTTGGGTATCAACGTTGGCGGAATTCCATTCTCCAGCAGCCCCTATGGTTTCCTGATCGCCTGTTTGACGGTGCTCGCCCTGGCCTTCGGTCAGTGGTGGTTATTCCGTCGTTTGCGCTGGGTATGAAGATGGCGTATGTGACCCGACCAAATTTGCCCGCGTCTTTCACAGACATCACGAGAGGTGCGTATGCACGATCCGTTTGAACAGTCTTTACGCGACATGCTCAACGCTTCGCCGTCCAGCCGCGACGACGATGCGTGCCTGGGCCGTGTGCTCAAAACCGCCAACCGCCAGGTCGGCGCCGGCGATCTGTTCAGCCTGCTGGGCCGCTGGCTGCCCGCGCTGATGATCGCCTTGAATAATGGATCGGCGCATGTCTCGCCGGTTTCCCGTCTTCGTAAACCTACCGCTCGCACTGCTGATAAGGCTGATTGAATATGGAACTTGATCTCTGGACTCAGAGCCTCGTCACTGCAATGACTGCGTTGTGGACCAAAGTCGCCAACTTCATCCCGAACCTGTTCGGCGCACTGGTCGTGCTGCTGTTGGGTTTTGTCGTGGCCAAACTGCTCGATACCTTGTTGTCCAAGTTGCTCGCCAAACTGGGCCTCGATCGCCTGATGGGCGGCACAGGGCTGACCAAGTTGATGTCGCGTGCGGGGCTGCAAGTACCGATCTCGACTCTGATCGGCAAGATCGTCTATTGGTTCGTTCTGCTTATTTTCCTGGTTTCTGCAGCAGAGTCCCTTGGACTTGAGCGAGTTTCAGCTACGCTGGATATGCTGGCGTTGTATTTGCCGAAAGTATTCGGCGCCGCGCTGGTGTTGCTGGTAGGTGTTCTGCTCGCGCAACTGGCCAATGGCCTGGTGCGCGGGGCGGCAGAAGGCGTGGGCCTGGACTACGCTTCGGGATTGGGGCGAATTGCACAAGGGCTGGTGATCATCATCAGCATCTCGGTCGCGATCAGTCAGCTTGAGGTCAAGACTGACCTGCTGAACCATGTGATCGTCATCGTATTGATTACCGTTGGTCTGGCGGTTGCGCTGGCCATGGGTTTGGGAAGCCGGGAAATTGCCGGTCAGATTCTCGCGGGAATCTATGTGCGTGAGTTGTATCAGGTTGGGCAACAAGTGCGTGTTGGCGAGGTCGAAGGCCAGATCGAAGAGATCGGCACGGTTAAAACCACATTGCTGACCGATGAGGGTGAGCTAGTCTCTCTTTCCAATCGGATCCTGCTGGAACAGCATGTGAGTAGCCGCTAACCCGGCAAACCCTGCTAATGTATGCCGCCGCAAAATGCCAGCTGAGGCTGGTTGCGGTGGACATTGACCTGACTGTCGGCACGACTTGTTTTGAATAAAGCCCAAACGCTATCCACGCGCTACGACCCCCGCGAACTCTCTGATGAGGAGTTGGTCGCGCGCTCGCATACCGAGCTTTTTCACGTAACGCGCGCTTATGAAGAACTGATGCGGCGTTACCAGCGAACATTATTTAACGTCTGTGCGAGATATCTTGGGAACGATCGCGACGCAGACGATGTCTGTCAGGAAGTCATGTTGAAGGTGCTGTACGGCCTGAAGAACTTCGAGGGCAAATCGAAGTTCAAGACATGGCTATACAGCATCACGTACAACGAATGTATTACGCAGTATCGGAAGGAACGGCGAAAGCGTCGCTTGATGGACGCATTGAGTCTTGACCCCCTTGAGGAAGCGTCCGAAGAAAAGGCGCCAAAACCCGAGGAGAAGGGCGGGCTTGATCGCTGGCTGGTGTATGTGAACCCGATTGACCGCGAAATTCTGGTGCTACGATTTGTCGCAGAACTGGAATTTCAGGAGATCGCAGACATCATGCACATGGGTTTGAGTGCGACAAAAATGCGTTACAAACGTGCTCTAGATAAATTGCGTGAGAAATTTGCAGGCATTGCTGAAACTTAGTTCGGCGCAAATATCTCTTACGTGTAGGCAAGTTCTGATAGACTTGCCGCCGAGTTGTCCCCCGGTTTGCGGGACTGCTTCACAATCACCAGATGGGGATTTAACGGATGAAACTGAAAAACACCTTGGGCTTGGCCATTGGTTCTCTGATTGCCGCCACTTCGTTCGGCGCTCTGGCACAAGGCCAAGGCGCAGTTGAAATCGAAGGCTTCGCAAAGAAAGAACAATTCGACAGCGCTCGTAACTTCAAAAACAACGGCAACCTGTTCGGTGGCTCGATCGGTTACTTCCTGACCGACGACGTTGAACTGCGTCTGGGCTACGACGAAGTACACAACGTTCGTTCCGACGACGGTCGTAACATCAAGGGCGCCAACACCGCTCTGGACGCTCTGTACCACTTCAACAACCCGGGCGACATGCTGCGTCCGTACGTTTCGGCTGGTTTCTCCGATCAGAGCATCGGTCAGAACGGTTCCGGCGGTCGTGACCGCTCCACCTTCGCCAACGTTGGCGCTGGTGCAAAACTGTACTTCACCGAAAACTTCTACGCCCGTGCTGGCGTTGAAGCTCAGTACAACATCGACCAGGGCGACACCGAGTGGGCTCCTAGCGTCGGTATCGGTGTGAACTTCGGTGGCGGCTCCAAGCCTGCTGCTGCTCCAGTTCCAGCACCAGCTGAAGTCTGCTCCGACAGCGACAACGATGGCGTTTGCGACAACGTTGACAAGTGCCCAGACACCCCAGCCAACGTAACTGTTGACGCTGATGGCTGCCCGGCAGTTGCTGAAGTTGTTCGTGTTGAGCTGGACGTGAAGTTCGACTTCGACAAGTCGGTAGTCAAGCCTAACAGCTACGGCGACATCAAAAACCTGGCTGACTTCATGAAGCAGTACCCATCCACCACCACTACTGTTGAAGGTCACACTGACTCCGTCGGTCCTGACGCTTACAACCAGAAACTGTCTGAGCGTCGTGCAAACGCCGTTAAGCAAGTTCTGACCAACCAGTACGGTGTTGAATCGTCCCGCGTTCAGTCTGTTGGCTACGGCGAATCCCGCCCAGTTGCTGACAACAAAACTGAAGCTGGCCGCGCTGTAAACCGTCGCGTAGAAGCGCAGGTTGAAGCTCAAGCTAAGTAATTAGCTGTCGCTACGAGAAAAGCCCGGCTCAGGCCGGGCTTTTCTTTGCCTGCGATTTGGCGTTACAGGGCGCAAGCACTCTCAGTGTAGGAGCTGCCGCAGGCTGCAATCTTTTGATCTTCTGCAACCGCGGCCACAGCTCCAATTACTAAAATCGCCGGACTTTTCAATCCAAAAACCCCCGCATCCTCTTCCATGGCCAACAGATCACTGCGGCATTCCCGCTGCTGCGGCAGCGATGCATTCTCGATCATCGCCACCGGTGTATTCGCCGCCATGCCCCCCGCCAACAACTGCTGACGAATCTCGCCCAGCTTTGCCACTCCCATGTAAATCACCAGCGTCGTGCCGCCCTGCGCCAGTGCCTGCCAGTTCAACTGGCTGTCGTCCTGGGTGTGCGCTGTCACCAGCGTCACCCCACGCGCCACCCCACGCAGGGTCAGCGGAATATCGCACTGAGTCGCCCCGGCCAGCCCGGCAGTAATGCCATTGACCAGCTCCACCGCAACACCACGCTCGCGCAACCACTGCGCCTCTTCACCACCCCGACCGAAAATGCACGGATCACCGCCCTTGAGCCGTACCACGCATTTCCCCTGGCGGGCATAGCGCAGCATCAGCCGATGGATAAACGCTTGCGGTGTCGAACGGCAGCCACCGCGTTTGCCCACCGCAATGATTCGCGCGGTCGGACAGTGTTCCAAAACGGCGTCGTTGACCAGATCATCGATCAGCACCACATCGGCCTCACGCAAGGCGCGCACCGCTTTGAGGGTCAGCAGTTCGGGATCGCCGGGGCCAGCGCCCACCAACCAGACTTTTGCATGCATGGTGTTTTTCCTCATCAGATGACGGCGACTGGTTGCACGTCGGCAGCCAGCAAGCGCTTTATTTCCGGGACACAAGAGCCGCATTGCGTGCCGCAGCCCAGCGTGTTTTTCAAACCTTGCAGATCCAGGCCTTGGCGAATGCCGGCGCTGACCGCATTGAGGCTGACGTTTTTGCAGCTGCACAGGGTTTTATCCGCAGTGACCAGCGCCCCGGCGCTGGCCGGTGGCGCACTCATCGGCGCCAGCAGCCAGCGCCGCAGTTGCTGGTCGGCGCGACCTTCCAGCCACAGGCTTTGCAGCCAATGCTGAGCGAGGGTTTCACCGGCCAGTCGAATCGCAGTGATCCGACCGTTTTCGATGCGCACCCGTTTACCGATGGCCCGACGCGGGTCGTCGTAGGCCAATACCGGCCCCTCGATCAATGTCAGGCATCGGTCGATTTCAGCGAGTAACGACGCATCCGGCGCCTCGGGGCTGGCTGCGCGGATCAGCAATGCCGATCGTTGACGTCCGACAAGGCTGAAACTGACGTAAGAAAATACCTCGCAGAGCGGTCTCAGCGTCTCGAAATGGCGTTGAACATTGCCCTCGATCAGTGCGAACAGTTGCCAAGGCAAATTCACCGGTTCAAGGCGTACGCCGCTGTGTTTCAGTTCCGGTTGTTTCGACAGCGGATCAAAGGCCGGCAGGGTCAGGCTGTTCACGCCGCCTTTGAGAAAGCGGTCGCCCCAGTGCATCGGCAGAAACGCCTGGCCCGGACGCACGCTGTCATCGCTGCCGACCGCAACAATTACCGCGCCGCGACGACTTTTAAGATTGACCAGATCACCCGGCTGCAAACGCTGCCGGCGCAACTCATCCGGATGCAAGCTCAACACCGCTTCGCTGACATGGCCGAACAGTTGCGCCGCCGTGCCGGTGCGGCTCATACCATGCCATTGATCGCGCAGACGGCCGGTGATCAGGGTCAACGGAAAGCGCGCATCACGTTGTTCCCTGGCGGCGCGGTAAGGATCGGCAATGAACTGCGCGCGACCATTGGCTGTGGGGAAAATACCGTCGCTATACAACCGCGCTGTTCCTTCACGGGCACCGGTGGGGAAGGGCCACTGTTGCGGTCCAATCTCGTCGATCAACGCATGACTGATCCCGGACAAATCCAGATCACGGCCACGTGTGAGCTCTTTGAATTCATCGAACAATTGCGCAGGTCGGGTGAACGTAAACAGAGACGACTCACCGGGGCGCAGACGTTTCTCCAGCCGTTGTGCGAAATCCACCGTGATCGCCCAGTCCGGCCGTGCGTCACCTGGTGCGACTACGGCCTTGCGGACGTGGGAAATCCGCCGCTCGGAATTGGTCACCGAGCCGTCCTTTTCGCCCCAGCTTGCAGCCGGCAACAGCAGATCAGCGAACGCAGCGGTTTCTGTGGTGCGAAAGGCTTCTTGCAGAACCACAAACGGGCAGGCCTCAAGTGCCGCTCGCACTGACTGTTGATCCGGCATCGATTGCGCAGGGTTGGTACAGGCAATCCACAGCGCCTTGATCTTGCCGCTTCGCACCTGTTCGAACAGTTCGATGGCGCTGAGGCCGGGGCTTTCCGGCAGATGATCGACACCCCAATAAGACGCCACTTCGGCACGATGCTGCGGGTTGGCTGCTTCACGATGCCCCGGCAACAGATTCGACAGGCTGCCGGTTTCGCGTCCGCCCATGGCATTCGGCTGACCGGTGAGGGAGAAAGGTCCGGCGCCCGGGCGTCCAATTTGCCCGGTGGCCAGATGCAGATTGATCAAAGCGCTGTTCTTCGCGCTGCCAGCCGTGGACTGATTCAAACCCATGCACCACAGCGACAGGAAACTCGGCGAAGTACCCACCCATTCAGCGCACTGCTGCAATTGCTCGACACTGATCCCGCACAGTTGCGAAACCATCTGCGGGGCGTAATCGCGCACCAGATTCTTCAACTCGGCGAGGCCTTCGGTGTGGGCCTGGATGAAGTCGCGGTCGATCCAGTCTTCCCACAACAGCAGATGCAAAATCCCATGGAACAACGCGACATCGGTGCCGGGCAGAATCGCCAGGTGCAGATCCGCGAGGTCACAGGTGTCGGTGCGCCGCGGATCAATGACGATGACTTTCATCTGCGGTCGGCGGGATTTCGCCTCTTCCAGCCGACGGAAAAGTACCGGATGGGCGTAGGCCATGTTACTGCCGACAATCATCACGCAATCACTGAGGTCCAGATCTTCATAGCTGCACGGCGGTGCATCCGCGCCGAGGCTGCGTTTGTAGCCGACCACCGCTGAAGACATGCACAGCCGGGAATTGCTGTCGATGTTGTTGGTGCCGACCAGCGCCCGCGCCAGTTTATTGAAGGCGTAGTAATCCTCGGTCAGCAGTTGTCCGGAGATGTAAAACGCCACACTGTCCGGGCCGTGCTCAGTGATGGTCTGGGCGAACACGTTAGCGGCGTGCTCCAGCGCGGTGTCCCAATCCGTACGACTGCGGGCCAGACTTTTACCCAAGCGCAGTTCCGGGTGCAGCGCCCGCGCCGCAAGATCACCGGTCAGGTGCAGGGTCGAGCCTTTGCTGCAGAGTTTGCCAAAGTTGGCCGGATGCGTCGGATCGCCTCTGACGCCGAGGATGCGCTCGCCGTCATGCTCGATCAGCACGCCGCAGCCAACCCCGCAATAACAGCAGGTCGAAGCGGTCGTCTGGCGGCTCATCAGAGGGCGTCCCGCAGGGCCAATTGCACGCGACCATTCTCGACTCGCGCCGGGTGGTGGTGAGCGCAACCGATGTCCGGCGCCTGCGCTTCGCCGGATTGCAAGTCGATCTGCCAGTTATGCAGTGGGCAGGCGACGCGTTTACCGTAGATCAAACCTTGGGATAACGGCCCACCTTTGTGCGGGCAGCGGTCGTCGAGGGCGAAAACCTCATCATCGCTTGTACGAAAAATCGCGATGTCACCTTTGGGCCCGGCGATGATCCGCGAGCCGAGGGCGTTGATCTCTTCGAGGGCACAGACATCGAGCCAGTTCATGCCAGCACCTCCAGGTTTTTCACGGGGATGACGTCGAATTCTTTCTTCAGTAGTGGCTGCGCGAGCCGCTCTTTCCACGGATCCTGTTCGAACGACAGGGAGAATTGCAGGCGTTCGTTCAGCGCCTTGCGGCGCTCGGGGTCTTCCAGCACAGCTTTCTTGATGTGCTCCATGCCGACCCGTTGCAGGTAGTGCACGGTGCGTTCGAGGTAGAAGGCTTCTTCGCGATAAAGCTGCAGGAACGCGCCGTTGTATTCGCGGACTTCTTCGGCGGTTTTCAACTTGACGAAGAACTCGGCGACTTCGGTTTTGATCCCGCCGTTGCCACCGATGTACATCTCCCAACCGGAGTCGACGCCGATAATGCCTACGTCCTTGATCCCCGCTTCCGAGCAGTTGCGTGGACATCCGGAGACAGCCAGTTTCACTTTGTGCGGCGACCACATGTTGAACAGATCGTGTTCCAGTTCGATGCCCAGTTGTGTCGAATTCTGCGTGCCGAAGCGGCAGAACTCGCTGCCGACGCAGGTTTTCACCGTGCGAATGGATTTGCCGTAGGCGTGGCCGGAGGGCATGTCGAGATCTTTCCACACGCCCGGCAGATCCTGCTTCTTGATGCCGAGCAAGTCGATGCGCTGACCACCGGTGACCTTGACCATTGGCACGTTGTACTTGTCGGCAACGTCGGCAATCCGCCGCAGCTCCGAAGGGTTGGTCACGCCGCCCCACATGCGTGGCACCACCGAGTAGGTGCCGTCCTTCTGGATGTTGGCGTGGGCGCGCTCGTTGATCAGGCGTGATTGCGGGTCGTCCCTGGCTTCGCCGGGCCAGGTGGAAATCAGGTAATAGTTGAGGGCCGGGCGGCACGTTGCGCAGCCGTTCGGGGTGCGCCAGTTGAGGTAGCTCATGGTGCCGGCGATGGTCAGCAGATGCTGCTCGCGAATGGCCTGACGAATCTGGCCGTGATTGAGGTCGCTGCACCCGCAGATGGCTTTTTCGCTTTTCGGTTTGACGTCGGCTGCGCCACCGACGGTGTTGATCAGGATCTGTTCGACCAGCCCGGCGCAGGAGCCGCAGGAACTGGCAGCCTTGGTGTGTTTCTTCACCTCATCGACGCTGAACAGGCCGTGTTCCTGAATGGCTTTGACGATGGTGCCTTTGCACACACCGTTGCAGCCGCAGACTTCGGCGGTGTCGGCCATGACCATGGCTTTGTCCTGGCCCTGATGTCCTACGTCGCCTAGAGCATTTTCGCCAAACATCAGGTGATCGCGGATCTCGCCAATGGCGTGATTCTCACGAATCTGCCGGAAATACCAACCGCCATCTGCCGTATCGCCGTACAGACAGGCGCCGACGAGCACGTCATCCTTGATCACCAGTTTTTTGTACACGCCGCCAATCGGGTCGGAGAGGGTGATGGTTTCCGTGCCTTCGCCACCCATGAAGTCACCGGCGGAAAACAGGTCGATGCCGGTAACTTTCAATTTGGTCGACGTCACCGAGCCCTGATAACGGGCGAAACCCAATTGTGCGAGGTGGTTGGCGCAGACTTTGGCCTGTTCGAACAGCGGCGCGACCAAACCGTAGGCGATACCACGATGGCTGGCGCACTCGCCGATGGCATAGATGCGTGGGTCGTAGGTCTGCAGGGTGTCGTTGACCAGAATCCCTCGGTTGCACGGGATGCCGGCCTTTTCCGCGAGTTCGGTGTTGGGGCGGATACCTGCGGCCATCACCACCAGATCGGCAGGAATGATGTCGCCATTCTTGAACTGCACCGAGCCGACGCGGCCATTGCCGGCGTCATGCAGGGCTTGAGTCTGCTCGCTCAGACGGAAGTGCAAACCACGGGATTCGAGGGCGGTTTGCAGCAGTTGGCCACTGGTTTTGTCCAGTTGCCGTTCCAGCAGCCATTCGCCGATGTGCACGACGGTCACGTGCATGCCGCGCAGCATCAGACCGTTGGCGGCTTCGAGGCCGAGCAGGCCGCCGCCAATGACCACCGCGTGTTTGTGAGTTTTCGCGGTGTCGATCATCGTTTGGGTGTCGGCGATGTCGCGGTAGCCGATCACGCCCTGCAAGGTGTTGCCTGGGATCGGCAGAATAAACGGCGTCGAGCCGGTGGCGATCAGCAGGCGATCGTATTCGGCTTCAGTGCCGTCCTCAGCAATCACCCGGCGCTTGACCCGGTCGATCTGCACAACCTTGCGGTTGAGCAGCAACTTGATGTTGTTTTCCAGGTACCAATCCAGATCGTTGAGCACGATCTCTTCGAAGGTCTGCTCACCGGCCAGCACCGGTGACAGCAGGATGCGGTTGTAGTTGGTGTGCGGTTCGGCGCCGAAGACGGTGATGTCGTACAGCTCATTGCTCAGTTTGAGCAGTTCTTCCAGGGTGCGAACCCCGGCCATGCCATTTCCGATCATCACCAGTTTGAGTTTTTTCATCAGGTTCTCCGGGGAGCTGCGGCTAGCCTCTTGTGGGCAGTCAGGCCTTGCTCGAGAAATTTTGCGCAAACAAAAAAGGCGTCCCGCTAGTTGCCTAGCGAGGACGCCTTTGTCCTGGTCCCGTTCTCTCGGGAAGCGCAGCCTTCGTCGTTGAAGGTTGGGCTTTATGTGTGTGTTGAAAGGGCTAATGCAGTGGTTGTGCCAAGTGGAGCAGTGCCCGGTTCATTGGGGCGGGTCGGTTATTGCGGGTGGTTTTTTGCACTGTATCGAAGCGGGTTGCTCGTTCTTGGGGCGTTCAGGCAGGGGGATTTGTGGTGATTGGGCTTACGTCATCGCGAGCAGGCTCACTCCTACAGGAGAATGCATTTCAAATTGTAGGAGTGAGCCTGCTCGCGATGGCCGCGCCTCGGTTCAGCTGTGAAACAACAACACCAGCAGCACCAGATTCCCGAGCAATGCCAGCAACGCCATCGTCCGCCAAACCTTCATTGGCTCACGCTCCAATAAAGGTCTGGGCCGCACACTCAAACTCCGCCGCTCCCCCTGTTCCAGCACCAACAACCACTCCTCAGCCGTTTCAAACCGTTGCTGCGGATCCGCCGCCACCCCGCGCTCCAGACTCTGTGCCAGCCATTCCGGCACATCAGGCCGATAGCGACTGGCACTCACCGGGACACCAAAACGCGGCCGTTGAAAGGCTTCGATCTCGCCATAGGGAAAGTGCCCGGTCAACAAGAAATACAGGCTCACACCCACAGCGTACAAATCCTGCTGCGCACTCGGCGGATCACCGCGAAACGCTTCCGGGGCGATATAACTTGGCGTACCCGGCAGCGTCGACGCCGCGTCTTCGGACAGGCCCGGGCAATACGCCAAGCCAAAATCCAGCAAGCGCAGTTCACCGTCGTCGCCCCAATGCAGGTTTTCCGGTTTGATGTCGCGATGCAGAATCTGCCGCCGGTGCAGTAGCCCGACTGCACGTAGCAAGCGTTCGGCTATGTCTCGCCATTGAGCCAAGGATAGATGCCCGAGTTGCGCCAGCGTCGTCCCGGAATATTCGCGCATCACGTAGTACAAATGCTGACGCTGGCTGCACGCATGGACTTCAGGGAAATGCCGCCCGGCCACACGTTTGAGGAACCATTCCTCTGACAGCAACGCTTGCGCGGCGTAGGAATCGTCAGCCGAACGCGTGGGCAGGGTCTTCAGTAGCCAGGTCTGGCCTTGACCATCAAGCACCCGATAGAGCAGCGATTGCTGGCTCTGAGCGACGATGCCTTGCACTTGCCAGCCTTCGAACGATTGCCCCGGTTTCAACGGCGGCGGCAGTGGCCATTGCTGCAAATGAATCAACGCATCGCCAATATTCGACTCGCCGACACCATCGACCCGCACCAGCAAGGCACTGGCATTGTCCTGACTCCCCGCCAGATGCGCCGCGTTGACCAGCGTTTGTGCAGCGCTGGCCAGATCCGGCTGGTCACGCAGGATCGCCGCAATGGCGGTATCGCCCAAGGTCGACCAGACACCGTCACTGAGCAGCACAAAGCTCTCGCCGCCACGCAGTTCGCCGTCGAGAAAATCCAGCACCAGGTGCTGATCCAGCCCCAGCGCGCGCTTGAGCACATGCTGCATGCCTGGCTGATCCCAAACGTGATCTTCAGAGATACGCTGCAAGCTGTCGGCGTGCCAGCGATAAACCCGGCAATCGCCTACGTGGGCAAGGGTAAAGCGCCGACCACGCATGACCAAGGCACTGACCGTGGTCAGCAACGGCTGCCCACCGCCATTGGCCTGCAACCAGCGATTTTGCGCGAGCAGCAGCCGATCCAGCGCCTGCGCCACGCTCCAGGTTTGCGGCGTGGCGTAATAGTCGAGCGCCAGGGCCTGCAACGTCGAACGCGCAGCCAGTCCGCCATCGGCGCACTGGCTGACACCGTCGGCAATGGCGAACAGATAGCCTTTGCTCACCGCCAGCGCCGGAGCGGGTGTGACCAGGCGCAAGGCGTCCTGATTCTCCGCACGCGGGCCGGTGGCGCTGGCTTCGGCAAAACTCAGCTGCAGGGCCATCGATGCGTCAGACCCGCGCTGCCGTTACCGCTGCCGAACCCCAAGTGGTTCTCCAGCGACGCTTGACGCCGTGCAGGCCAAACCACGCCAGCACACCGAGGCTGGCGAACAACCACAAGGCCAATTGATAGCTGCCGGTGCTTTGTTTGATCGCGCCCATGCCGGCCGCCAACGCGAAACCGCCGATGCCGCCGGCCATGCCGATCAGTCCGGTCATCACGCCGATCTCCAGACGAAAACGCTGCGGCACCAGTTGGAAAACCGCGCCGTTGCCTGCCCCCAGACCGAGCATGGTGCAGACGAAAAGCGCGAGTGCTGCGTAGGAACTTGGCAGATTGAAACCCACGGCAGCGATGCAGACGGCGGCGACGGTGTACATCGCCAGCAGCGTGCGGATACCGCCGAAACGGTCAGCCAGTGCGCCACCCAGCGGTCGCATCAAACTGCCGCCGAACACGCAGGCAGCGGTGTAGTAACCGGCGGTCACCGGGCTCAAACCGTACTGATCGTTGAAGTAGCCGGGCAGGGCGCTGGCCAGGCCGATGAAGCCACCGAAGGTGACGCTGTAGAAAAACATGAACCACCAACTGTCACGGTCACCCAGCGCTTTGAAGTAGTCCGCCATGGCTTTGGCTTTCGGGCGTGCGGGGGCGTTTTTCGCCAGCCAGGCAAACAACAGCAGCGTCAGGATCAGCGGGATCAGAGCGAAGCCGAAGACGTTGCTCCAGCCGAACGCAGCCGCGAGCACCGGGGCGAGCAGCGCGGCGAACACGGTGCCGGAGTTGCCCGCACCGGCGATGCCCATGGCTTTGCCCTGGTGCTGCGGCGGATACCATTGCGACGCCAGCGGCAGGGCGACGGCGAATGACGCACCGGCCATGCCAAGAAACAGACCGAGTATCAGCGCCTGTTCATAACTGTGAATGCCGAGTTTCCACGCACCGAACAGTGCGCAGATTACGATGACCTGGCCGATCAGGCCGGCAGTTTTCGGCGACAGACGATCGGCGAGCATGCCCATCACAAAGCGCAGCAGCGCACCGGCAAGGATCGGCGTGGCGACGACGAGGCCGCGTTGTTGGGTGGTCAAGTGCAGGTCGGCGGCGATCTGCACCGCCAAGGGGCCGAGCAGGTACCAGACCATGAAGCTCAGGTCGAAATAGAGGAAGGCCGCGAACAGGGTCGGGGCGTGGCCGGATTTCCAGAAGCTTGAATTCATCGCGCACCTCAGCTGAAAAGGAGTCTCGAAAGGAGTCATGCAACAGCAAGTGGGGCGCCGCCACGGCCGCACCACCGGCCCCGGTCTGTGGGGCCAAAACGCAAAAACGCCGCTACCTGATTCGCCGGGTGGGGCGAGCGGGTGAGCGACGTCTTTGTCGTGGGTGGGGCAACCGCCGTTGGTTACCTGTGCGTTTTACATAGCGAGATTTGTGCCATCTCTATCCTGATCGTTCCCACGCAAAGCGTGGGAACGATCGGTAGGAGGGGGCTAGCCCAGCAACTCACTCATGGCAATGATCTGCTCCGCCACCTGAATCAGCTTCTGCTGTCGGCTCATCGCCTGGCGGCGCATCAGGGTGTAGGCCTCTTCCTCATTACAATCCTTCATCTTCATCAGCAGCCCTTTAGCCAGCTCAATACGCTTGCGCTCGGCCAGTTGCTGGTCACGGGCCTGAAGCTGTGCGCGCAAGGCCTGATCGCTCTCGAAACGCGCCATCGCCACATCGAGAATCGGCTGCAGGCGTTGTGCGTGGATCCCCTCGACGATGTAGGCACTGACCCCGGATTTGATCGCCTGCCTCATCACCCCCGGGTCATGTTCGTCGGTAAACATCACGATCGGCCGTGGCTGGTCGCGACTGACCAGTACCACTTGCTCCATGACATCGCGGCTCGGTGACTCGGTATCGATCAGGATCACGTCCGGGCGCACTGTTTCGACGCGTGCCGGCAAATCAATGGTCAGACCTGACTCGTCGATTACCTCGAAACCGGCCTCGGTCAGCGCGGCTTTCAGACGTCCGACTTTTTTCGCCGTGTCGTTGATCAGCAGAATGCGCAACATGTTCGTGGGCTCCTTTCAGCGGCGAGCGAGCAGGGGAGCGTCGTCGCTCAAGGCGTGCAGCTTGAAACTGCGTGCGTATCCGGCCGGGTCGCTGCCGTCCCAGACTTTGCCGTCGAGCAACTGGCTGCTGCGCATGTCGGTGCCCCACGCGGCGACGCCGACAGCGGTTGCCGCGTCGCGGTAGATATCCAGCTGCTGAACCTGACGGGCGACGGCAAGGTAGTCCGGATCCTCACGCAGCAAACCCCAGCGGCGGAACTGGGTCATGAACCACATACCGTCCGACAGATACGGCAGATTTACCTCGCCGTTACCATGGAAGCGCAGCGCGTGCGGATCCTGCCAGCGGTTGCCGAGGCCATCGGCGTAATCACCAAGAAAACGCGGTTCGATGCAGGACATCGGCGCGTCCAGATATTCCGGCGCACTGAGCAACTGCGCGGTGCTGCGGCGATTTTCCGGACTGTCGTCGATGAAACGGCTGGCTTCGAGGATCGCCATCACCAGCGCCCGCGCCGTGTTCGGGTATTGCTCGATAAATTCGCGGGTGCAACCAAGGACTTTTTCCGGGTGATCGGGCCAGATGGTCTGGCTGGTGGCCAAGGTGAAACCGAGATCCTGCTGCACCGCGCTGGCGGCCCACGGTTCGCCGACGCAAAAGCCGTCGATGCGCCCGGCTTGCAGGTGCGCGACCATTTGCGGCGGCGGCACCACCACGCTATCGACATCCTGTAGCGGATGAATGCCCTGACTCGCCAGCCAGTAATAAAGCCACATGGCATGGGTGCCGGTGGGAAAGGTCTGCGCGAAGGTGAGTTTTGCGCGGCTTTGGTGCACGTGCCCGTCGAGCGCTTCAGGGCTGGTCACGCCGAGATTTTGCAGGCCGTGGGAGAGGTTGAGGCTTTGACCATTCTGGTTAAGGCCCATCAATACCGCCATGTCGGTCGACGCCACGCCGCCAATGCCCAGGTGCACCGCGTAGATCAGGCCGTATAGGCTGTGGGCGGCATCCAGTTCGCCGCTGACCAGTTTGTCGCGCAAACCGGCCCAGGAGGTCTGGCGTTTGAGGTTCAGGGTCAGCCCGTAAGGCTGGGCAAAGCCCTGTGTGGCCGCGACGACGACCGAGGCGCAATCGCTCAGGGCCATGAAGCCCAGGTTGATCGCGGTTTTTTCCGGGGCATCGCTGCCATTGACCCAGGCCAGCGGCCCTACCGAAGGTTCATTCATACAACGCCACCTCGAAAAAAAGCGCCGCCACAGACTTTGCGCAGGCAAAACCCGAAGACGACGCCATTGTCCTTGCGCGCCTGCCTTCGTTGGCCCGCGCGCTGATAGCCAGGAGAGTGCAAGGCATATGCCAGTGCCTGCGATTTGTGCGTGCGCCTCGCGCCGCAGGTCGATGCCCGGCTATAATCGCCGCCTCTTTTCGCCGCCCGAGTCATTGCCGCCCATGTACACCCTGGCCCGTCAGCTGTTGTTCAAACTTTCCCCGGAAACCTCCCACGATCTGTCGCTGGATCTGATCGGCGCGGGTGGGCGTTTGGGCTTAAACGGCTTGCTGTGCAAGGCCCCGGCAAAAATGCCGGTGACCGTGATGGGGCTGGAATTTCCCAACCCGGTGGGGCTGGCGGCCGGTCTGGACAAGAACGGCGCCGCCATCGATGGCTTCGCGCAGCTGGGTTTCGGTTTTGTCGAAATCGGCACCGTGACCCCGCGTCCGCAGCCAGGCAACCCGAAACCACGGATCTTCCGCCTGCCGGAAGCCGAGGCGATCATCAACCGCATGGGCTTCAACAACCTCGGTGTGGATAACCTGCTGGCACGGGTGGCTGCGGCGAAATACCAAGGCGTGCTGGGTATCAACATCGGCAAGAACTTCGATACCCCGGTCGAGCGCGCAGTGGACGATTACCTGATCTGCCTGGACAAGGTCTACGCCCACGCCAGTTACATCACGGTCAACGTCAGCTCGCCGAACACCCCGGGGCTGCGCAGTCTGCAGTTCGGTGATTCGCTAAAACAATTGCTGGCAGACCTGGCCACCCGTCGCGTCGAACTGGCGCTGCGTCACGGCAAGCATGTGCCGCTGGCGATCAAGATTGCCCCGGACATGACTGACGAAGAAACCGCGCAAGTCGCCCAGGCCCTGATCGAAACCGGGATGGACGCGGTGATCGCTACCAACACCACCTTGAGCCGTGTCGGTGTTGAAGGAATGGAACATGGCGACGAGGCGGGCGGTTTGTCTGGCGCGCCAGTGCGTGAGAAGAGCACGAATACCGTGAAGGTGCTGGCGGGTGAACTGGGTGGTCGTCTGCCGATCATCGCGGCGGGCGGCATCACCGAAGGCAAGCACGCGGCCGAGAAAATTCTTGCCGGTGCCAGCCTGGTGCAAATCTACTCTGGCTTCATCTATAAAGGCCCGGCGCTGATTCGTGAGTCGGTAGATGCTATCGTCGCGCTGCGTTGAGGTTTGCCGAGGGCTTTTGTGGCGAGGGGATTTATCCCCGATGGCTGCGAAGCAGCCCAAAACCATTCACCTCGATGTGCCAGTAAAATCAGGGGCTCAGGATTGCGACTGCTGCGCAGCCGGTCGGGGATAAATCCCCTCACCACAGGATCACCTTGCGGATAAGCAGGCATAAAAAAGGGCTCCTCGAAGGAGCCCCTGGGCCGTAGCCCGCCGTCCGGGAAGGACGTGCGTGGTTAATGCGTTACAAATTCAGATTGTCGTGTCGGAATAAATGCCCTGTGTCAGCCGACGGCGTGAAGTTCGTTGAGTCTGTGGATTCCCGCAGTGCCGGTCATACCGTCCCAGTTGTCGCCGCGTCCTTCTCGCCAGCCGTTGATCCAGGCTTGGCGTACCGACGGTAGAGTAAATGGGCAAAGCTCACGGGATTTGCCACCAACGCCATATTGATATCCGCGCAAAAATGCTCTTTCCAACGGATCACGCTTAAGTCTTCTCATAGGGTATTTCCCTCACTTGTTGACTGTTTGTGTCGCGTTGACCTCAACCGAGGTCTGGCAGAAAAACTCTGCCGTGGGCGGCTCGCTGCCGGCGTGGCGAGCCAAGGCGTTGACGCCGTTGGGACGTCAACCTGTGTTCAGTTCTAACCAATGAGTCACACCGAGGGAATGATCGTTTTGTCATAAGGACGTAACGAAAATAGTGCTACAGCCATAAGTAACTGTGGGTTTCATGAATGTTTTTTCAGCAAACCCCGGTATGATCGGCGCCGCACTGGATGATGGGCTTAATTCTTTAGTGAGAATGACCCACGTTTAGACTCAGGTAATATTCGACGAAGGGTCGCTTTAAGACTTTTTGTTGCACCAACTTTTTTCTCTGTCCTTGCATCTAAGCTCCTTTAACCCGAGCAGCGGGGATGGGACGGCACACCTTCGTGCCACGCGGGCGTTCTTGTAGAAAAGCGCCTGATTGAAAACCGGATCGGCAATGCGTTGCCGATTCACTAGCCAAAGGCTCTGGAAAAACCATGTCCGACCGTTTCGAACTCTTCCTCACTTGCCCTAAAGGCCTTGAAGGCCTGCTCATCGAGGAAGCCGTCGGGCTTGGCCTTGAAGAAGCCCGCGAGCACACTTCCGCCGTGCGTGGCATGGCAACCATGGAAACCGCTTATCGCCTGTGCTTGTGGTCGCGTCTGGCCAACCGCGTGTTGCTGGTGCTCAAGCGTTTCCCGATGAAGGACGCTGAAGACCTGTACCACGGCGTGCTCGACGTCGAGTGGCAGGATCACATGCTCAGCGATGGCACCCTGGCCGTCGAATTCAGTGGTCATGGCTCGGGCATCGACAACACCCACTTCGGCGCCTTGAAGGTCAAGGATGCCATCGTCGACAAGCTGCGCACCCCGCAAGGCGATCGCCCAAGCATCGACAAGCTCAATCCGGATCTGCGCATTCACCTGCGTCTGGATCGCGGCGAAGCGATTCTCTCCCTCGACCTCTCCGGCCACAGCCTGCACCAGCGTGGCTATCGCTTGCAGCAGGGCGCTGCGCCGCTGAAGGAAAACCTCGCGGCAGCGATTCTGATCCGCTCCGGCTGGCCGCGCATTGCTGCCGAAGGTGGCGCGCTGGCTGACCCAATGTGCGGTGTTGGTACGTTCCTCGTCGAAGCGGGCATGATCGCCGCCGACATGGCGCCGAACCTGCGTCGCGAGCAGTGGGGCTTCACCGCTTGGCTCGGTCACGTGCCGGCGCTGTGGAAAAAACTTCACGAAGAGGCTTCCCAGCGCGCCGCTGCCGGTCTGGCCAAGCCGCCGCTGTGGATTCGTGGTTACGAAGCCGACCCGCGCCTGATTCAACCGGGCCGCAACAACGTTGAACGTGCCGGTCTGAGCGAGTGGATCAAGATCTACCAGGGCGAAGTCGCGACCTTCGAGCCGCGCCCGGACCAGAACCAGAAAGGTCTGGTGATCTGCAACCCACCGTACGGCGAGCGTCTGGGTGACGAAGCCAGCCTGTTGTACCTCTACCAGAACCTCGGCGAGCGCCTGCGTCAGGCCTGCCTGAACTGGGAAGCGGCGGTATTCACCGGCGCGCCGGATCTGGGCAAGCGCATGGGCATCCGCAGCCACAAACAGTATTCGTTCTGGAACGGTGCGTTGCCGTGCAAGCTGCTGTTGATCAAAGTGCTGCCGGATCAGTTCGTCACCGGCGAGCGTCGTACCCCGGAGCAGCGTCAGGCCGAGCGTGAGCAAGCGGCTTACGATCAGACTCCGGACGAGCCGCAAGAGCGCAAGTTCAACAAGAACGGCAACCCGATCAAACCGACGCCGGCCCCGGCGCCAGTGATCGAGCAGCCGCGCTTGAGCGAAGGCGGGCAGATGTTTGCCAATCGCCTGCAAAAGAATCTCAAGGCGATGGGCAAGTGGGTCAAGCGCGAAGGCATCGATTGCTACCGCGTCTACGATGCCGACATGCCGGAATATGCGATGGCGATCGATCTGTACCACGACTGGGTGCACGTTCAGGAATACGCCGCACCGAAGTCCATCGACCCGGAAAAAGCCTCGGCGCGCATGTTTGACGCACTGGCGGCGATTCCGCAGGCGTTGAACGTCGACAAGAGCCGCGTAGTGGTCAAGCGCCGCGAGCGCCAGAGCGGCACCAAGCAGTACGAGCGTCAGGCCGCGCAAGGCAAGTTCAATGAAGTCAGCGAGGGCGGCGTGAAGTTGCTGGTCAACCTCACCGATTACCTCGACACCGGTCTGTTCCTCGATCACCGGCCGATGCGCATGCGTATTCAGAAAGAGGCCGCCGGCAAACGCTTCCTCAATCTGTTCTGCTACACCGCGACGGCCAGTGTGCATGCAGCCAAGGGCGGCGCGCGCAGCACCACCAGCGTCGACCTGTCGAAAACCTACCTCGACTGGGCGCGCCGCAACCTGTCGTTGAACGGCTTCTCCGACAAGAACCGTCTGGAGCAGGGCGACGTGATGGCGTGGCTGGAGAGCAGTCGTGACGAATACGACCTGATCTTCATCGATCCGCCGACCTTCTCCAATTCCAAGCGCATGGAAGGCATCTTCGACGTGCAGCGTGATCAGGTGCAGTTGATCGACCTGGCCATGGCGCGTCTGGCTCCGGGTGGCGTGCTGTACTTCTCCAACAACTTCCGCAAGTTCCAGTTGGAGGAAAACCTCGCCGAGCGTTATGCGGTCGAGGAAATCAGCGCGCAGACCATCGATCCGGATTTCGCGCGCAACACCAAGATCCACCGCGCCTGGAAAATCACGGCTCGTTGACACTCGGCAAAGTTGGATCCACAGAGCCTTGATTTTTAACGGCTCTTGGATCCGATCAGCGCTAGCCAAATTAATGGCTAATAGCTATAACTCACTCATGGCCAATGGGGGTATCCCCGAAATGCTGCTGTGGTGAGTTGCCCTTATGTCGTTGCACCCCGTGCGCCCGAAGATTCTGGGTTTTATCAGCGAAGAAGTCTCGGCCTGGCTGGTCGCGATGCTGGTATTGCTCGCCGGCGGGATTCTCACGGGACTGCTCGCCTGGGCCACCTTCAATCAGTTTGAGCAGCAATTGCGTCAGCGCTTTCAACTGCTGGCCAATGAGCGTTACAGCCGCATCGAAGAACGCTTCCAGGATCAGGAGCAACGCCTCGACGGCTTGCGCCGCTTCTTCGCCAACTCCGAATCGGTGTCCCGCGCCGAATTCGATGGCTACACCCAACCTTTATTACTGCGTACCCAGGCCTATTCGTTTGCTTTGCGGGTCAGTGCTGCCGAGCGCGGCGCTTTTGAACAGCGCGTGCGAGAGGAAGGGCTGAGCACCTTTACCATTCGTGAACTCAATGCACAGGGCGAGCTGCAACTGGCCGGCATGCGTGATGAATATGTGCCCGTGCTGTTCAGCCAGACGCAAAGTCGCCTCGGCTCGCCTTTGGGCTATGACTTGCTGGCGCAACCGCTGCGTCGGGACACCCTCCAGCGTGCAGACAAGCTTGGTGGTCTGGCGGTGTCGCAACCGATGCATCTGGTGAGTATCGAGCCGTCCTACGCGCGCGGGGTGCTATTGGTTGCACCAGTGATGCGGGCTGGCCAGCAACAGTCGTTCGGCTACGTGATGGCGGTGATCAGCATGCGTCAGTTGCTGGCCGATGGCTTGCCGGATGCGTTTCATGACTACTTGTCCGTGCGCATTCTTGACCTGTCGACCAATGATCAGCATGAAGTATTGTTCGAATCCACCAACGAGCCGGCGCTCAGTGATCTGGCGGCGACGCGGCTGGTGCGCATGGCCGATCACGACTATCAGGTCGATATCCTGCCCAGCGAAGCCTTTATGCAGGCCAATCACTCGTCGGTGGGCAGCGTGATCATTCTTGGCGGCTTGCTGAGTCTGCTGCTCAGCGCGTTGCTCTATGTGCTGGTCAGCCAGCGCCAGCGCGCCTTGCGCCTGGTCGAATTGCGCACGCAGGAACTGCACGAGCGTGAGCAGGAGTTGCGCGGCACCCACGGTCAACTGCGCGGGGTGCTGAATGCCGCGACTCAAGTCGCGATCATCGCCACCGATTTGCGCGGGGTGATCAATACTTTCAACCCCGGCGCCGAACAGATGCTCGGCTACAGCAGTGCCGACGTCGTCGGCCACATGACACTGGAAAACCTGCACTTGCCAAGGGAGTTGAGCGCACGTTCTACGGAATTGAGTGCGCGGTACGGCAAGAGCATCCCGACCTGCCACGCGATGCTGGTCGAGGGCGGTGAAGTCGGCGGTCACGAGGCTCGCGAGTGGACGCTGGTACGCAGCGATGGCAGCCACCTGCCAGTGAACATGCTCGCCACTCCGGTCCTCGATGAGCAGGGCCTGTGGGTCGGCCATCTGGCGATCTGTATCGACATCACCGAGCGCAAGCGCGTCCACGAGGCCCTGGCGGCGCGGGACGTGCTGCTGAAGAAACTCAGTGCTCACGTGCCTGGTGGCATCTACCAGTTCAAGATGGAATTCGACGGGCGCTTCAGCGTGATCTACGCCAGCGACGGCATCCGCGAGATCTACGAGCTGGAGCCGGACGTGCTGCTGCTCGACGCCGAGGCGATCTTTTCTCGCATCCACCCACAGGACATCACCCGCGTGCGCACCTCGATTCGCGCCTCGGCGGACAACCTCAGCCCGTGGCGCGAGGAATACCGCGTGCAATTGCCCGAGCGCGGGCTGCGCTGGGTGCGTGGTGAGGCGACGCCGGAAGAGCTGCCCGGCGGCGGTGTGCTGTGGCATGGCTATATTTCGGATATTTCCGATCTGAAGCGGGTCGAGGAAGAACTTCGTGCGCTGTCAGTGACTGATTCGCTGACCGGTATTCACAACCGCCGCTATTTTCAGGAGCGCCTGACCACGGAAATGGCCCGGGTCGAGCGTGGCGGCGGGGAGTTGTCGGTGATCATGCTCGACATCGACCACTTCAAACGCATCAACGACCAGTACGGCCATGCCGTGGGCGACCGGGTGTTGCAAGCCGTGTGCGAGCGCATTGGCCATCGGCTGCGCCGTACCGATGTGTTTTGTCGTCTGGGCGGCGAAGAGTTCATGGTGCTGTGCCCGGACATCGACGGCGAACACGCGTACATGCTCGCGGTGGAGTTGTGGCAGGGGCTGCGCAGTGCGCCGGTGGATGTGGTCGGCGTGGTGACTGCGAGTTTCGGCATCGCCAGTTGGCGACCGGGGGAGGGCGCGGATTCGCTGCTGCTGCGCGCCGACTCGGGCGTGTACGCAGCCAAGCAGGGCGGGCGCGATCGGGTTGAGCAGATGAGCTGACATTCAATACACCACAAACCTGTGGGAGCTGGCTTGCCAGCGATAGCGTCATTTCAGTCAGCATCTTCGGTGACTGACATAGCGCTATCGCTGGCAAGCCAGCTCCCACAGGGTTTTGTGGAGTTGCTTGAACCGCGTTACAGAACCGAAGCTGTCTGCGCCAGTTTTGGCTGCTTATACAGATCCAGCAGCACCTGATCCAGCACCGACGACGCCCCAAACGGCG
The DNA here is from genome assembly GCF_018326005.1 of Pseudomonas sp. Seg1. Taxonomy (NCBI): domain Bacteria; kingdom Pseudomonadati; phylum Pseudomonadota; class Gammaproteobacteria; order Pseudomonadales; family Pseudomonadaceae; genus Pseudomonas; species Pseudomonas sp. Seg1. The sequence continues at coordinate 2,129,994 of NZ_AP021903.1, forward strand.
CCTTGTCATTGAGGATCGCCACCACCGCCCAGGTGTTGCCATTCACATCACGGCTGAAGCCGGCGATCGCGCGCACGGTGTTCAGGGTGCCGGTCTTGACGTGAGCTTCGCCGCGCATCGCGGTGGTCTTCAGGCGTTTGCGCATGGTGCCGTCGGTGCCGGCAATCGGCAGCGAGCTGATGTATTCGGCGGCGTACGGGCTGTGCCAGGCGGCTTGCAGCATGCTGGCCATCTCACGGGCGCTGACGCGTTCGGCGCGGGACAGGCCGGAGCCGTTCTCCATCACCAGATGCGGCGCGGTAATGCCTTTGCGTGCCAGCCACTGACGTACCACTCGCTGCGCGGCCTTGGCGTCGTCACCGTCGGCATCGTTGCGGAATTTCTGACCGAGGCTCAGGAACAGCTGCTGGGCCATGGTGTTGTTACTGTATTTGTTGATGTCGCGGATGATCTCGGCCAGATCCGGCGAGTAGGCGCGGGCCAGCAGTTTGGCGTTATTCGGCGTCGAGGCGAGACGATCCTTGCCCTGGATGCTGCCACCCAGTTCCTTCCAGATCGCCCGCACGGCGCCGGCGGTGTAAGTCGCGTGATCAAGCAGCGACAGGTAAGTCTGTGAGCTGCAGCCATCGCCCAACTGGCCGGCGACGGTGACGGTCATGCTGCCGTCGGCTTGCGCCACCGGGTTGTAGCGCACGCCGCCGGTGCATTGTTTGGAGTTCAACGCCTTGACGGTGTTTTCGATGCGGATGTTGGCAATCGGCGGTTCTACCGAGATCAACACCCGACCACCGTCGTTACGCGCGACAAAACGCAGAGCCTTGAGGTTGACCAGCAGCGAATCCGGTTTGACCAGGAACGGCTTGTTCTCGTCGTTGCCGTCGTCATTGAATTCCGGCAGTTGCGGCTGCACGAAGAAGCTGCGGTCCAGCACCAGATCACCGGTTATCTGGGTCACGCCGTTGGCGCGCAGGTCGCGCATCAGCAGCCAGAGTTTTTCCATGTTCAGCTTTGGATCGCCGCCACCCTTGAGGTAGAGGTTGCCGTTGAGGATGCCGCCGCTCAGGTCGCCATCGGTGTAGAACTCGGTTTTCCACTGATGGTTGGGACCGAGCATCTCCAGCGCCGCATAGGTGGTGACCAGTTTCATGGTCGAGGCCGGGTTGACCGATACGTCGGCGTTGTACACGGTCGCGGTGCCCGGGCCATCCAGCGGCACCATCACCAGCGACAGGGCAGTCGGCTGCAGCTTGCTCGCCTTGAGGGCTTTTTCGACGTTGGGGGTGAGAGAAGTATTGATGGTGGCAGCGGAGACAGGCAGGGCCAGAGGGAGAAGAAGGCCGGCCAGAAAAAGTGGACGCAACGATTTGATCATAAGAAATAAAACCCTGCAAAAGAGGGGAAAAATAACGAGGACATGGATGAAAAAGCCCTCAGTGGTCACGAAAGTGTCGGCATTATGCCCCAAGGTGTAACCGCTTGTGCCGTCCCCGGGTGGCTAATCCGTGATTTTTTTACAGGCGGTCGGCTGCGCAGTCCAGAGAATCGGGCAATTGACCGCTTAAACTGGTAAAGTGCCGGCCGTTATTACTTAAGAGGATTGTTCCAATGGCGACTAACCGTTCCCAGCGTCTGCGCAAAAAACTGTGCGTTGATGAATTTCAAGAGCTGGGTTTCGAACTGAACCTGGACTTCAAAGAAGACTTGTCCGAAGAAGCCATTGACGCTTTCCTCGAAGCCTTCATCAAAGAAGCCATGGAAGCCAACGGTCTGGGTTATGTAGGCGGCGACGACTTCGGTCTGGTTTGCCTGCAGAAGCGTGGCTCGGTCAACGAAGAGCAGCGCGCTGCCGTTGAAGCCTGGCTGAAAAACCGTTCCGAGCTGACCAAGGCTGAAATCAGCCCGCTGCTGGACGTTTGGTATCCGGAAAAGCCGATCAACGCGGCTAAGTGATACTGAAAAAAACGGCGACCTGAGGGTCGCCGTTTTTTTATGCCTGCGCTTTACGCCAGTTCAGAATCAGCAGCGTCAAAACCCCCGCGACAATCCCCCAAAACGCCGAGCCGATGGAAAACAGCGTCAACCCCGACGCCGTCACCATAAAGGTAATCAACGCCGCTTCGCGTTCCTTCACTTCGGTCATGGCAATGCTCAAGCCATTGATGATCGAACCAAACAGCGCCAATGCGGCAATCGACAGCACCAGTTCCTTCGGCAACGCGGCGAACAACGCCGCCAATGTGGCGCCGAACACCCCGGCAATCCCGTAGAAAATCCCGCACCACACCGCTGCGGTGTAACGTTTGTTGCGGTCTTCATGGGCGTGTGGCCCGGTGCAGATGGCTGCACTGATGGCCGCGAGGTTGATGCCGTGGGAGCCGAACGGCGCCAGTAACAGCGAGGCGATGCCGGTGGTGGTGATCAGCGGCGATGCCGGCACGTTATAGCCGTCGGCGCGCAGGACGGCGATGCCGGGCATGTTCTGCGAGGTCATCGCCACCACGAACAACGGAATGCCGATGCTGATGGTCGCTGCCAGCGAGAAGTGCGGAGTAGTCCACACCGGTGTCGCCACCTCCAGGTGGAAACCGCTGAAATCCAGCAGGCCCATAAAGCCCGACAGCGCGGTGCCGATCAGCAGTGCAGCTAGCACGGCATAGCGTGGCGACAGGCGTTTGATCAGCAGATAAGTGAAGAACATCCCCAGCACCAGACCGGTGCGGTGTTGCGCGGCGACGAAAATTTCACTGCCTATCTTGAACAGAATCCCCGCCAATAATGCCGCCGCCAGCGATGCCGGGATCTTTTTCACCAAACGTTCAAAACTGCCTGTCAGCCCGCAGATCGTCACCAGCACGGCGCAAGTGACATAGGCACCGATGGCTTCGCCGTAACTGACGCCGCCAAGACTGGTGATCAGCAATGCGGCGCCGGGTGTCGACCAGGCGATGGTGATGGGTGTGCGATAGCGCAGCGATAGGCCGATGGAGCATACCGCCATGCCGATCGAAATCGCCCATATCCACGAGGAAATCTGCCCGCTGGTCAGGCCCGCCGCTTGCCCGGCCTGGAACATCAGCACCAGTGAACTGGTGTAGCCGGTCATCATCGCAATGAAACCGGCGACGATGGCCGAAGGCGATGTGTCGGAAAAGGGACGCAGTTGAGTGTGCGTGGCGTCGTTCATGACGGCGGTGTTCCTTATGCGGATGAAGATGTCCCCTGTGACGCAAACCCTTGTGGGAGCGAGCCTGCTCGCGAAAGCGGTGTGTCAGTCAACATTCATATTGAATGTGAAATGGTTTTCGCGAGCAGGCTCGCTCCCACAGGAATTGTGCGCTGAAGGCGGATTCTGTGATCAAGCCTAAACTCAATCGTAACGGATCGTTGCAATACAGCCGTGGTCACAAACAGCCATACAGTCGTGTTGCCACCATCCATTGTGTACAATCGCGCTGTTTTTTACGCGATACTTGCCAGCGACCTACTGTGCCGTATTACAGTCACGGTCTATTCGCCGCAGTTCTTCCGACTCGAGTGCCCATGAACGAACAGTTGCAACCCCTCAAGAAACAACCGCGAGCAGGCAAAGCCGGCCGCAGCGGAACCCAGGACGATATTGTCTACGCGCATATCTTCGAGGCCATCCTCGAGCAGCGTCTGGCGCCCGGCACCAAGTTGAGCGAAGAAGCGCTGGGGGAAATTTTCGGGGTCAGCCGCACCATCATTCGCCGCGCCTTGTCGCGTCTGGCCCATGAGGGCGTCGTGCTGTTGCGGCCGAACCGTGGCGCCGTCGTCGCCAGCCCGAGCGTTGAAGAAGCACGCCAGGTGTTCATGGCCCGCCGTCTGGTCGAGCGCGCGATCACTGAACTGGCCGTGCTGCACGCCACTGCCGAACAGATTGCCGAACTGCGGCAGATGGTCAACGATGAGCGCGACAGTTTCTCGCGTGGTGATCGTGGCGCCGGTATTCGCCTGTCGGGTGAATTTCACCTGAAGCTCGCTGAAGCGGCAAAAAACGCCCCGCTGATCAGCTTCCAGCGCAGCCTGGTCTCGCAAACTTCGCTGATCATTGCCCAGTATGAAAGCGGCAACCGTTCGCATTGCTCCTATGACGAGCACACCCAGTTGATCGACGCGATCGAGAAACGTGACGGTGAGTTGGCGGTGAATCTGATGATGCATCACATGGATCACATCGACAGCAAGCTCAACCTCGACGAGGAAGGCGCGTCCGATGATCTGCATGCGGTGTTCTCGCATTTGTTGCAGACCAAGAAGCCGGGGCGTCCTGCGGCGAAACTCTAAGTCAGACCGAGTTGGCCCAATCGCTGGCAAGCCAGCTCCCACAGGATGTGTGGTGTAGTGCAAATGGGTAAACACCACAAAAAACTGTGGGAGCTGGCTTGCCAGCGATAGCGATCTGACAGGCAATAAAAATCCCCCAGGCTGAAAAGCTCTGGGGGATTTTTTATGCCTGCCTGATCGTTCCCACGCTCTGCGTGGAATGCAGCCCGTGACGCTCCGCGTCACTGGACGCGGAGCGTCCCCAGAGGCATTCCCACGCGGAGCGTGGGAACGATCATGTGTCGGGAAAACTCAGCGCTGATGCACCAACGCACCCGCCGCATACGTCTGTTGCACCGTGCGGTCATCCCCCAGCGTCATCAACACAAACAACGTCTCGGCTATGTTATTCGCCTGCTTCAAGCGATAGCTAAGCAACGGCGTGGCGTTGTAATCCAGCACCAGGAAGTCGGCATCCGAGCCCGGTTGCAGATTGCCGATCTTGTCTTCCAGACGCAGCGCCCGTGCACCGCCCAGCGTCGCCAGATACAGCGACTTGAACGGACTCAGCCGCGCACCCTGCAACTGCATCACTTTGTAAGCTTCGTTCAAGGTTTGCAGCAGCGAGAAACTGGTACCGCCACCAACGTCAGTGCCCAGACCGACATTCAGCTTGTGCTTCTCGGCCATCGGCAGATTGAACAAGCCGCTGCCGAGGAAGAAGTTCGAAGTCGGGCAGAACGAGATCGCCGAGCCGGTTTCCGCCAGACGCGCACATTCGTCGTCGCACAGGTGCACGCCGTGGGCGAAGACCGAGCGCTCGCCGAGCAACTTGTAGTGGTCGTAAACGTCGAGGTAGCCCTTGCGCTCCGGGAACAGCTCCTTGACCCACTCGATTTCCTTGAGGTTTTCGCTGATGTGGGTCTGCATGTACAGATCCGGGTATTCGGTCAGCAGTTGCCCGGCGAGGGTCAGTTGTTCCGGGGTGCTGGTCGGGGCGAAACGCGGGGTCACCGCGTAGTGCAGGCGGCCCTTGCCGTGCCAGCGCTCGATCAGCGCCTTGCTCTCGACGTAGCTCGACTCAGCGGTGTCGGTCAGGTAGTCCGGGGCGTTGCGGTCCATCATCACCTTGCCGGCGATCATCCGCAGATCAAGCTTCTCGGCCGCCTCAAAGAACGAGTTCACCGACTGCGGGTGCACGCTGCCGAACACCAGCGCAGTGGTAGTGCCGTTGCGCAGCAGTTCCTTGATGAAAATATCCGCGACATCGTCGGCGTGCGCCTTGTCACCGAACTGGCTTTCGCACGGGAAGGTGTAGGTGTTGAGCCAGTCGAGCAGTTGCTCGCCATAGGCGCCAACCATGCCGGTTTGCGGCAGGTGAATGTGGGTGTCGATGAAGCCCGGGGTGATCAGCGCGTCTTTGTAGTGCTCGATTTCGATGTCCGCCGGCAGGGTCGGCAGCAAATCACTGGCGTGGCCGAGGGCGCTGATCTTGCCGCCATCGACCACCAGCAGGCCATCCTCGAAATATTCGTAGGAGGCTTCGATCCCGACTTCGGCAGGGTCGGCAATGCTGTGCAGGATGGCGGCGCGGTAGGCTTTGCGAGTCAGAGGCATGAGGGTTCTCTAATCAATTTGAGGCTTTGAGTTTGGCGGCTTCACTGCGGCGCGAAACGGGCAGCAGTTTGGCAATCGGTTCGGCGCTGGCGGTGTGCTGGCCGAAATTGGCGTTATAGGTGGCGATGATTTCGCCGGCGATGGAGATGGCGATTTCCACAGGCAATTTGCCTTTGACTTCGCTGATGCCCATCGGGCAGCGCATGCGTTGCACGACGCTGGCGTCGAAACCGCGATCACGCAGACGGTGTTCGAATTTGGCGCGTTTGGTCTTCGAGCCGATCAGGCCGAACCAAGTGAAATCGTTGCGCTTGAGGATGGCGGCGGTCAGCTCCAGATCCAACTGATGGTTGTGGGTCATGACGATGCAGTAGCTGCCGGCGGGCAGGTCATCGATTTCATCCACAGGCTCCTCGGCGACGATTTTACGCACGCCGTGGGGAATCTGTTCGGGGAATTCCTCTTCCCGCGAATCGATCCAGCGCACCCGGCAGGGCAGGCCGGCAAGCAACGGTACCAAGGCACGGCCGACATGGCCGGCGCCGAACACGGCAATCTGCGCCTGCACCTGGCCCATCGGTTCGAACAGCAACACGGTGGCGCCGCCGCAGCACTGGCCCAGACTGGCGCCGAGACTGAAGCGCTCCAGATGGGTGTCCTGCTTGCCGCTGGCGAGCATCTCGCGGGCGATCTGCATGGCTTTGTATTCCAGATGCCCGCCACCGATGGTGTCGAAGGTCTGTTTCGCGCTGACGACCATTTTCGAGCCGGCATTACGCGGGGTCGAGCCGAGTTCTTCGATGATCGTCACCAGCACACAGGGTTCGCCCTGGTTCTGCAGGTCGGCGAGGGCGTCGATCCAGTTGTACATAGTTCACCCCTACAACATCGTTGTCTGTTCGGGCCTCATCGCTGGCAAGCCAGCTCCCACAGGATTTGCGGTGTAACGCATATCGGATAAACACCGCAGAACCCTGTGGGAGCTGGCTTGCCAGCGATTGGCCGCGCCTCGGTCTTAAAGCGGAGCCAGTTCAGTCTCAGCCTCGACCGCTTTCACGGTCTTGAGCTGACGCATCTGCTCACACCCCCACAACACCCGCTCCGGCGTCGCCGGCGCATCAATCTGCGGTTGATGCTTATAGTCACCGAGGCTCGCCACCGCATCCTTGATCGCACACCACGACGCAATCCCGAGCATGAACGGTGGCTCACCGACAGCCTTGGAATGGAACACCGTGTCTTCCGGGTTTTTGCGGTTTTCCACCAGCTTCACCCGCAGGTCGAGCGGCATGTCCGCCACCGCCGGGATCTTGTAGCTGGCCGGGCCGTTGGTCATCAGCTTGCCTTTGTTGTTCCAGACCAGCTCTTCCATGGTCAGCCAGCCCATGCCCTGGATGAAACCGCCCTCGACCTGACCGATGTCGATGGACGGGTTCAGCGAGGCGCCCACATCGTGAAGGATGTCGGTTCGGAGCATCTTGTACTCGCCGGTCAGGGTGTCGACGATCACTTCGCAGCACGCCGCGCCGAAGGCGAAGTAGTAGAACGGCCGACCACGGGCCTGGCTACGGTCGTAGTAGATTTTCGGGGTCTTGTAGAACCCGGTGCTCGACAACGAAACCTGATTGAAATACGCCTGCTGGATCAGCGCTTCAAAGGTCAGGATGTGGTCGCGGACGCGCACATGACCGTTGTGGAATTGCACGTCTTCTTCGCTGACTTTGTAATGCCGGGCAGCAAATTCGATCAGGCGTTTCTTGATGATTTCAGCCGCGTTTTGCGCCGCTTTACCGTTCAAGTCGGCGCCGCTGGACGCCGCTGTCGGCGAGGTGTTCGGTACTTTGTCGGTGTTGGTCGCGGTGATCTGCACACGATCAATCTCGACCTGGAACACTTCAGCCACGACCTGCGCGACTTTGGTGTTCAGCCCCTGGCCCATTTCCGTGCCGCCATGGTTCAGGTGGATGCTGCCGTCGGTGTAGATGTGGATCAGCGCACCGGCCTGGTTCAGGAAGCTCGCTGTGAAGGAAATACCGAATTTCACCGGGGTCAGCGCCAGGCCTTTTTTCAGGATCGGGCTGTTGGCGTTGTAGCGGCGGATCGCTTCGCGACGCTCGTGATACTGGCTGCTTTCTTCCAGTTCGGCGGTCATTTCCTCGAGCATGTTGTGCTCGACGGTCTGGTAGTAATGGGTGACGTTGCGCTCGGTCTTGCCGTAGTAGTTGGCCTTGCGCACAGCCAGCGGATCAAGCTGCAGGTGACGGGCAATCGCGTCCATCACTTCCTCGATCGCGACCATGCCTTGCGGGCCACCGAAACCACGGTAAGCCGTGTTCGACGCGGTGTTGGTCTTGCAGCGGTGCCCGTGGATGGTCGCATCGCCGAGGTAGTAGGAGTTGTCCGAGTGGAACATCGCCCGGTCAACGATCGAGGCGGACAAGTCCGGCGAACAGCCGCAGTTGCCAGCCAGATCCATGTTGATCCCGTGCAGGCGCCCGGTGCTGTCGAAACCGACGTCGTACTCGACGTAAAACGGGTGACGCTTGCCGGTCATCAACATGTCTTCGACGCGCGGCAGGCGCATCTTGGTCGGTTGGCCAGTCAGGTGCGCAACCACGGCGCACAGGCACGCCGGGCTGGCGGCCTGGGTTTCCTTGCCGCCGAAACCACCGCCCATGCGGCGCATGTCGACGACGATTTTGTTCATCGATACGTCGAGCACTTCGGCGACCAGTTTCTGCACTTCGGTCGGGTTCTGCGTCGAGCAGTAGACGATCATGCCGCCGTCTTCGGTGGGCATCACCGAGGAGATTTGCGTCTCCAGATAGAAGTGTTCCTGGCCGCCGATGTGCAGCGTGCCCTGAATGCGATGTTCAGCGGTCGCCAGTGCCGAGACCGAATCGCCGCGCTGATGGGTGTGGCTGTCGAGCACGAAGTGGCGTTTGCGCAGGGCTTCGACCACGTCGAGCACTGGCTCGAGGTCTTCGTATTCGATGATCGCGGCCATGGCGGCCTTGCGCGCGGTTTCCAGATCCTTCGCGGCAACGGCGAGCACCGGTTGACCGACAAATTGCACGTCATCGATGGCCAGCAGCGGGTCGCCCGGCATCAATGGGCCGATGTCTTTCAGGCCCGGCACGTCTTCGTGGGTGATGGCGATGCGCACGCCTTCGAAGGCGTAGCACGGCGAGGTGTCGATGCTGATGATTTTCGCGTGAGCGCGGTCCGACATGCGTGCATACAGGTGCAACTGGTTCGGAAATTCCAGACGGTCATCGATGTACTGCGCTTCACCGGACACGTGCTTGGCGGCGCTGTCGTGCTTTACGCTGCGGCCGACACCGGTGGTCAGGTCCTTGGCGAACAGCTCGGCCAATTCAGCCTGGGTCTTCTCTACGGCGTGATGGTTAGACATAAGCGGTCACCCGAGTCTCGATGTGCGGTGTTTGTAGTTCGATGAAGTATTTACGCAGCAGGTTCTGCGCGCTGAGCAGGCGATATTCCTTGCTGGCGCGGAAGTCCGAGAGTGGTGTGAAGTCTTCGGCCAGTGCGGCGCAGGCGCGTTCGACCACGGCGTTGTTGAACGGCTGGCCGATCAATGCGGCTTCACAGTGAGCCGCGCGTTTCGGAATTGCTGCCATACCGCCGAAGGCCATGCGCGCATCGCTGATCACGCCGTTTTCGACGCGCAGGTTGAACGCGGCGCAGACGGCGGAGATGTCGTCGTCCAGACGCTTGGAAACTTTATAGGCGCGGAACAACTGCTCGGCGCTGGCGCGCGGGACGATGATCTTCTCGATGAACTCACTTTCCTGACGGGCAGTGACTTTGTAGTCGATGAAGTAATCTTCGAGGTTCAGCGTGCGCCGGGTTTCGCCTTTGCACAGCACGACTTGCGCGCCGAGGGCGATCAGCAGCGGAGGCGAATCACCGATTGGCGAGGCGTTGCCGATGTTGCCGCCGAGCGTGCCTTGGTTACGGATTTGCAGCGAGGCGAAGCGGTGCAACAGTTCGCCGAAGTCCGGGTACTCGGCGTTCAACGCTTCGTAGCAGTCGGAGAGGGCGGTGGCAGCGCCGATTTCGATGCGGTCTTCGAAGGTTTCGATGCGCTTCATTTCGGCGACGTTGCCGACATAGATCATCACCGGCAGGGTGCGGTGGAACTGGGTGACTTCCAGCGCCAGATCGGTGCCGCCGGCAAGCAGGCGGGCTTGTGGGTAAGCGTCGTAGAGATCGGCCAGGTCAGCGACGGTCAGCGGCACCAGGCAGCGCTTGTCGCCACTGTTCAGCTCGCCGATATCGGTCGGGGCGATCGCTTTCAGGCGGGCGATGGTTTCCGCTTCGCGGGCATCGAACTGGTCCGGTTGTTTGCCGCAGCACGATTGCTCGGCAGCCGCCAGAATCGGCCGGTAGCCGGTGCAGCGGCAGAGATTGCCGGCCAGCGCTTCGTGGGCCTTGGCGTGATCCGGCGCATCGCTGTTCTTTTGCAGAGCGAACAGCGACATGACGAAACCCGGGGTGCAGAAACCGCATTGCGAGCCGTGACACTCGACCATGGCTTTCTGCACGCTGTGCAGTTCGCCTTTGTGCTTGAGGTCTTCGACGCTGATCAGTTGTTTGCCGTGCAGTGACGAAACGAATGTCAGGCACGAGTTGAGGCTGCGATAGCGAATGTGTTCGCGGCCATCGTCATCCGTTTGCAACTCGCCAACCACCACGGTGCAAGCGCCGCAGTCGCCGCTGGCGCAACCTTCTTTGGTACCGGATTTGCCGACGTGTTCACGCAAGTAATTGAGCACAGTCAGATTCGGGTCCAGGGCGTGCTCGCTACGGAGTTCCTGGTTAAGTAAAAACTGGATCACGGAAGGCCTCGCAGACTCATTATTGTTGTTAACCGACGTGAACCGAATTTAGCAGGTCTGACTTTTCGGTCAATGGTTTTCTGACTTAAAGGTCAGGAAAATACGTTTCGTCGATCAGCAACGTGTCTATTCAGTATTGACCCTCATCGGTCACCCCGCTTTTTTGCGGGATTCGTGCCAAAAACCGCTGAGTGGGCACTCCGCCATGCCCGTGCATTTGCGCTACACTGCGCCGCTTGTGCAGATCGATAGAGTTTGAAGGACAACCATGACGTTCAAGGCGCCGGACAGCCTCGCCGAGCAAATTGCTCACCACCTCGCCGAACGCATCATTCGTGGCGAAATGAAGCCGGGAGAGCGCATCCAGGAACAGAAGGTCACGCTGGCACTTAATGTCAGCCGCGGATCGGTCCGCGAAGCCTTGCTGATCCTCGAACGCCGCCACCTGATCGCGATCCTGCCGCGCCGTGGCGCGCACGTCACCGAACTGACGCCGCACAAGGTGCAGAGCCTGTGCACGCTGATGAGCGAGCTGTACATCCTGCTCGGCAATTCGGTGGCCAACGGCTGGCAAGTGCAGTCGGACATGGCGCCGTTCGTGCAGATCCAGCAGCGCCTGACCGCCAGCTACGAGCGCCAGGACATCCGCAGTTTTGTCGACGACAGCTTCAGCGTCATGCGCGCTGCCTATCCGTTCGCCAACAACCCGTACCTGCAAGAGACCGTCGAGAACCTGCAGCCGGCCATGAGCCGCGCCTACTTCCTTGCCCTCGAACAGCGAAAGGCCGAAATGAGCGAGTTCCTCGAACTGTTCGAGCGCCTGCTGGCCGCCGTGCTTGCCCGTGATTTGCCGCAGATCCGCATCGTGCTGACGGCTTACGCCCAGCGCAGCTGCGATCTGGTGGTGTCCGCCCTGACGGTTGCCTAAGCGTGCGGCTCAAGTGCATCAAACTGGCGGGATTCAAGTCCTTCGTCGACCCGACCACGGTGAACTTCCCCAGTAACATGGCGGCAGTCGTCGGGCCGAACGGTTGCGGCAAGTCGAACATCATCGACGCCGTGCGCTGGGTGATGGGCGAAAGTTCGGCGAAGAACCTCCGTGGCGAGTCGATGACCGACGTCATCTTCAACGGTTCGACCAGCCGTAAACCGGTGAGTCAGGCCAGCATCGAACTGGTCTTCGACAACTCCGACGGCACGTTGCTGGGCGAGTACGCGGCTTACGCGGAAATTTCCATTCGCCGCAAAGTCACCCGCGACAGCCAGACCACCTATTACCTCAACGGCACCAAATGCCGTCGTCGCGATATCACCGATATTTTCCTCGGCACCGGCCTCGGCCCGCGCAGTTACTCGATCATCGAGCAGGGGATGATCTCCAAGCTGATCGAGTCCAAGCCCGAAGACCTGCGCAACTTCATCGAAGAAGCGGCCGGCATCTCGAAATATAAAGAGCGCCGCCGCGAAACCGAAAACCGTATCCGCCGCACCCACGAAAACCTTGCTCGCCTGACCGACCTGCGCGAAGAGCTGGAGCGTCAACTCGAACGCCTGCACCGCCAGGCCGAGGCGGCGAAGAAGTATCAGGAATTCAAAGCCGAGGAGCGTCAGCTCAAGGCGCAACTGTCGGCCCTGCGCTGGCAGGATCTGAACGATCAGGTCGGCCAGCGCGAGTCGATCATCGGCACTCAGGAAATCAGTTTCGAAGCCTTGGTCGCAGAACAGCGCAATGCCGACGCGGCCATCGAACGCCTGCGCGACGGGCACCACGATCTGTCCGAACGCTTCAATCTGGTGCAGGGGCGCTTCTATTCGGTCGGCGGCGACATCGCCCGGGTCGAGCAGAGCATCCAGCACGGCCAGCAACGTTTGCGCCAGTTGCAGGACGATCTGAAAGAAGCCGAACGAGCACGCCTGGAAACCGAATCGCATCTGGGTCACGACCGCACCTTGCTGCTGACCCTCGGCGAAGAACTGGACATGCTCACCCCCGAGCAGGAAGTCACCAGCGCTGCCGCCGAAGAAGCCGCCGCTGCGCTGGAAGATTCCGAAAGCGTCATGCACGGTTGGCAGGAGCAGTGGGACGCCTTCAACCTGACCGCCGCCGAACCGCGTCGTCAGGCCGAAGTGCAGCAGTCGCGCATCCAGCAGTTGGAAACCAGCATGGAGCGCCTCGCCGATCGGCAAAAGCGCCTCGGCGAAGAGCGCGCGCTGCTTTCGGCCGACCCGGAAGACGCGGCGATCATGGAGCTTAACGAGCAGCTCGCCGAGTCCGAAGCGACCCTCGAAGATTTGCAGACCAGCGAAGAAGCGCAGGTCGAAAAGCTTGAGCAACTGCGTCAGGAATTACAGCAAGCGCTGACCGCGCAGCAGCAGGCACAGGGTGACTTGCAGCGGCTCAATGGTCGCCTGGCTTCGCTGGAAGCCTTGCAACAAGCCGCACTCGATCCGGGCACCGGCACTGCCGAATGGCTGAAGGAACACAACCTCACCGAGCGTCCGCGCCTGGCCGAAGGCCTGAAGGTCGAGGCCGGTTGGGAGCTGGCGGTGGAAACCGTGCTCGGCGCCGATCTGCAGGCGGTGCTGGTCGACGACTTCAGCGGCTTCGATCTGTCCGGTTTCACCCAAGGCGATTTGCGCCTGCTCAGCCCCGGCACAGATGGCGTACGCGTGGCCGGCAGCTTGCTGGATAAGGTCGAGGCGCAGATCGATCTGTCGCCGTGGCTCGGTCAGGTCAAACCCGTCGACAGCCTCGAACAGGCCTTGGCCTTGCGTGGACAATTAAGCGCTGGCGAGAGCCTGATCAGCCGTGACGGTTATTGGGTCGGTCGACACTTCCTGCGCGTACGTCGTGCCAGCGAAGCGGAAAGCGGCATGCTCGCCCGTGGCCAGGAAATCGAAGCGCTGCACCTTGAGCGCGAAGAGAAAGAAGCCACGGTCGAGGCCATGGAAACCCGTCTGCAAACCCTGCGTGCGCAACAGCGTCAGCAGGAAAACGGTCGCGAACATTTGCGTCGTTTGCTGCAAGACGAAGCACGTCAGCAAGGTGAATTGAAAGCGCAACTGTCCGCCGGCAAAGCCAAGGCCGAACAGTTGACTTTGCGCCGCACACGCCTCGATGAAGAGCTGGTCGAGCTTGGCGAACAGCGCGAACTTGAGCACGAACAAGTCGGCGAAGCGCGCATGCAGTTGCAGGAAGCCCTCGACGCGATGGCACTGGATACCGAGCAGCGCGAATTGCTGTTGGCCCAGCGCGACAGCCTGCGCGAGCGCCTTGATCGCGTGCGTCAGGAAGCGCGTCAGCACAAGGATCATGCGCATCAATTGGCCGTGCGTCTTGGCTCGTTACGCGCGCAGCACGATTCCACGCGTCAGGCGTTGGAGCGTCTGGAAATGCAGGCCGAGCGTCTGACCGAAAAGCGCGAACAGTTGAGTCTGAATCTGGAGGAGGGCGAGGCACCGCTGGAAGAGCTGCGCCTGAAACTCGAAGAACTGCTCGACAAGCGCATGACCGTCGACGAAGAACTCAAGACTGCGCAGATCGCCCTGGAAGACGCCGACCGCGAATTGCGCGATGCGGAAAAGCGCCGGACCCAGGCCGAGCAGCAATCGCAGTTGATTCGCGGCCAGCTCGAACAACAACGCATGGAATGGCAAGCCCTGACCGTGCGCCGCAAGGCTTTGCAGGATCAATTGCTCGAAGACGGCTACGATCTCAATGGCGTGCTCGCCACATTGACCGCGCAGGCCAGTGAACGCGAAGCCGAAGAAGAGCTCGAAAGGATCAATGCGCGGATTCAACGCCTGGGCGCGATCAATCTCGCGGCCATCGATGAATACACGCAACAGTCCGAGCGTAAGCGTTATCTGGATGCGCAGGATGCCGATCTGGTCGAAGCACTGGAGACGCTGGAAAACGTTATCCGCAAGATCGACAAGGAAACCCGTAACCGTTTCAAAGATACCTTTGATCAGATCAATGGCGGTTTACAGGCACTTTTTCCAAAAGTTTTCGGTGGTGGACGGGCGTATTTGGAACTGACGGGCGAAGATCTACTCGATACAGGGGTAACGATCATGGCGCAGCCGCCAGGGAAGAAGAACAGCACCATCCATTTGCTCTCCGGCGGGGAAAAAGCCCTGACCGCGCTGGCACTGGTATTTGCCATCTTCAAATTGAATCCGGCGCCGTTCTGCATGCTCGATGAGGTTGACGCGCCACTGGATGACGCTAACGTTGGACGCTACGCACGCTTGGTCAAAGAGATGTCGCAGACCGTGCAGTTCATCTACATCACCCACAACAAAATCGCCATGGAAATGGCCGAGCAGTTGATGGGCGTAACGATGCATGAACCGGGTTGTTCGCGACTGGTAGCCGTGGATGTCGAGGAGGCGATGGCGATGGTGGACGCCTGAGCCAGCGTGGTGTCGGAAAGGTAATTTAGTCTTGTAGGACTTTTTTACCGCGTTCGACTTGCTGGCCAATCGACATATTCGCGCAAGCCAATGAGACAGACGGTGTAAAGTTGTCTTTGGTCGTGCTAGTTTAATGTCAATTTTTCGTATACGTGGGCAAAACGCCTGTCAGAACATAGAGTTGGCGCCACGTTTTAAAGCGGTTTGCACAGTGTAAACCCCTTATTTTTCAGCATTTTTTATAGAGGCACGGGATTACATGGAAATCGGTCTGCGCGAGTGGCTGATCGTCATCGGCATCATTGTGATAGCCGGTATTCTTTTCGATGGCTGGCGCCGTATGCGCGGCGGCAAGGGAAAACTGAAATTCCGTCTTGACCGAAGTCTGTCCAACCTGCCGGACGAGGACACCAGCGCCGAGCTGTTGGGCCCGGCTCGCGTGCTGGACAACCATAAAGAACCGCAGCTGGACGAACACGATCTGCCCTCGGTGAGCATGCCGGCCCGCGAAGCACGCGAGCCTCGCGAATCCGGTTCGAAGCGTGGCAAACGTGGCAGCAACGGTCCGGCTCAAGGTGACCTGAACCTCAACCTCGATCTGGATGACGGCCCGAGCTTCAGCAGCCGTGACGATGACTTCGTTGAAGACAGCAAGCCTGCGCCTGCTGTTGTCGACAAGGATCAGCCGCAAGCCGAAGAAGTGCTGGTGATCAGCGTGATCTGCCGCGACGCTGCCGGCTTCAAAGGCCCGGCGCTGTTGCAGAACATTCTGGAGAGTGGTCTGCGTTTTGGTGAGATGGATATTTTCCACCGCCACGAAAGCATGGCCGGCAACGGTGAAGTGTTGTTCTCCATGGCCAATGCGGTCAAACCGGGCATCTTCGATCTGGACGATATCGACCATTTCAGCACCCCGGCGGTGAGCTTCTTCCTCGGCCTGCCAGGCCCGCGTCATCCTAAGCAGGCTTTCGATGTCATGGTGGCAGCAGCCCGCAAGCTGTCGCAGGAACTGAACGGCGAGCTGAAAGATGACCAGCGCAGCGTTCTGACTGCGCAGACCATCGAGCACTACCGTCAGCGCATCGTCGAATTCGAACGCCGCGCCCTGACCCAGAAGCGTTGATTGAAAAGATTGCCTCGCGATAAAAAGAGGCAATCGGCAAATAGATTGAGCAGCCTCGGCTGCTCTTTTGCTTTATGAGAGAACACCCCATGACCGCCGCCAAAAACCGCATTCTAGAGCTGCGCGCTGAACTCGATCAGCATAATTACCGGTACCACGTCCTCGACGAACCGAGCATTCCGGACGCCGAGTACGACCGGTTGTTCCACGAGCTCAAAGCGCTGGAAGCGGCCAATCCCGAACTGATCACCAGCGACTCGCCGACCCAGCGAGTCGGCAGCGTGGCGCTCACCGCGTTCACCCAGGTGCGTCACGAAGTGCCGATGCTCAGCCTCGGCAACGCCTTCGAAGAAACCGACATGCGCGAGTTCGATCGCCGCGTCACCGAAGGGCTGGATCTGCCGGCCGGTGACCTGTTCGGTGGCGGCGCGGCGGTGGAGTACAGCTGCGAACCCAAGCTCGATGGCCTGGCGGTCAGCCTGCTCTATCAGGACGGCGTGCTGGTACGTGGCGCCACACGCGGCGACGGCACCACCGGTGAAGACATCAGCGTCAACGTGCGCACCGTGCGTAACATTCCCCTGAAGCTGCACGGCGAAGGCTGGCCGGCGACCCTGGAAGTGCGCGGTGAAGTGTTCATGTCCAAGGCCGGTTTCGAGCGCCTCAACGCCTCGCAACTGGAAGTCGGCGGCAAGACCTTCGCCAACCCGCGCAACGCTGCGGCCGGCAGCTTGCGTCAGCTGGATTCGAAGATCACCGCCAACCGTCCGCTGGAATTCTGCTGCTACGGCATTGGTCAGGTTTCCCACGATATTGCCGACACCCACATCGGCAACCTCAAGCAGTTGCAGAAATGGGGCATGCCGATCAGTCACGAGCTGAAGCTGGCCAAGGGCATTGGCGAGTGCCTGGATTACTACCGCGACATCGGCGAGCGGCGTAATTCGCTGGCCTATGAAATCGACGGCGTGGTGTTCAAGGTCAACAGCATCGCCGATCAGCGTGAGCTGGGCTTCCGCGCCCGCGAACCGCGCTGGGCCATCGCGCATAAATTCCCGGCGATGGAAGAGCTCACCGAGTTGCTCGACGTGGAATTCCAGGTCGGCCGCACCGGCGCCGTCACGCCAGTCGCACGACTGAAACCGGTCAAGGTTGCCGGCGTCACCGTGGCCAACGCCACGCTGCACAACATGGACGAAGTGGCGCGTCTGGGCTTGATGATCGGTGACACCGTGATCATCCGTCGCGCCGGCGACGTGATTCCGCAAGTGGTGCAGGTGGTTATGGATCGCCGCCCGGAAAACGCCCGTGCGGTGCAGATTCCCGATAGCTGCCCGGTCTGTGGTTCGCACGTCGAGCGCACGCAACTGATCAAGCGCAGCAAAGGCAAGGAAACCGTCAGCGAAGGCGCGGTGTATCGCTGCGTCGGCCGTCTGGCCTGTGGCGCGCAACTGAAGCAGGCGATCATCCACTTCGTCTCGCGCCGGGCGATGGACATTGAAGGCCTGGGCGACAAGAGCGTCGAGCAACTGGTCGACGAAGGTCTGGTCAGCTCGCCGGCCGATCTGTACGCGCTGAAATTCGACGACATCGTCGATCTGGAAGGTTTTGCCGAGGTGTCGAGCAACAAACTGCTCGCGGCCATCGAGGACAGCAAGAAACCGGGGCTGGCGCGTTTCATCTATGCACTCGGCATTCCCGATGTCGGCGAAGAGACGGCCAAGGTCCTGGCGCGCTCATTGGGATCGCTGGAGCGCGTTCAGCAGGCGTTGCCGCAAGTGTTGACCTACCTGCCGGATGTTGGCCTGGAAGTGGCGCACGAGATTCACAGCTTCTTTGAAGATGCGCATAACCAACAGGTGATCACTGAATTGCTCGGCCATGGTTTGCAGATTCAGGACCAAGGCGAGTTGGGCGCCGAGTTCGCTGCCAGCACCACGCTTGGCGGTTTCCTCGACAAACTGCACATCCCTTCGGTCGGCCCGGGCGGTGCGCAAAAACTGGCGGACAAGTTTGGTTCGCTGGAAGCGGTGATGAATGCCGACTGGCTGGACATGCGTCAGGCACTGCCGGAGAAACAGGCGAATTCGGTACGTGAGTTTTTTGCCTTGCCTGAGCATCGGCAACTGGCGGAAGAATCCGAGAAACAACTGCGCGATTTCGGTATGCACTGGCAGAGCGAGAAGAAAGTCGTCGAAGGCTTGCCGCTGTCCGGCGAGACCTGGGTGCTGACCGGCAAGGTCGAGTTGATGAGCCGCGATGTCGCCAAGGAGCATCTGGAAAGCCTGGGTGCCAAGGTCGCCGGTTCGGTGTCGGCGAAAACTCACTGCGTGGTCGCCGGCCCCGGCGCTGGTTCCAAGCTGACCAAGGCCAATGAACTGGGCGTGAAGGTAATGGACGAAGAAACTTTTATCGCCTTCCTCAAAACCCATGGCCTGAACGTTTGATCGTTCCCACGCTCCCGCGTGGGAACGATCAGCAAAACGCGGGAACGATGTTGTCATGCGAATGATCTAGTCTTGGCAAGCCCCAGGGAGAGATCGCCATGTACCGCTTTTTCGAGCAGCTCAGTTCTCGCATCGTCGCGCCGTTCATGGGCGGGTCTTCACGCAACAGCAAAGTCTGGCCGTGCCGCTGCGGCCAGTCGCTGTTCTTTCGCAACAGCCAGTGCCTGGCGTGCAATGCGTTGCTCGGCTATCAACCCGAAGAAAGTCGCCTGACTTCGCTGCAACCGGGGCCGCAGGATGGCACCTGGACCCTCGACGCCGATCCCGACGCCGGGCTGTTCCGTCGTTGCGCCAACTTAGACACGCCTGCCGCGTGCAACTGGCTGCTGCCGGCCAACGACCACGACAGCCTGTGCATCGCCTGCAGCCTCAACCGGACCATCCCCGATCTGTCCGACCCGGAAAACCCCGAGCGCTGGCGCAAGGTCGAAATTGCCAAGCGGCGACTGATCGCGCAACTGATCACCCTCGGCTTGCAGGTCACCCCGAAAACCGTAGACGAGCAAACCGGGCTGGCCTTTGACTTTATCGGCGTCGACCTCGAAGGCAACGCGCCGATGACCGGCCATGCCAACGGCCTGATCACCCTCGATATCAAAGAAGCCGACGACGCCCACCGCGAGCGGGTGAGGGCGCAGATGCACGAACCGTATCGCACGTTGCTCGGGCATTTCCGCCATGAGGTCGGCCACTACTACTGGGATCGCCTGATCGCCAACGGCCCGTGGCTCGATTCATTCCGCAGCCTGTTCGGCGACGAGCGCGCCAGTTACGCCGAAGCGCTGGATCGCCACTATCAACAGGGCGCACCAATGGACTGGCCGCAGCACTACGTCAGCGCCTACGCGACCATGCACCCGTGGGAAGACTGGGCAGAAACCTGGGCGCATTACCTGCACATGATGGACGCTGTGGACACCGCGTTGGGCTTTGGCATGAGCGCGCGGGAAATGGATTTCGACTACCAGCCGTTTCCCACCAGCACGCTGTATGACCCGGAACATCCCGGCGGCGAGGCGTTTCTCTCGTTCGTCAACGCGTGGATCGAATTGGCCGGCATGCTCAATGAACTGTCACGCAGCATGGGCCAGCCGGATTTTTACCCGTTCGTGCTGCCGGCACCGGCGATTGCCAAACTGCACTTCATTCATCTGGTGATCCAGCAGGCGGGCGGTCGGGCAGACGAGGTTCTTGCCCTGTAAACGCTGACGCAGGTTGCGATCTTTTCGGGCATGGCGCATGTCCTTGAAGCTGTTCATATTTTTATCTGCAACCAACGGTTGTAACTTCACCTCAGATAGGTACAATGGCGCGGCTCGCCGACAGGCAAGCGTCGTTATGGTGACCCCATCGGTCCCCCCGCAACGATTACCCGTGAACCTGGTCAGAGCCGGAAGGCAGCAGCCACAGCGGGAACATTGTGTGCCGGGGTGTGGCTGGTGGGGTTACCACCCACTTAAAATCCTTGTTGCTCAGGGATTTCCAGAAAAAATTAAAGCAATGTAGCGTCAGGATCCTCAGTGAGGTTTCGATCGGTACATATGCCATATTCCTAAATATACCTTTATAGCATTCCCACTCAACGCTGTTTTTCAGACTGCTTGATATGCTGCTATTTAATTATTTTTGGCTTCTTATTAAAAAGTTGTCGATGACTGAGAGTCTGCATCTTTATCTATAAAATCATCCGAGTAGAATTGATGTTGTCGAAGTATTCGATTGCTAAACGGTTGCAGTGTAATATTTCCAAATAAGATGGGTTGCTACCTGGATTGATTGGTGGTGGATTTCGGTGGGTAGTTTAAGTATGGAGTGGCAGGGATGAAAGTGCGAAATATTGTTGTTGGTATGTGGGTTTTTATCTCTAGATTATTTTTTATTCATACCCCCAGGTTTCTCTATCATTATTCAACATTGAGTGCGCAGCAGGTTGTTACAGATTTCGTTTTCAATGTTAAGACTCAAGGCAGGATGTATGCTTTGGATTTGGAGTTTGGGCAGTCGACGGTTATTGATGAGGATAGTGCAAGTGTAATAGTGTTTAGCGAGCAGGCGGTCCGAAAATTTGTTCGCCATAATCCGCTATATATTTTTGGATTTAAGTTGTTTTGGGGGCACTTCTTAACGCCTAAGATGGGAGATGTGCAGTTTACAAATGTTAAGTGCCACGCTGGTAATATTGTTGAGGTTAAAGATTTTAATATTTTATCCTCTACAGTCACCTCCAAAGCCTCTCTGCGGTTTCGTGTGATCGGGTTCCGTTTGCTGTACGCTCTGTTCTTGCTGGCGGGGCCTGTCTTCGCTTTCGTTGTTTTGTGTTTGTGCGGGCGTGGTTTTCAAGGTGAGTACTACGATTTAATATTTCAGCCTCATTGGTATTATGGGTTGATCTTTTTAATCGGTTTCGGAATGGGGGCTCTTGCGTGGTCGTTAGAAAATTTTCGTAGTGATCCTTTTAAAGCAGATTTAAAAAAAGCGGGTTTGATATCTCATCAGTCACTTGCTTGTCGGATTTTCTTCGCTGTTTGGGCGTGGGTGTGGGCAGGTGTCTGGTTTTTATGCTGGTTTTTTTACATGTTCGTTCCTTGGATGTGGTTGGTGGGATTTTCTTTTAATTAGATCGGCAGCTTTTGCTTGTCAGCGGTTGCTGAAAAGTAAGTGAATATAGATATGTTGGGCGGTTTTTTGCGTGCTGGCATTTTTTTGGTTGGGCAATGGTTAGCGCTTTTTATATTGTCAAGTGTATAGAAAATGGCGAGTACCTTGGTTTGTGGGTGGCTTGTAAGTGGGCGCATAAATTTTATTTTCCTTCAATATAATGGCTGCGGTTTAATCTGAAGGCTGTCCGGTATACAGCCGAATAATCTCATCAATCTCCCCCGACATTTTCATGCGCAGCAACGTGCGCAAAATCCGCTGCACCGGCACCTTCGGATCATTCCTCACATAACAACCCACATGCTGTTCCTGCAGCACCGCCACGCCGTGCAGTTGCTGGTCCGGCGTCAGGCGTTGGTTGAACCAGTCCAGCGTCCATTGATTGCTCACCGCATAGCGATAACGCCCGGCCAGCAGTTTATCCAGCACCTGTTCCTGGTTGCGCGCATCTTCGCGTTGCAGTTGATTGGCATCGAACAGCGGTTGCAGGGTCGGATAGGTATAGCCGAGCACGGTGCCGATCGACTGGGGCGCCAGGCTTGCCGGCTCAACATGGGCGGGCTGACTTTGGCCGCTGATCAGCAGGTCACGCTGGAACAACAACGGAATGCTCCAGATGTAATCGCCGGACTGATTCGGCAGCCATGACTGTGCGGCATAGCAGCGCACATCGACTTCACCGCGTTCCATGGCGTTCTGCACCCGGGCGCGTGGCAGTACGTGAAATTCTGCCGGCACACCAACCTGGGTGGCGAGGCTGAGCATCATGTCGTGCAGGATGCCTTGGGTTGGCTGGCCACGCTCGATCTGCACCATCGGCATGGCCCAACTGTCGGCCACGACGAAACGCAGCGGTGGTTCGGCTGCCGTCACGTTCAGGCTGATTCCCAGCAACGCCCCCACGGCCCAACGCATAAACGCTCCGGTAATTCCCGATCCCGAGCCGATAAAAGCCTCTGCTCATGCAGCTTAGCCATATTAGACGAGCACACCGGATGCAATTTTGCCCTTGCTCCGCTAGCATTAGCCGCTTCAGCTTCCTTCGTTGCGACGGTTTTCGATGAGTTATCAGGTTCTTGCACGTAAATGGCGTCCGCGCTCGTTCCGCGAAATGGTCGGCCAGACCCATGTGCTCAAGGCTCTGATCAATGCCTTGGACAGCCAGCGGCTGCACCACGCGTACCTGTTCACCGGTACGCGTGGGGTGGGTAAAACCACGATTGCGCGGATCATTGCCAAATGCCTGAACTGTGAAACAGGTATCACTTCCAGCCCGTGCGGCGAGTGCTCGGTGTGCCGTGAAATCGATGAGGGGCGTTTCGTCGACCTGATCGAGATCGACGCCGCCAGCCGCACCAAGGTCGAAGACACTCGCGAACTGCTCGACAACGTGCAGTACGCGCCAAGCCGTGGGCGCTTCAAGGTCTACCTGATCGACGAAGTGCACATGCTTTCCAGCCATTCCTTCAATGCGCTGTTGAAAACCCTCGAAGAGCCGCCGCCTTACGTCAAGTTCATCCTGGCGACCACCGACCCGCAGAAACTTCCGGCAACGATTTTGTCGCGTTGCTTGCAGTTCTCGCTGAAGAACATGACGCCGGAACGTGTGGTCGAGCATTTGACCCACGTGCTGACGGCCGAAAACGTGCCGTTCGAAGACGATGCACTGTGGCTGCTCGGTCGCGCCGCTGACGGTTCGATGCGTGACGCCATGAGCCTGACAGATCAGGCGATCGCGTTCGGTGAAGGCAAGGTGCTGGCCACCGACGTGCGGGCGATGCTCGGTACGCTGGATCACGGTCAGGTTTACGACGTGCTGCATGCGTTAATCGAAGGCGATGCCAAGGCGTTGCTCGAAGCCGTGCGCCACCTGGCCGAACAAGGCCCGGACTGGAACGGCGTGCTCTCGGAAATTCTCAATGTGCTGCACCGTGTGGCCATTGCTCAGGCGCTGCCGGAAGGTGTCGACAATGGCCATGGTGATCGGGATCGCGTGTTGGCGCTGGCCCAGGCGTTGCCGGCCGAAGACGTGCAGTTCTATTACCAGATGGGCCTGATCGGTCGCCGCGATTTGCCGCTGGCACCGGATCCGCGCGGTGGTTTCGAAATGGTCCTGCTGCGAATGCTGGCTTTCCGGCCGGCGGATACGGCGGACGCCCCGAGACAGCCGCTAAAGCCAGTGGGGATCAGCCAGGCCACAGTTGATTCCGCAAACTCCGTGGCTGCCGCGTCTAAACCTGCACCGGTAGTCGCTGCGGCGGTTGCACCGACACCAACACCAGCACCAACTCTGGTTGCGCCGGTACCGGTTGCCGAGCCTGTGGTCGCAGCTGAGCCGCAACCAGCACCGGAACCCGAGCCGGAGCCAGTTGCCGTCGAAGCAGTGGTCGATCTGCCGTGGAACGATCCGGTAGAGCCTGAGCCCGAGCCCGCGCAGCAACCCGCCGTCGAGCCCGTGCTGGAAACCGCCGCCGAGCAGCCCGAGTTGCCGCCGATGCCGCTGCCGACCCCGGACAGCGTGGTCCCGGACGCACCGGAGTGGGCCGCTGCGCCGATTCCGGAGCCGTCGGTCGCCGACGTCGATGCCGCCACCCCGGGCATGGACATGGACGACGAGCCGCCGCTGGACGAGGATTACATCGAGCCGGACATGGATTCGGCTTACAGCTACCTCGACGAACTGGCCAGCGAACACGCCGCCGAGCCTGCACCGGAGCCTGAGCCAGAACCGGCTGCGGCACCGGCCACCGGTCTGGCCTTGCAATGGCTGGAGCTGTTCCCGAAACTGCCGATCTCCGGCATGACCGGCAGCATCGCCGCCAACTGCACATTGATTGCCGTCGATGGCGACCATTGGCTGATGCACCTCGATCCGGCGCACAGCGCGCTGTTCAACGCTACGCAACAGCGTCGTCTCAACGATGCGTTGAACCAGTTCCACGGCCGCACGCTGAGCCTGACCATCGAGCTGATCAAGCCCGAGCAGGAAACCCCGGCTCAGGCTGCGTCCCGGCGTCGTGCCAACCGTCAGCGCGAGGCGGAAGAGTCGATCCACGGCGATCCGTTCATCCAGCAGATGGTCCAGCAGTTCGGCGCGGTGGTGCGACACGATACTATTGAACCTGTCGATGCCTTGGTCGCCCAAGGCTAATAACTGAGGGCGTCCGGCCCAACTCGCCGGGCGCTGTTTTGATCCAAGTACTTTTGAGGTGATTCCCATGATGAAAGGTGGCATGGCCGGCCTGATGAAGCAGGCGCAGCAGATGCAGGAAAAAATGGCCAAGATGCAGGAAGAACTGGCCAACGCCGAAGTCACCGGTAAGGCCGGCGGCGATATGGTCACCGTGGTGATGACCGGTCGTCACGACGTGAAAAGCGTGAGCATCGACCCAAGCCTGGTCGAAGGTCTGAGCGAAGACGACAAAGAGATGCTGGAAGCCGTGGTTGCTGCCGCCGTCAACGACGCCGTGCGCAAGATCGAAGCCAACAGCCAGGAAAAAATGGGCAGCATGACCGCCGGCATGAACCTGCCAGCGGGTATGAAACTGCCTTTCTGATTCGCCATTGCGCGGCAGATGAGCTACACAAAATGCCAGGCATCGCGCCTGGCATTTTTGTTTCTGGCTGATCGTTCCCACGCCCTGCGTGGGAATGCAGCCCGGGACGCTCCGCGTCCCCAGTCCAGAGCCGAATGCGGAGCGTCCGTTGAGGCATTCCCACGCGGAGCGTGGGAACGATCAAGTGGAACGCGCCACCGCCACAAAGGTCTGCTCCCTATACCTTCGAATCCCTCATTCACAGGAGACGCTGACATGTCCGACCCTCTGACGCTCAACCAACGCTTTGTCCTGGCCTCGCGCCCGGTGGGCGCACCGACCCCGGAAAACTTCCGTCTGGAGCGCGAAGCGTTGCCGGATCTTGAAGACGGGCAGGTGCTGCTGAAAACCCTGTACCTGTCGCTGGACCCCTACATGCGCGGACGCATGAGTGACGCTCCGTCCTACGCCGCGCCGGTACAAATCGGCGAAGTGATGACCGGTGGCGCTGTCAGCCGGGTCGAGCAATCGCGTCATCCGAAATTCCACGAAGGCGATCTGGTGGTCGGCGCCACCGGTTGGCAGAGCCACAGCATCAGCGACGGCCGCAATATCATTCCGATCCCGTCAGGGCTGCCGAGCCCGTCGATGGCCCTGGGTGTGCTGGGCATGCCGGGCATGACCGCGTACATGGGCCTGATGGACATCGGCCAGCCAAAAGAGGGCGAGACCCTCGTGGTGGCGGCAGCTTCGGGCGCGGTCGGCTCGGTGGTCGGGCAAGTAGCGAAGATCAAAGGCCTGCGCGCTGTGGGTGTGGCGGGCGGTGCCGAGAAATGCAAATACGTGGTCGAGGAGCTGGGTTTCGATGCGTGCATTGATCACAAAGCGGCGGATTTCGCCGAACAACTGGCCAAGGCTTGCCCGAATGGCATCGACATTTACTACGAGAATGTCGGTGGTCATGTGTTCGACGCGGTCGTGCCGCTGCTCAATCCGAAGGCGCGCATTCCGTTGTGCGGGCTGATCGCCGGTTACAACGCCTCTGAGGCGCCCACGGGCCCGGATCGCTTGCCGATGCTGCAACGCACGCTGTTGACCAAGCGCGTGCGAATTCAGGGTTTCATCGTCTTTGATGACTACGGCTATCGTCAGCCGGAATTCATCAGCCACATGGTGCCGTGGGTGCGCGAGGGCAAGGTGAAATTCCGCGAGGACGTGGTCGAGGGCCTGGAACAGGCGCCCGAGGCGTTTATCGGTCTGCTGGAAGGGCGCAACTTCGGCAAACTGGTGGTGAAGGTCGCCCAGGACTGAGTATTTGACGCTGGCCAGAGGCGCGGGTATAAACCGCGTCTCGTTGTTTTGTCGGACTTTTTACCCATGAGCTTCAGCCCTTTGATTCGCCAACTGATCGACTCCCTGCGAATTCTGCCGGGTGTAGGTCAGAAAACCGCCCAGCGCATGGCGTTGCAGTTGCTCGAGCGCGACCGTAGCGGCGGTCTGCGTTTGGCTCAATCCTTGAGTCAGGCCATGGAAGGGGTCGGTCACTGCCGCCAGTGCCGCACGCTGACCGAAGACGATCTGTGTCCGCAGTGCGCCGATACTCGCCGCGATGACACCCTGCTGTGCGTGGTCGAAGGGCCGATGGATGTGTATGCGGTCGAGCAGACCGGTTTCCGTGGGCGCTACTTTGTACTCAAGGGGCACTTGTCGCCGCTTGATGGACTCGGACCTGAGGCGATCGGCATTCCGCAGTTGATGGCGCGGATCGAAGAGGCGGGGACGTTTACCGAGGTTATCCTGGCCACCAACCCGACGGTGGAAGGTGAGGCGACGGCGCATTACATCGCCCAGTTGCTCAACAACAAAGGCCTGATCGCTTCGCGGATTGCCCACGGGGTGCCGTTGGGGGGTGAGCTGGAGCTGGTGGATGGCGGCACGCTGGCGCATTCGTTTGCCGGCCGCAAACCGATCGCACTCTGAGTTCTTTATTGCTTGTTCTGACCCCATCGCTGGCAAGCCAGCTCCCACAGTGATTTGTGTTGGTCGCAAAATTTGTCGACAACTCCGAACCCAGTGGGAGCTGGCTTGCCAGCGATGAACGCACCTCGGTCTCTCCAAATCACACAATACTGTTGAAAACCAAGCAAGCGCTCGGTTAAGTTCGGCGAACCCTTCCGTGGAGCTCGCCCATGCCTGCCTTTCAGGAATACTTCGACCCCAGCCACCAAATGGTCCGCGACAGCGTCAGACGTTTCGTCGAGCGCGAGATCCTGCCGGACATCGATCAGTGGGAAGAAGCCGAGAGCTTCCCCCGTGAGCTGTACCTGAAGGCCGGCGCCGCCGGCATCCTTGGTATCGGTTACCCGGAAGTGCTCGGCGGCAGTCATGAAGGCGACCTGTTCGCCAAGGTCGCCGCCAGTGAGGAGTTGATGCGCTGCGGCTCCGGCGGGCTGGTGGCGGGGCTGGGGTCGCTGGATATCGGTCTGCCACCGATCATCAAATGGGCCCGCCCCGACGTCCGTGACCGCGTCGTGCCCCAAGTGCTCAGCGGC
This sequence comes from Pseudomonas sp. Seg1, assembly GCF_018326005.1. Lineage (NCBI taxonomy): Bacteria > Pseudomonadati > Pseudomonadota > Gammaproteobacteria > Pseudomonadales > Pseudomonadaceae > Pseudomonas > Pseudomonas sp. Seg1. The sequence goes on from NZ_AP021903.1 coordinate 2,157,552, forward strand.
GAAAAGATCAGCGCCCTGGCGGTTACCGAGCCCGGTGGCGGCTCCGACGTCGCCAATCTGCAGACCCGCGCCGTGCGTGACGGCGATTTCTACCGCGTCAGCGGTAGCAAAACCTTTATCACCAGTGGTGTGCGCGCCGATTACTACACTGTCGCGGTGCGCACCGGAGCGCCGGGTTTCGCCGGCATCAGTCTTCTATTGATCGAGAAGGGAACGCCGGGCTTCACCGTCGGCCGTGAGTTGAAAAAAATGGGCTGGTGGGCGTCAGACACCGCCGAGTTGTTCTTCGACGATTGCCGCGTGCCTGTGGGCAATCTGATCGGCGCCGAGAACATGGGCTTCGCCTGCATCATGGGCAACTTCCAGAGTGAACGGCTGGCGCTGGCGCTGATGGCCAACATGACCGCGCAGTTGGCGCTGGAAGAGAGTCTGAAGTGGGCCCGCGAGCGCGAAGCTTTCGGCAAACCGATCGGCAAGTTCCAGGTGATCAAGCATCGTCTGGCCGAGATGGCCACGGCGCTGGAAGTGTCGCGGGAATTCACTTATCGGCAAGCGGCGAAAATGGCGGCGGGGCAGAGTGTGATCAAGGAGATCTCCATGGCCAAGAATTTTGCTACGGACACCTCGGACCGAATCACTACCGAAGCCGTGCAGATTTTGGGTGGTCTGGGTTACATGCGCGAGAGTCTGGTGGAGCGGCTGTATCGGGATAACCGCATCTTGTCGATTGGCGGCGGGACGCGAGAGGTGATGAACGAGATCATCAGCAAGCAGATGGGGCTTTGATCTTCGGTGTTGCGGCTGGCTTCATCGTTGGCAAGCCAGCTCCCACAGTGATTCAGGTTGTTCACAAAGGTTGTGTACACCAAAAAACCTGTGGGAGCTGGCTTGCCAGCGATGGCGTCAGTGGGAGCGCCGCTTACTTGTCAGTCAGGGCAAACTGCGTCAGACAGAAGGTAGGGATGCCCATATCTTCCAGACGCTGCGAGCCACCCAGCTCCGGCAAATCGATAATCGCCGCCGCCTCATGCACGCGCGCGCCCATGCGGCGAATCAGGTTGGCCGCTGCAATCAGTGTCCCGCCAGTGGCGATCAAATCATCGAACATCACCACTGAATCGCCTTCGCACAGGCTGTCGGCGTGCACTTCCAGGAAGGCTTCGCCGTATTCGGTCGCGTAACCCTCGGCCAACACGTCCGCCGGCAGTTTGCCTTGTTTGCGGAACAGCACCAGCGGCTTGTTCAGTTGATAAGCCAGCACCGAACCGATCAGGAAACCCCGGGCATCCATCGCACCGATGTGGGTGAAGTCGGCTTCGACGTAACGGTGGGCGAAACTATCCATCACCAGGCGCAGAGCCGTCGGCGACTGAAACAGTGGGGTGATGTCGCGAAAGATCACGCCCGGTTTCGGGAAGTCGATCACGGGGCGGATCAGGGATTTGATGTCGAAGGAGTCGAAGACCATCGTCGAGTTGTCCTGGCAGGGCTGCAAACGGCGCAGTATACCCGCGGCTGAAACGATGCGCTCGGCCGCGGGTCGAGATCAGCCGTCGAGCGAGCCACCCGCCAGGGCGCAGAGCTGGATCGGGTCGAGGATGTGGATCTCTTTGCCTTCTGCGGCGATCAGTTCGTTCTGCTGGAAACGGGTGAATACACGGGACACGGTTTCCACCGCCAGGCCAAGGTAGTTGCCGATTTCATTGCGCGACATGCTCAGGCGGAACTGATTGGCCGAGAAACCGCGAGCGCGGAAGCGCGCCGACAGGTTGACGAGGAATGTTGCGATGCGTTCGTCGGCGGTTTTCTTCGACAACAACAGCATCATCTGCTGGTCGTCGCGGATTTCCCGGCTCATCACGCGCATCAACTGGCGGCGCAACTGCGGCAGTTGCAGGGCCAGTTCGTCGAGGCGTTCGAAAGGAATTTCGCAGACCGAGGTGGTTTCCAGCGCCTGGGCGGAAACCGGATGTTTCTCGGTGTCCATGCCGGACAGGCCGACCAGTTCGCTCGGCAGGTGGAAGCCCGTGAGTTGCTCCTCGCCAGTGTCGCTCAGGCTGAAGGTCTTCAGGGCGCCGGAGCGTACTGCATAAACGGAATCGAACGTGTCGCCCTGACGGAACAGGAACTCGCCTTTTTTCAACGGGCGGCCGCGTTTAACGATTTCGTCCAGCGCATCCATGTCTTCCAGATTCAAAGAAAGTGGCAGGCAGAGAGGGGCCAGGCTGCAATCCTTGCAATGGGCCTGGTTGTGAGCGCGCAGTTTAACTGGCTCGGACATTTCTTTAATCCTTGTGGGAAAACACACATAAGCCGTAAGGGTAACCCACGGGAGGACATTCAGGCCAGCGTGTGGCGAGTTTGTCCCACGGGCGTAAAGCCGCAGGGCAACTGGCCGATAAACTGTCATCACACCCTATTCAAGGAACCGCTTCGATGGCTGCCATTGGTACGCTGGGCCCCGGTAGCAGCGGCGTTGAGGCAACGTCGGAAGCGTTTAAAAACGCGTCCGACAAGGACCGAAATGCCGACTCGACGACAGACGCAACCCCGACCTTGGTCGAAGGCGTCAAAGTGTCGCTGTCCGGAGCCTCCATCGAGAAATCGGCGGGGGCGGGTGGCGACAATCGGGACATCGAAGAAAGCGGTTTGCCCGAGGACATCCAGCAATTGCTGAAGATGATCCGCAAGCTGCAAAAAGAGATTGCCGAGAAAAAGGCGCAGATCGAAAAGATCATGGCCGACAAGCGCCTTTCCAACGAAGAGAAAATCATCAAGGTTGCCAGCCTGCGTGGCGCCATTGCCGCGTTGAACACCGGTTTGATTACCGCCAATCTGGCTTTGTCGAAAGTGGTCGGCCAGTCGGGCCTGACGTCCGAGCAAAACATGAAAGTCGGTTCGCTGCTGATGAAAAACTAAATCACCCGCGAGAACCGCTGGCGGTTCTGCTGTTCGAGGTAAGCGTCGAACACCATGCACACCGAACGCACCAGCAAACGTCCCGCCGGCAATACTTCGATCCGCTCGCTGTCCAGCGTGATCAGGCCATCCTTGGCCATGCCTTGCAGTTGCGGCCACAGCGCGCCGAAGTAGCCTTGGAAATCGATGTTGAACGCTTGCTCGATCGCGGCGAAGTCCAGATTGAAATTGCAGATCAGTTGCTGGATCACCGCGCGACGCAGCCGGTCATCGGCATTGCACACCAGGCCACGACTGGTTGCCAGTTGCGCGGACGCGAGGGTGTTCTGGTATTCGTTGAGATCGCTGCTGTTCTGGCAATACAGGTCACCGATCTGGCTGATCGCCGACACCCCCAGACCAATCAGATCGCAATGGCCGTGTGTGGTGTAGCCCTGGAAGTTGCGTTGCAGGGTTTGTTCTTCCTGGGCAATCGCCAGCTCATCGTCGGGCAGGGCAAAGTGGTCCATGCCGATGTAGCGGTAACCGGCGGTGGTCAGTTGCTCGATGGTGCGCTGGAGCATGTCCAGTTTCTGCGTCGGACTTGGCAGTTCGTTGCCATTGATCCTTCGCTGCGGCATGAAGCGTTCCGGCAGGTGCGCGTAGTTGAACACCGAGAGCCGATCCGGTTGCAGGCTGATGACTTCCTCGACGGTGCGGGCAAAGTTGTCCGGGGTCTGCTTGGGCAAGCCGTAGATCAGGTCGATGTTGATCGAGCGAAATTGCAGGGTGCGTGCTGCGTCGATCACGGCGCGGGTTTCTTCCAGGCTTTGCAGGCGATTGACCGCCCGTTGCACCGCCGGATCAAGGTCTTGCAGGCCGATACTGACCCGGTTGAAACCCAGTTCGCGCAGCAGGCCCATGGTTGACCAGTCGGCTTCGCGAGGGTCGATCTCGATGCCGTAATCGCCGGAATCGTCATCCAGCAGATTGAAATGTTTGCGCAGGTGCGCCATCAACTGGCGTAGTTCGTCGTGGCTGAGGAAGGTCGGCGTGCCGCCGCCAAAGTGCAGCTGTTCGACTTTTTGCGCCGGGTCGAGGTGACAGGCGATCAGCTGGATTTCCTGCTCCAGGCGTTGCAGATACGGCAATGCGCGGCCGCGATCCTTGGTGATGACTTTATTGCAGGCGCAGTAGTAGCAAATGTTCGCGCAGAACGGCACGTGGACGTACAGCGACAACGGCCGCAAGGCCTTGCGGCTGTCGCGCAGGGCATGGAACAGGTCGAAGGTGCCGACCTGACTGTTGAATTGCACGGCCGTCGGATAAGAGGTGTAGCGCGGCCCCGCCAGGTCGTAGCGGCGGATCAGATCAGTGTCCCAACGAATGGCGTCGAGCATGCGGGCATTCCCCCGGATAGGCTGGCAGTGTGGCGAGTCTATCGGGGTGCGGCGATGGGGCTGTTGATTTGCATCAACGGTGGTTGAAGGCTTTGCCTGGTTTTTGTGGTGAGGGGATATCACTGGCTCAATTTCTTGGGTTCATATCAGTGCCCCATCAACCAATGCTGATGCGGGCCGGGCAGGGTCCAGATGCCGAACAGAATCACCAACAAACCACCTGCCATACGCACGCTACGCTTGCGCAACAGCGCCGTGACCCGCTCAGCCGCCAGACCGGTAGCCAGCAGCACCGGCCAGGTACCCAGCCCGAACGCCAGCATCAACAACGCGCTGTCCAGCGCATTGCCCTGGCTCGCCGACCACAGCAACGTGCTGTAAACCAGTCCGCACGGCAGCCAGCCCCACAGTGCGCCAAGCAGTAGCGCGCGGGGCAAACTCGACACCGGCAGCAAGCGGTTGGCCACCGGTTGGATGTAGCGCCACAAACCGCGGCCGAGGCTTTCGATGCGGGTCAGGCCGCTCCACCAACCGGCGAGATACAAACCCATGGCAATCAACAGCAGCCCGGCCAGCACGCGCATGAACAGTGCGGCGGGGCTGTTGGCCACCGCCCAGCCAGCAAGGCCGATCAGCAATCCGGCCGTGGCATAACTGAGGATTCGCCCCAGGTTGTACGCCAGCAGCAAACGAAAGCGCCGACTGCGTTGTTCCTTGGGAATCGCCAATGTCAGCGCGCCCATCAAGCCGCCGCACATCCCCAGGCAATGGCCGCCACCGAGCAGGCCGAGGATCAGCGCCGAGACCATCAGCGGCGCCAGTTCAAGCATGAGGTGGCGCCTTGTCGTCCGGTTTGTTCGGGTTGGCTTCATTGACGGCCGCGGTGTGGTTCGGGTCCTGATCGTCGAACAGGATGCTGTGGGCCGGGCCGTCGAGATCGTCGTACTGGCCGCTGTCCACCGCCCAGAAGAAGATGTACACGGCGATGGCCACAATCAGCAGCGCGGCCGGAATCATCACGTAGAGAGCTGGCATCTGTACTCCATGCCCGCGCGGCTCAGGCCGGCAGCGGGCGGGTTTCTGACGAGGTGCGGGCGGCTGGCGTGCTCGGCAGGCGAGTCAGGCGCAGGGCATTGAGCACCACGGTCAACGAACTGATCGACATGCCGACGGCGGCCCACACCGGGGTGATCCAGCCGAGGGCGGCGAACGGCAACATGAGGCCATTGTACAGCGCGGCCCACAGCAGGTTCTCGATGATTACCCGGCGAGTGCGCCGCGCCAAGGTGAACGCCTGCACCAAGGCGTCGAGACGGTTGGACAGCAGCACGGCATCGGCACTGGTTTTCGCCAGATCCGTGGCCGAGCCCATGGCCACACTGATATCGGCGGCCGCCAGCACCGGCACATCGTTGACCCCGTCGCCGAGCATCAACACTTTGCGACCTTCCTTGTGCAACTGTTGCAGCACTTGCAGTTTGTCGTCCGGGCGCAGGCCGCCATGGGCCTCGTCGATACCCAGTTCGGCGGCGACACTGGCGACCATCGGCGAGCTGTCACCGGACAGCAGCAAGGTACGCCAGCCACGGGCCTTGCATGCCGCGAGCAGGGCGGGGGCATCGTCGCGCAAGCGGTCATCAAGAACGAACCACGCCAGCGGCCCGGAGCTGTCACCGAGCAGCAGCCATTGGCCCGGTTCATCCGGCATCACTGGCAAAGGTGAGCCACTGAGGGCGCAGACAAATGCCGCCTGACCGATGCGCAAACGTTGCTCGCCGACCAGACCTTCAAGGCCCAGGCCCGGGGTGCTGTGGACTTCTTCCGCTGCCAGCGGTGCGCGGCCGAAAGCACGGGCGATCGGGTGTTCGGAACGGTTTTCCAGTGCAGCGGCGAGGCTCAGGCATTGATCGCTGTCCTGCGCCCCCAGCGGACGGATCGAGCGCAGTACCAAGCGACCTTCGGTGAGGGTGCCGGTTTTGTCGAAGATCACCGTATCAATCTGATTCAACCCTTCCAGCACATGACCGCGAGTCAGCAACAGACCGAGTTTGTGCAGGGTGCCGGTGGCGGCCGTAAGCGCGGTCGGCGTTGCCAGTGACAAGGCGCAAGGGCAAGTGGCGACGAGCATGGCGAGGACAATCCAGAAGGCGCGTGACGAATCCAGCTCCCACCACAACAGGCCGATGGCGGCTGCGGCGATCAGTGACAACAGCAGAAACCATTGCGCGGCGCGATCGGCGATTTCCGCCAGGCGCGGTTTTTCTGCCTGGGCGCGATCGAGCAAACGGACGATGGCCGACAGGCGCGTGTCTTGTCCGAGCGCCTGCACTTCAACGGTCAGCGCGCCTTCGACATTGAGCGTGCCCGCCGTCACCGCTTCACCCGGCATGCGTGGCTGCGGCAGGTATTCGCCGGTCAGCAACGATTCGTCGATGCTCGATTGGCCGTCGAGGATCTTGCCGTCCGCCGGCAGGATCGAGCCCGGTTGCACCAGAATGTGGTCGCCCAGGCGCAGTTCGCTGAGCAGGATGCGTTCGCTCTGGCCGGCTGCATCCAGACGCAGGCATGAGGCCGGCAACAGGTTCACCAATTGCGCGGTGGCAGCGGCGGTGCGCTCGCGGGCGCGGCGCTCCAGATAGCGTCCGGCGAGCAGAAACAGCGCGAACATGCCGACCGCATCGAAATACAACTCACCGACGCCGGTGATCGACGTCCAGATCCCGGCGATGTAAGCGCTGCCGATGGCCAGCGATACCGAGACGTCCATGGTCAGGTGCCGCGTGCGCAAATCGCGCATCGCCCCTTTAAAAAAAGGTGCGCAGCTGTAGAACACGATCGGCGTGGTCAGAAACAATGCGACCCAACGCAGGATCGTGTGCAGCTCCGGGCTGAGGTCGATGTTGAATTCCGGCCAGGTCGCCATGGTCGCCATCATTGCCTGGAACCACAGCAGCCCGGCCACCCCGAGCTGGCGCAGGGCCAGGCGGTTTTCGCTGGCCAGTTGTTCGCTGGCGCGGTCGGCTTGATAGGGGTGCGCGGCGTAACCGATGTGACGCAGTTCCGCGAGCATCTGGCTCAACGGCAATTGCCCATCGGCCCAGCGCACGTGCAGACGATGATTGGACAGGTTCAATCGCGCCTCGGCCACCGCTGGCAGCGTGCGCAGATGTTTCTCGATCAGCCAGCCGCAGGCGGCGCAACTGATGCCTTCCATCAGCAGGGTGGTTTCGGCGAGTTCGCCGTCATGACGGACGAAAGGTTTTTGCACATCGGCGCGGTCGTACAGCGCCAGTTCGTCAACCAATTGCACCGGCAGCGCTTCGGGGTTGGCCGAGGCTTCACTGCGGTGCTGGTAATAGCTTTCCAGGCCTCCGGCGACGATGGCCTCTGCCACTGCCTGACAACCTGGGCAGCAGAATTCGCGGGGCTCCCCGAGAACGACAGCGGTGAAGCGGCTGCCGGTCGGGACGGGCAGGGCGCAGTGGTAGCAGGGGGTTGGACTGGTCATGGATCGTGTTCCGATGATCGTTCCCACGCTCGGCGTGGGGATGCCTCCCCGGACGCTCCGCGTCCGCTTCGGCTGGGACGCGGAGCGTCCTTGGCTGCGTTCCCACGCCGAGCGTGGGAACGATCAGAGTCAGGCTTATTTTTTGAGATCTTCGGCGCCTTGCAGCGGCTCATCACCGAGCAGCAACTCCTTGTCATGGCTGACCAGTTCTTCTTCGAACATGCGCCAGACGTGGTCATCCTGAGACCCCAGCAGCTCGACAAAGCGGCGGCCTTCGATCTTGTCGTTGAGTTGGCCGATGTAGCGCCCGGTTTCTGTTTTGCTGCGGACCAGAACAATCTTGCGATCCTTCTCCGGCTGGGTTGGCGAGATAAGGTTCAGCTCCAGCCTGCCCGGTTGGCTGTCACCGCTCAAACGCAGGTCGACTTCGCCCGTCACGTCATCCAGATGCACCGCAGCGCGCATTTTCAGGTTCTGCGCGAGCAACTCGCGATCCAGCGAACGATTGATGCCTTTGCCGGCCTCGTAGTAGTTGTCGTTGACCAGGTTGTCCGGGTTGTTCACCGCGATGGTCACCATGGACAGGGTCAAGGTCACCGAACAGGCCAGAATCCCGATGATGATCCACGGCCAGAGGTGCTTGTACCAGGGACTTGCGGCGTTTGCGGCGGGCATGTTCAGTTCTCTCAACGGATTTGTGGGCCGATGAATCGGCTCTTGGCTTCAACGTGGACGCTGTCGTCATCGGCATCCTTGAGGATGAATTTCACCTCGTTGGTGCTCGATGGCAGTTGTTCCGGTGCGCTCGACAGTTCGACTGGCATGCTGATGATGTCGCCGGCTGCCACTTTGATCTCGCGTTTGCCTTGCAGGCGCAGATCCGGCAAACCGGCGGCTTCCAGCACATAGGTGTGATCGCGCTGGTCCTTGTTCATGATCTTCAGGCTGTAGACGTTTTCGATCCGGCCTTCGGCGTTCTCGCGGTACAACACGCGGTCCTTGCTGACATCGAAACCGACCAGCGAACGCATGAAGAACGCGGTCACCAGCAGGCTGATCATCGCCAGCAATACCACGGCGTAGCCGATCAGGCGTGGCCGCAGTTTATGGGTTTTCTGCCCGGACAGGTTGTGCTCGGTGGTGTAGCTGATCAGGCCGCGCGGGTAGTCCATCTTGTCCATGATGCTGTCACAGGCATCGATGCACGCAGCGCAACCGATGCACTCGATCTGCAGGCCGTCGCGGATGTCGATGCCAGTCGGACAGACCTGAACGCACATGGTGCAGTCGATGCAGTCGCCCAGGCCCATGGCCTTGTAGTCGACGCCTTTCTTGCGCGGGCCACGGCTTTCGCCACGACGCGGGTCGTAGGAAACGATCAGGGTGTCCTTGTCGAACATCACACTCTGGAAGCGCGCATACGGGCACATGTAGATGCACACCTGCTCACGCAACCAGCCGGCGTTGCCGTACGTGGCGAGGGTGAAAAAACCGACCCAGAAATACGACCAGCCATCGGCCTGGCCGGTGAAGAATTCGAACGCCAGTTCGCGGATCGGTGAGAAATAGCCAACGAAGGTCATGCCGGTAACGAAACCGATCAGCAACCACAGCGCGTGTTTGGCAAATTTGCGCGCAAATTTGTTGGCGCTCATCGGCGCCTTGTCGAGCTTGATGCGCTGGTTGCGGTCGCCTTCGGTGACCTTCTCGCACCACATGAAAATCCATGTCCACACGCTTTGCGGGCAGGTGTAGCCGCACCACACACGGCCGGCATACACGGTGATGAAGAACAGGCCGAACGCGGCAATGATCAACAGGCCCGAGAGCAGAATGAAATCCTGCGGCCAGAAAGTCGCGCCGAAGATGAAGAACTTGCGCTCGGGCAGGTTCCACCACACGGCCTGATGACCGCCCCAGTTCAGCCAGACCGTACCGAAATACAGCAGGAACAGCGCGGCACCGCCCATCATCCGCAGATTGCGGAACAGACCGGTGAAGGCACGGGTGTAGATTTTTTCTCGAGAGGCGTAGAGATCGACGCTGTTATTCGCGTTTTTGCTGGGTGGCGTGACGTCGTGTACCGGAATCTGGTTGCTCATCATTGCATCCCACGGCAGTGGAAAAATGCCTCGGTCGATACGTGCCGGCCGGGGTCAGAAAGGCGTTGCAGTGGCGCAATGATACGCCTGTCACGCCGACGAACGGGTGCGACCTTTGGTCGCGTTGGGGGAAGGGTTCAAATGGTGTAGCAGATGTAACAAGTCCTGACCCAGATCAATTGACTATAGACGATGCATGAGACTCGCTCTGGCGAGCGAGTCCCTGCTTTGCTCAGATCAGCCTTCCGCCGCCGAGACTGTCGAGCCCGCTGCCGGGGGTTTTTTTGACCACGTCGACGGTTGTGGCGTCATCACTCTCCTGGTGCTGCGTATTGGAGGGTTCGTTATCAGAGTTGAAATAGGTGAAATCCTCTTGGGATTGCACACAATCATGATCAGCTTCTCGCATGTTTATCTTCCTTGGAATCTATTGATATATGAGGCGCTCTGACAATAAGTCTCAGGCGCCGATAAAAGTTACTGTTCGCTGAAAGTCGAGTCTAGCGGATATTCGTCTCATTTTATGAATGCCTGTGTAATGAGAAACTTTACCTTAGTTGCGTTTCGCAAGTTGGTTGGTGTCGGGGCGACATAAAATAAATTAATTAATTCGTACGGTATGTTTGAGGATTGCAAGGTTTTCTAATAGCGTGAAAGTTGACGGCATGAGGTCGTCAGTTTATTCGACTAAATGGAAGTGTTATGTGATGGTTATTAATAAAGTGGCAAGCTTGATTGTAGGGGTGTTTTTATTGTTTTCGGTTTTTATGGCCCATGCATTGCCGGATGCACCGAAGCACATGGTGTTCGCATCGGACACGCAATATCCCTGGACAGACAAGACGGACAGCAGAACACATGAATCCGCTGAGGAGTTCACGAAACGTTCGAAGTGGCTGGTGGAAAGTCAACTGGCAAGTATCGCTGACTTTCGAATCCGCAACGGATCGCAGTCAACGATCCCTTTGATGATTAATGGTGACATCACTGCGTTCGGTCATGGCTGGCAGCGTGACTATATGGCGTCGGCGTTAAAGAGGCACTTCGGAACGGATTACCTGTATGGCCTGGGTAATCATGACTATGAAAATAACGTCGATGACTGTTTCAGCAATAGTTGTGCGGCCGGCAGTATTGTTGCTTTCAAGGAACATCATGAAGGCAAGGTGGGCAGCTTTGATCTGAAGATTACTGGCAGCGCAGTAAACAGGCTTTATTCGGGGAGCCTCGCTTACTCCAAGACCATTGATGACGTGCACCTGGTGCAGCTCAATAACGAGCCTACTTACACGAGAAAAATTTCCAGTGTCTGGAACCCCACCACTTTCGACATCACCAGTGCACTGGACTGGCTTGAGAACGATCTCCGGCTGGCGAGAGCTGGGGGGTACTCCATCATCATAAACATGCACAAACCGCTGGAAATGAAGGACGCCAGCCAGCAGAAGCGCTTTATCGAAATGGTCAAGAAATATGAAGTCACTGCGGTATTTGCTGGCCATCTGCACAAGGACGGTGGTAGTTCCTATTGGTTGGGGAATGTGCCGATGTACCTGAGTGGTGCCACTTCTCAACAGACTTACCTGATCACCAGCTTTACCGAGGATCGCAAGCAATTGCAGATCTATCTGGTGAAGGACAATCAATGGCAGAAACGGGAGTTGATAGACACCATTCCCGTGAAATCCATCAGGGCCAATCGGCCATAAAAAAAACGGCCCCGTTGGATGACTGGCGGGGTCTTCTCAAGCCGGTAGTTTGTAACGTCGGTATCACTGGGGCTTCACCGTTAAAGGACTAATTCGTCAATCCCATGGGTTGATGAGTGCCACGCCACTGTTTTGAAAATCGCCGATATTTCGGGTCACCACCGTAAGACCGTGAACCAAGGCAGTCGCAGCGATCAGCGCATCGCTTTCACTGGCGCGATCCGGAACGTGCAGGCTGGCACAGCGAACGGCGACAGCCACGTCGATAGGTAGGATTCTTGTGTCGAAGGCGGGGACAACGTGTCGCTTCAACCAGCGGCGCAGTACCTTTCCCTGGTCGGGGTCGCGGCGCTCTATCCGCAGCACCCCTGTCTCCAGCTCCATCAAAGTAATCACTGAAATAAACATGCTTGGAGCAGAAGTACTCTTGGCCCAGGCGACGACATTCGCGTCAGCCTGAGGTTTGCGCAGTTCGGAAATCACATTTGTGTCGAGTAAATACATTCAGGACAGATCCACAGGGCGGTGAGTGATCACGGCACGCTCGGTTTCGAAGTCGATGTCTGCCGATTCAGGCATGACTAACAGGTCGACAATGCTCGCGTTCGTACCCATCAATTTCTGGTACTCCTCAATGCTTAGCAGTACGTGAGCGGGCTTGCCACGGTCAGTGATGATAACCGGCCCCTGACGCGAGGCTTTTTTGGCACTGCTTGTGTCTTGATTGAATTCGCGGCTTGAAATGGTGGTGATGGCCATCATGAAGATCCCCCTGAACATGGTTTGTAGAAACGTTACTACCTTGTTCGGCGTGCAGCAACCTCCGTGCCCTACAGAAAATAACCACTGGTCTTTCGATGGGGGGAAGTAGAGGCAAAAAGGCCCCGCCAATTCTCATTGGCGGGGCCTTTTTGTTGCTTCAAGCGTCGGCCTTACTCGGCGTTCGCTTCCGGTGCTTTTTCACCGTGGGACAAGCTGTAAACGTAAGCCGCCAGCAGGTGCACCTTGTCGTTGCCTTGCAGTTGTTCCTGCGCTGGCATCTGGCCCTGACGGCCGTAACGGATGGTCTGCTGCAGTTGCGCAAAGCTCGAACCGTAGATGAACGCGCCCGGGTGAGTCAGGTCAGGCGCGCCCATGGCCGGGGTGCCTTTACCGGCTGGGCCGTGGCAAGCCACGCAGTTGGCAGCGAACAGTTTGCCGCCGTTGGCCGGGTCGGCCTTGGTGCCTTCCGGCAATTTGCGGCCATCGAGGTTGGTCACGACAAACGCTGCCACGTCGGCCACGCCTTGCTCACCAATGACTTCAGCCCAGGCCGGCATCACCGCGTGGCGACCGCCCATGATGGTGGTCTTGATGGTTTCCGGCTCACCGCCCCAGCGCCAGTCGGCATCGGTCAGGTTCGGGAAACCGTAAGCACCCTTGGCGTCGGAACCATGGCAGACCGAGCAGTTGGAGGCGAACAGGCGGCCACCCATCTTCAGGGCTTGCGGGTCTTTGGCCACTTCTTCGATCGGCATGGCGGCGAACTTGGCGAAGATCGGACCGAACTTGGCGTCCGAGCGCGCCATTTCCTTTTCCCACTCGTGAACGCCGGTCCAGCCAGTCTGGCCGTTGGCGAACGCTGTCTGCTTGTCGGTATCGAGGTAGTTGTAGCCCGGCAACAGGCCTTTCCAGTTACCCAGACCCGGGTACAGCACCAGATAACCCAAGGCGAAGACGATGGTGCCGACGAACAGCATGAACCACCATTTCGGCAGTGGGTTGTCGTACTCCTCGATCCCGTCGAAGGAGTGCCCGACCGTCTCGTCCGTCTGTTCGCTGCGCTGGCCCTTGCGGGTCGACAGCAGCAGCCAGGTCAGGGAAAAGATCGTACCGAGACTGAGGACTGTGACGTACAGACTCCAGAATGTAGTCATTCTTTGTTACTCCTAGAAGCTTGCTCGACGTGCTTGATGGCTTCGGGATCATCCGCAAAAGGCAACAAGGTCGCGTCTTCAAACTCCGACTTACGCTTGGGGCTGAACACCCACATCGCCAGACCGATGAAGGCCACCATCACAACAACGGTGCCCAGGCCACGAATCATCCCGATATCCATCTAGATCACCGTTTGCTTTTGATGATGGTGCCCAGGCCTTGCAGGTAGGCCACCAGCGCGTCCATTTCGGTTTTGCCCTTCACGGCAGCCTGTGCACCAGCGATATCTTCGTCGGTGTAAGGAACGCCGAGCGTGCGCAACACTTCCATTTTCTTGGCCGTGTCTTTGCCGTCGAGCTTGTTTTCCACGAGGAACGGGTAAGCCGGCATTTTCGACTCAGGCACCACGTTGCGCGGGTTGTACAAGTGCGCACGCTGCCAGTCATCGGAGTAACGACCGCCCACACGGGCCAGGTCCGGGCCGGTACGCTTGGAACCCCACAGGAACGGGTGATCCCAGACACTTTCACCGGCAACCGAATAGTGGCCATAGCGTTCGGTTTCCGCACGGAACGGACGGATCATCTGCGAGTGGCAGCCGACACAGCCGTTGGCGATATAAACGTCGCGGCCTTCCAGTTCCAGCGCCGAGCGTGGCTTCATGCCTTCGACCGGCTTGTTGGTGACGTCCTGGAAAAACAGCGGAACGATTTGGGTCAGGCCGCCAACGCTGACGGCGATGACCATGAAGAAGGCCAGCAGGCCAATGTTCTTCTCGACAGCTTCATGCTTCATCAGTGAGCTCCAACGACAGCGATCTGGGCGGCGGCTTCGGCTTCAGCCGGGTTCGAGGCGCGCACGGTGCGCCAGACGTTGTAAGCCATCAACAGCATGCCGCTGGCGAAGAACGCACCGCCCAGGGCACGGACGATATAGCCCGGGTGGCTGGCCTGCAGCGCCTCAACGAACGAGTAGGTGAGGGTGCCGTCATCGTTGATTGCACGCCACATCAGGCCCTGCGTGATGCCGTTGACCCACATCGAGGCGATGTACAGAACGGTACCGATGGTCGCGAGCCAGAAGTGCGCGTTGATCAGGCCAACGCTGTGCATCTGCGCACGACCGAACAGTTTCGGGATCATGTGGTAGATCGCGCCGATCGAGATCATTGCTACCCAGCCGAGAGCGCCGGCGTGGACGTGGCCGATGGTCCAGTCGGTGTAGTGCGAGAGCGAGTTGACGGTCTTGATCGCCATCATCGGACCTTCGAAGGTCGACATGCCGTAGAACGCCAGCGACACCACGAGGAAACGCAGGATCGGGTCGGTGCGCAGCTTATGCCAGGCGCCCGACAGGGTCATCATGCCGTTGATCATGCCGCCCCAGCTTGGCGCCAGCAGGATGATCGACATTGCCATGCCCAGCGATTGTGCCCAATCCGGCAGGGCGGTGTAGTGCAGGTGGTGCGGGCCGGCCCAGATGTACAGGGTGATCAATGCCCAGAAGTGCACGATCGACAGGCGATAGGAGTAGATCGGACGTTCGGCCTGTTTCGGCACGAAGTAGTACATCATCCCGAGGAAACCGGTGGTGAGGAAGAAGCCCACCGCGTTGTGGCCGTACCACCACTGGATCATCGCGTCGGTTGCGCCCGAGTAGGCGGAGTAGGACTTGAAGAAGCTCACCGGCAAGGACGCGTGGTTGACGATGTGCAGCATCGCGGTCACGACGATGAACGCGCCGTAGAACCAGTTACCCACGTAGATATGCTTGGTCTTGCGCTTGGTGATGGTGCCGAAGAACACCAGACCGTAGGTGACCCAGACAATGGCCAGCAGAATGGCGAGCGGCCATTCCAGTTCCGCGTATTCCTTGGTGGTGGTGTAACCCAGCGGCAAGGTAATGATCGCGCCGACGATCACCGCTTGCCAGCCCCAGAAGGTGAAGGCCGCGAGGCTGTCGGAAATCAGTCGCGTCTGGCAGGTTCGCTGCACGACATAGTAGGAAGTGGCAAACAGTGCACAACCACCGAAGGCGAAAATCACCAGGTTTGTGTGCAACGGGCGCAGGCGTCCAAAGCTCGTCCACGGCAGACCGAAGTTCAATTCCGGCCAGACCAGTTGCGAGGCGATGAAGACACCGAGCCCCATGCCAAGGATCCCCCAGACCACCGTCATGATGGCGAACTGGCGGACTACCTTATAGTTATAAGCAGTCGGACTGATTGCTGTGCTCATTCTAAGGTTCCACGGTTTGGGTGTTTTATTAGGATTAAAATCGGCCGCAAGTATGCAGAGAGCAGGGGGTCATTGCAACGCGCCATGACCTGGGTCAATGCTTTCCAACGCTGATTCTGCGGCCTTTCCATGCGCCGCGTAAGGACAAAATTGGCCTCGGACAAAATGTCGCAGCGGACGAAAAAAGCGAGGGGTTCAGGTCGCTTGTAACGGGGTGTGTTCAAACGGCCTGTTCGGGTGACGGACGGCAAATGGCACGACAGCCGGTATCTACCGGCGTTTGCGGCCACGTCAGTCAGCCGGTTCGGAGAACACAGCGGTTAGCGTTGACCTGGAACCGGCACGAGCCAGTCCGCATCGACCAAGCGTAGACCCGAATCCGGGGAACCGAAAGGAGAGGGTGAAAAGGGGTGCGACAATGCGTCGCAAAGAGGCTGGATGCTGCCGCACCGAGAAAGGTGCGGCAGATGTTGCGCAATGCTTATTGCTTATTGTCTTCAGTAATAAGTTTTTCTGTATTCAATCCGTGAGACAGGCTGTACACATAAGCGGCCAGCAATTGCACTTTATCGTTACCCAGCAGTTCGTTCTGCGCCGGCATGTGGCCCTGACGACCATGGCGGATGGTCTGCTCAAGCTGCGTCAGGCTGGTGCCATAGATAAATCCGGCCGGGTGCGTCAGATTCGGCGCGCCCATGGCTTCAGTGCCGTGGCCGGTGGCCCCATGACAGGCTGTGCAAGTGGTGCTGAACGCTTGCTGTCCGGCTTGCAGATCAGCCTTGTTGTCCGCTGGCAGCGGCAGGCCGGCCAGTTCGTGACGCACGTAGGCGGCGACGTTCTTCACCCCCGCCTCACCGAGCACTTCGCCCCAGGCCGGCATCGCCGCCATCCGGCCACCCATGATGGTGGTCTTGATGGTCTCGGCGTCGCCGCCCCAGCGCCAGTCGCTGTCAGCCAGGTTAGGGAAACCGAACGCGCCTTTGGCGTCCGAGCCGTGGCACACCGAGCAGTTTGAGGCGAACAGACGACCGCCCATTTTCAGCGCCTGCGGATCCTTCGCCACTTCCTCTACCGGCATGGCGGCGAACTTGGCGAAGATCGGCCCGAACTTGGCGTCGGCCTTGTTCATTTCCTTTTCCCACTCGTGGACGCCGGTCCAGCCGTCCTCGTAACCGGGCAGGATGCCTTTCCAGTTGCCCAGGCCCGGATACAGGATCAGATAGCCCACGGAAAATACCAGCGTGCCGGCGAACAGCATGAACCACCACTGCGGCAGCGGGTTGTCGTACTCCTCGATGCCGTCAAAGCTGTGGCCCATGGTCTGGTCGACACTGCCCTTGGTCTCGCCCCGGCGGGTGCCGACCAGCAGCCATGTCAGGCCGATCAGGCTGCCGATGGTCAGTACGCAGATCCACGTACTCCAGAAGGTGGTCATGGCCGGGTACTCCTTGGTTCAGATACTGGGGTTGTGTCGGGTAGCGGTTCGTCGGCGAATGGCAGCAATCGCGCTTCGGCAAATTCCGGGGTGCGCTTGCGGTTGAACACCCACAGCGTCAGCCCGACGAAGGCGACGAACACCACGACCGTGCCGAGGCCGCGAATCAGGCCTGCACTCATTTCAATGACCATGGCTCACCTCTTGCTCTTGATCGCAGTGCCGAGCACTTGCAGGTAGGAGACGAGGGCGTCCATTTCGGTCTTGCCCTTGAGGCTGGCCACCGCGCCGTTGATGTCGTCGTCGGTGTACGGCACGCCGAGGGTGCGCATGGTCTTGAGCTTGGTTTCGGTGTGGCTGCTGTCGACCGCTTGCGTGACCAGCCATGGATAGGCCGGCATCTTCGATTCTGGTACGACGTTGCGCGGGTTGTACAAGTGCGCGCGGTGCCAGTCATCCGAGTAGCGCGCGCCGACCCGGGCGAGGTCCGGACCGGTACGTTTCGAACCCCACAGGAACGGGTGATCCCAGACGCTTTCACCGGCCACCGAGTAGTGCCCGTAGCGCTCGGTTTCGGCGCGGAACGGCCGGATCATCTGCGAATGGCAACCGACGCAGCCTTCGCGGATATAGATGTCGCGGCCTTCCAGTTGCAGCGCGGTGTAGGGCTTCATGCCTTCCACCGGTTTGTTGGTGACGTCCTGGAAGAACAGCGGGACGATCTGGGTCAGGCCGCCGATGCTCACGGCGAACACCATGAGCAACATCAACAGGCCGACGTTTTTTTCAATCGTTTCGTGTTTCATGGCGGACTCCTCAGGCCATCTGCGCGGCAGCAACGACGTCAGCAGGCTGCGAGGCCCGCACGGTGCGCCAGGTGTTGTAAGCCATCAGGAACATGCCGCTGAGGAAGATCGCCCCACCAATCAGCCGCACGACGAAGCCTGGGTGGCTGGCCACCAGGGTTTCGACGAAGGAGTAGGTCAGCGTGCCGTCCTCGTTCACTGCGCGCCACATCAGGCCTTGGGCGATGCCGTTGACCCACATCGAAGCGATGTAGAGCACGGTGCCGATGGTTGCGAGCCAGAAGTGCGCGTTGATCAGGCCGACGCTGTGCATCTGCTCTTTGCCGAAAATTTTCGGGATCATGTGGTACAGCGCGCCGATGGAAATCATCGCTACCCAGCCCAGAGCGCCGGCGTGTACGTGGCCGATGGTCCAGTCGGTGTAGTGGGAGAGGGCGTTAACGGTCTTGATCGCCATCATCGGACCTTCGAAGGTCGACATGCCGTAGAACGCCAGCGACACCACGAGGAAGCGCAGGATCGGGTCGCTGCGCAACTTATGCCACGCGCCCGAGAGGGTCATCATGCCGTTGATCATCCCGCCCCAGCTTGGCGCGAGCAGCACCAGCGACATCACCATGCCCAGCGACTGCGCCCAGTCCGGCAGCGCGGTGTAGTGCAGGTGGTGCGGGCCGGCCCAGATGTACAGGGTGATCAAAGCCCAGAAGTGCACGATCGACAGGCGATACGAATACACCGGACGTTCGGCCTGTTTCGGCACGAAGTAGTACATCATCCCGAGGAAACCGGCGGTGAGGAAAAAGCCTACGGCGTTGTGGCCGTACCACCATTGCACCATCGCGTCGGTTGCACCGGCGTACACCGAGTAGGACTTGGTGAAACTCACCGGCAACTCAAGGTTGTTGACGATGTGCAGAATCGCCACGGTGATGATGAATGCGCCGAAGAACCAGTTGCCCACATAGATGTGCTTGGTCTTGCGCTGCATGATCGTGCCGAAAAACACGATCGCGTAGGCGACCCAGACGATGGTGATCAGGATGTCGATCGGCCATTCCAGTTCGGCGTATTCCTTGGAACTGGTGTAACCCAGTGGCAGGCTGATCGCCGCCAGCAGGATCACCAGTTGCCAGCCCCAGAAGCAGAACGCGGCGATTTTTGGCGCAAACAATTGGGTTTGGCAGGTGCGTTGTACCGAGTAGAAGGAACTGGCGAACAGCGCACAGCCACCAAACGCGAAGATCACCGCGTTGGTGTGCAGTGGGCGCAGGCGGCCGAAACTGGTCCAGGGCAAATTGAAGTTGAGTTCGGGCCAGACCAATTGGGCCGCGAGAAAAACCCCGAGGCCCATGCCGACGATGCCCCACACCACCGTCATAATGGCGAATTGGCGGACCACCTTGTAGTTGTAGGCGGTACTGATAGAAGTGTTCATGGTTCCCCATCCACGGTTCAGCCGAAGTGAGCGCGCGCAAAACACGCGGCGAATCCTTCGTCTGGAGTTATAGGCAGACTAAAAGCGAGGCAAGCATGGACAAACAGCACAAGGCCAGTATTGACGGGGATCAATGGGCGCAGTGCGTGCTCGATCATGGGTGGCTTTGGGATGCCGCCAATGGTGAGGCTTCAGCGACGTTGATCCTTGCTCACGGTGCCGGTGCGCCGATGGATAGTGACTGGATGAACGACATGGCTGGGCGCCTTGCCGGGCTTGGGGTGAACGTGTTGCGGTTTGAGTTTCCGTATATGGCGCAGCGGCGTATCGACGGTGGCAAGCGTCCGCCGAACCCGGCGCCGAAACTGCTGGAATGCTGGCGCGAAGTGTTTGCCGAAGTGCGACGTCATGTCGCTGGGCCGCTGGGGATCGGCGGCAAGTCCATGGGCGGGCGAATGGCTAGTCTCTTGGCTGACGAATTGGGTGCCGATGCGTTGGTGTGTTTGGGCTATCCGTTTTATGCAGTGGGTAAACCGGAGAAACCTCGGGTTGAGCATTTGGCTGGTTTGCAGACTCGGACGTTGATTGTGCAGGGGGAGCGGGATGCGCTTGGCAATCGTGAGGCGGTCGAGGGGTATTCGTTAGCGCCGGGGATTGAGGTGTTGTGGCTGGCGGCTGGGGATCATGATTTGAAGCCATTGAAGGTTTCCGGGTTTACCCATGAACAGCATTTGGCCAGCGCCGCGCAGAAGGTAGCCGAGTTTCTCAAGGGTTAACCGAGATCCCGAACTGCATAAAGATCGGCTCCCTTTCCCCTCGCCCCCTTGGGGGCGGTCCGACGTTTCGGGAGGGCTGGGGTGAGGGGGATGGATCTTGGATGCGCCGCAGTTCTTCGTTTTGGGTGCATATCCATTGCTGCGGTAACGGCCACTTAGGGTTTCGCCCTTACGGCGACTCACTTTTTTTACAAACGCCTAAAAAAAGTAAGCAAAAAAACGCTTGCTCCAACGTTCGGCCCACTCGCTGGGGCTCGGGGTTCCTTCGCTCCGGGATCGATCCGGGCGCATCGCCTCCGGTTTGCTTCGCTGCACCTCCTCTCGATGTGTTTGGCTTCGCCAAACGGTCGCTGCGCTCCCACCCCCGGATCAATCCCTCCGCTCAGCCTTCCGACGTCGCCCGTGGATCAAGATCAAAAGCCGAAGCCGAGCTAACGCTCATCCTTTGAGTGGGGCGGCATGCGCCGCGTGCTTTACATAGATCAAAACTGTGGGAGCTGGCTTGCCAGCGATGGCGGCCTGCCAGCCGACCAGTTTCTAAATGAATGCACTCAATCCATCTGTAGGAGTGAGCCTGCTCGCGATGGCGGCCTGCCAGCCGACCAGTTTCTAACTGAATGCACTCAATCCATCTGTAGGAGTGAGCCTGCTCGCGATGGCGGCCTGACAGCCGACCAGTTTCTAAATGAACGCACTCAATCCATTGTGGGAGCTGGCTTGCCAGCGATGGCGGCCTGCCAGCCGACCAGTTTCTAACTGAATGCACTCAATCCATCTGTAGGAGCGAGCCTGCTCGCGATGGCGGCCTGCCAGCCGACCAGTTTCTAAATGAACGCACTCAATCCATTGTGGGAGCTGGCTTGCCAGCGATGGCGGCCTGACAGCCGACCAATCTCTTACTGATGCACCCGATCCAAATGTAGGAGCGAGCCTGCTCGCGAAACGGCCTCAAAAACAACATCAATACAACAGGGGAATCTCCAGTTTTCTCTGTCAGTAAACGCAATCCTGCAAGCACGTTTAAATCACACAACCCGTTACTCCATCGGGCCTACAACACCTTGCGCCGTTACCTACGCGTACGCCAGAATCCGCCGGCTTACGCGGCTATGCAGTGGGCTATATCGTTTTCCTGTCACTGAAAATCAGTGATCGGGTTTGGTAGCCCGTCTGTAATAGCTGTATGGCAACACCGTATGCAGTCCCTCTTCTTGGGGCTCGGTTTTATGGTGGTCATGCGTGGGGCTCACTCGTGAGCGCCGGGTTCCTATTGCAGCCGGTCTACCAACCCGCGTATGGCCACCACCCTCTCGTTTGGTAGCGAGAGTGATGGCTCCTTAACTGCGATAGGAGTTTCATCCATGTTCAAAATCACGCCAAACCCACCGCCCAAAGATCCAATCCCCCACGACCCAGCGCTCAGCCCGCAAAAGATCAAAGAAGCAACCGATCGCGCCCTCGACTACTACCTCAAACCCGAAGACCTCGCGGCTCCGCCAGCCTCGCCCAAATTTCGCCCCGTCTATCTCGTCGATCCAACGCTGGATGATGAAACCCTGCTGGTCGAGGCGAGCGAGTCGCTTTCATACGCCCACGCCATGGCCGGTAACATCGCCAACTCAATCGGCGGCCCGGAGCGCAAACCGCTGCTGGCGCTGCAACAGGTAATCATGCTGAACGAACTGTTGATTAATCGACTGCTGGATAAGCTGAAGTTGCCTCAGTAATTTCGCTGGCTGTTATGGCCTCTTCGCGAGCAGGGTCGCTCCCACAGTGAATTGTCGTCGGACATATTATCTGTGATCACAGCATATCCAATGTAGGAGCGAGCCTGCTCGCGATAGCAATATGGCTATGAGGTCAGTTATGTCGTTTGCCTGTTACTGAAAAAACCTGTTATGGCAAAGCGGCTCGAAGCCGTAGTTGGAAGAGGATCACAAATCATCTCTTAGCAAGTTGAAAGTTCCTTTAGGCTGTGTACGGTAACCATGGCTTTTAAACTTTGCTTCAAATGTACCTGTAGCAATTCCCGTGGTGGGATGGATGTCGATATTAAGTATGGCTTCATCAGCATCAACGTAGGCAACACCGTAAAATCCCTCAGGTGCAGGCGATGAGTGACCATGCTTGAAACTTAGCCCATCTTTTAACGTATAGGTTTTATTGAACGGAGCGTCATTGGTGTAGGGGATCGAGAAAAGGTAGGCAAAGAAGTTTTCGTCTTCCATAGTTCCTGTCGATCCAGAGATTGACCAGTTCTTTTCGTCTGTCGGAATAAAATGGTGTAGATCAAAAAAAGTTCTTATGGACTTCGTTTCGGGATTGGTGCCGAATTGCCAAGTGAGGACATTTCCCTGCTTTTGAGTAAAATCTGCTTTCGGTATGTAAATAAGTTGTGCGGTCATCTTTAGCTCCTTGGTCATGTCGTGGGAACAATTGCGAATGGACTGTTCGACGATTTATAGATAAACCCATGGAGGTTGGCCGTCTACTGTCAGACCTGACAGTAGACAGTTGCAATGTTTTGTGTGTTTTTGCCAAGATTTTGAATATTCAACACAAGATTTTTCAGAGAGGTGCACCTAGCGTATTAGATGCCTCGGGTTGGCGGTTGTGGCGGGATGGGTGAGTGAGCTCTTGATGCGCAGCCTCAACTCAAACCGAACCCCGAATTGGGTATTTTCAATGACACAAAAAAACCCGGAAGCTCGCGCCATCCGGGTTTTTTGTCTGCAACACATCAATCAGCGGTTAAACCGCTCCACCAACGAGTACTGTGTATTCGCCGTCTTCGTCAGCTCTTCACTCAGCAACGCCGAGTTTTGCGCCTGTTCCGAGGTCTGGTCCGCCAGTTCCGAAATATTGCTGATGTTGCGGCTGATCTCCTCAGCCACCGCACTTTGCTCTTCGGTCGCCGCAGCGATCTGGGTGGTCATGTCGGTGATATTAGCCACCGCTTCACTGATCCCGACCAGTGCCTGATCCGCTTCCAGCACCCGCGCCACACCTTCTTCGGCCTGACGATGGCCAGCTTCCATGGTCTGCACAGCGCTGGACGCAGTTTGCTGCAACTTGGCGATCAAAGCATGAATCTGCCCGGTCGATTCGCTGGTGCGTTGCGCCAGTTGACGCACTTCGTCAGCCACCACAGCAAAACCACGACCCATTTCACCGGCACGTGCTGCCTCAATCGCAGCGTTCAGCGCCAGCAGGTTGGTCTGGTCGGCGATGCCTTTGATCACATCAACTACGCCGCCGATTTCGTCGCTGTCCTTGGCCAGTTGAGTGACGGTCAGACCGGTTTCACCCACGACCACGGACAAACGCTGAATGGCTTCGCGGGTTTCCCCGGCGATGTCACGACCACGACCGGTCAGGCGATTGGCTTCCTGAGTCGCGTCAGCGGTGCGCTGTACGTGGCTGGCCACTTCCTGAGTCGTTGCGGCCATCTGGTTGACAGCGGTGGCGACCTGTTCGGTTTCCACGCGTTGACGTTCCAGGCCGGTCGAGCTGCTGTGTGCCAAGGCGTCGGACTGCTTGGCCTGATCGGTCAGGTGTTCGGCGGTGTCCTGCAGACGGGTCAGGCAGGTTTTCAGGCGCGCTTCCTGGCTGAGGATCGACATTTCCAGACGCGCTTGGGCGCCACGGCTGTCGGTGTACATCTGCGCAATCAACGGGTCGGAAGTGGTCTGCTCGGCCAGGCGCAGCAGGCGTTTGAGCCCACGTTGCTGCCATTGCAGGCCCATCAGGCCCAACGGCACCGACAGACCCGCCGCCAGAGCAAAGCCCCAGTGCGAGTTCAGCGTCGCGCCGATCACGAAGCTCAGTTGGCTGACCAGAATGAACGGCAGCCAGTCTTGCAGCACCGGTAGCCATTTATCGCTGGAAGGGATTGCCGACTTGCCTTGGTTGATGCGTTGGTAGAGCGCTTCGGCGCGGCGGATCTGTTCGGCGGTGGGTTTGATCCGCACCGACTCGTAACCGACCACCTGATTGCCGTCGAACACTGGCGTTACATAGGCGTTAACCCAGTAATGATCACCGGTCTTGCAGCGATTCTTGACAATGCCCATCCATGGCAAGCCTTGTTTCAGTGTGCCCCACATGTGCGAAAACACCGCAGCCGGGACGTCAGGGTGACGCACCAGGTTGTGCGGCGCACGGATCAGCTCCTCACGCGAAAACCCGCTGATCTCGACGAAGGCGTCGTTGCAGTAGGTGATCACGCCCTTGGCGTCGGTTGTGGAAATCAACCGCTGCTGAGCCGGGAAAGTCCGTTCGCGTTGTGTAATGGGCTGGTTGTTACGCATGGTTTTTCAATCCGCAAGGCTTTGAAAGGTTGTCGGCGGTGGCAGGAAATTGTTGAATTTTTCTTTCAGTAATCAGTACGGCGTCGCAAAACGGGCCTTGCTTCAACCCGCCAGCATCGGATAGGTGAACAGTGCGAAATGCAGCAGGTTCAGCCCGAAGTGCGTGGCGATTGCTGCGCCGAGTCCGCCAAAACGGTAGGCCAGACCATAGCCGACACCTGCCAGACCCGCCAGCAACACCCACGTCCAGCCCGCACCGATGTGCGCCAGCCCGAACAGCGATGAGGCCAGCAGCAGGGCAAGATTTTCGCCATAGGGCAGGTGTTTGAAACGCCGGCTCAGGCCGCCCTGTATATAGCCGCGAAACAACGCTTCCTCGACCAGGGTCACCAGCAGCAGATTGTTCAGCACCCACAGCCACGCCTGATCCGGCCACTTCGGTGCCCAGGCGATCACGCCCAGCAACAACGCGCCGCCGAGGGCGAGGATCACACTCAAGGTCAGGGCGAGGGCGGTGGCGTAGACCGTCAGGCGCAGCGAGCGCCGGGCGACAATCCATGGGCAGACCAGCAACAGCCAGAAACCAATCAGCGGTTTGTCTTGATTGAGGTACATCGAGAACGGCACGGCGTTGTCAGTGAAACGTTGCGGATCAATGGCGCGACCGTTGTAGAACCCTGGCAGCCAGTGCAGGGCCAGCGCCAAAGCCAGCACGATGAACAGGCCGTGGCCGAGATAACGCGCAAACGGCACGTGTTGCTGGCGTACGGCGAAACCGGCCATCAAAAGCAGCCCGATAGAGATCAGTGCGAGCCAGCCGAGTTGACCGTAGCTCAGCGCCAAACCGTAGCCGAGGCCGAGAAGTGCCAGATAGAGCCATGGCAGAGACTTCATGGAGGGTCCTTGTGCAGATTTTGTGGAAGGGCTTTCTACACGGACGAGCGGCGGGGGACAAGTCAAGGTGCGGCGAGAAACGGGGACAGTCCACAACCTCTGGCCGACCCGATACCTGTGGGAGCTGGCTTGCCAGCGATGACGATTGCACAGCCGACATCGTCATCGGCTGATTCACCGCTATCGCTGGCAAGCCAGCTCCCACAAGGTTTTGTTTTTGGCTGAGGGATCAGCGCAGGTTGAGTTTTGCCGCCGCGCGCTCAGTGATTTCCGTGCGCAGCTTCAGCGATGGCGCGGCACGCAGGCGGGCTTCATCGACAATCGCGTTCGGTGCCGTTTCCGGGCTGCCTGAATGGAACGGCGGCGCCGGCGCATATTCCAGCTGCAACTGCACCAGTTGCGCCGTGTCGGCATCGAACAGTTCAGCCGCCAACACCAGCGCAAAATCGATTCCCGCGGTAATCCCGCCACCGGTAAACAGATTGCCGTCACGCACCACCCGATCCTTCACCGCAATCGCGCCCAGTGTCGGCAGCAGATCGTGATATGCCCAATGCGTAGTCGCCCGTTTGCCTTGCAGCAGACCCGCCGCGCCGAGCACCAGCGACCCGGTGCACACCGACGTCACGTAACGCGCTTGCGCAGCCTGACGTTTGATGAAATCCAGCGTCTGAGCATCCTCCATCAAAGGACCGACGCCGCCACCGCCGGGCACACAGATCACATCCAGATCCGGGCAATCCTCGAACGTTGTGGTCGGTTTCAGCAGCAGCCCGGTGCTGGCCGTGACCGGCATCAGGTCCTTCCAGATCAGATGCACCTGCACGCCCGGCAGCGAGGCGAGCACGTCGTACGGCCCGGTCAGGTCAAGTTGCTGAACCTGTGGAAACAACAGAAAACCGATCTGCAGCGTCATCGTTCTTGCTCCATGAAAAGAGGTGGACGGCTTCACTGTAGGCGCGTAGGTTCTGGCGCATACGCCAATAACCCCACGAATTACGCCAAATGCCCAAAGCCATCCACGTACTCGCGTTCGCCAATATGCAGATCCTCGACGTCACCGGGCCGTTGCAGGTATTCGCCTCGGCCAATGACCTCGCCCGTCAGCGCGGATTGCCCATTCCGTATGCGCCGAGCGTGATTGCCAGCGGCGGCGGGGCGGTGATGTCCTCGGCCGGTCTGGCGGTGTTGGCCGAGCCGTTGCCCGAAGCGCCCAGCGACACGTTGATCATCGCCGGTGGCTGGGGGATTTATCCGGCGGCGGAAGATGTGCCGCTGGTGGATTGGGTGCGCGAGCATGCCGCGAAATGCCGTCGCGTGGCCTCGGTTTGTACGGGAGCGTTTCTGCTGGCGGCCAGCGGCTGGCTCGACGGTCGCCGCGTGGTCACCCACTGGACCCGTTGCGAACAGCTGGCGCAGCAGCACCCGAAACTGCAAGTCGAGGCCAATCCGATCTTCATCAATGACGGCCCGGTGTGGACGTCTGCGGGGGTCACCGCCGGCATCGATCTGGCGCTGGCGATGGTTGAGGAAGATCTCGGTCGCGACATCGCGCTGGACGTCGCCCGCCATCTGGTGGTGTTCCTCAAACGCCCGGGCGGGCAGTCGCAATTCAGCGTGACGCTATCGCTGCAAAATCAGGGCAATCGTTTCGACGACCTGCACGCGTGGATCGCCGAAAACCTGACCTGTGACCTCGGCATCCCGACCCTCGCCGAGCAGGCCGGGATGAGCGAACGCAGTTTCGTCCGCCACTACCGCGCCGACACCGGCCAGACCCCGGCGCGGGCCATCGAACTGATCCGTGTCGAAACGGCACGGCGCTTACTCAGTGACACGGGGTTGCCGGTCAAACGGGTCGCGGCCAATTGTGGATTTGGCAGCGAAGAGACGCTGCGCCGTAGTTTCCTGCGGGCGATTGGCGTGACGCCGCAGGCTTATCGCGAGCGCTTTTCGGTCAGTGCTGCAACAGATTGACGGGACAACGCTGAACCTGTGGCGAGGGAGCTTGCTCCCGCTGGACTGCGCAGCAGGCCCATGCTTTTGAGCCCAGTCAGGGGCGCTGCGCAACCCAGCGGGAGCAAGCTCCCTCGCCACAAAAGCGTTATTCCTCAGATGTATCAGACCTCGGCTTCCGCCACCTGATTGAAATACTTGCTCCGATCCGGCGTAAACGTCACCCGCATCTTCGTCCGCGAGCACGTCAGCGAGCGTTCTTCGCTCAAATCGATATCCAGATCTTCCCCACGCAACCCTTGCCACTGGGCGAGGTATTTCAGCGATCCGTATTTTTCGTTTTTCTTCAGGCTACGACTGACCCCGCCCTTCCAGCCGAGCACCGGTAATTCTCCAGCGAGGCATTTCAAGGCGAGGTCGGGGAAGCGTGCGGCGCGCTGGCGGCCGATTTCCCAGCATTTGATCAGGCCTTTGTCGGCGGCTTCCCAGAGTTGGGTGCGGGTCAGGCCGCTGCGAAGGGGTGTGTCGATACTGCGCTGGACGTGCTGGGACATTCTGGTTCCTTGAATTCGGGTTTTATTGGACAGCTCCGCTGTGCCCGTTGCGGTGGATGGTAGGGGGGGATGTAACAGCTGGCAACAAGGTATTTCGGGGTGTAAGTGCAAGTTGCGGGGGAGGGATTGGGGGGGTGTTTAGAAGATGTAGGGGCTGAGCTGCGCAATTGTGGTGAGGGGATTTAGCGAAACGTCGCACCGCCCCGACCGGTTGCGCAGCAGTCGCAAAGTCAGTGAATGCGGTATTTCTGGAGGAGTGGGGACGCAGGGTTGGGGGCTGCTTCGCAGCCCATCGGGGATAAATCCCCTCACCACAGGGGTGCCACCCTGCTGATTGCTGCGTAGGGAATAGCCCGCTAAAGCACAGTTTTGTGGAATATCTCCTACAGAAAGTGGCGAGCTTTACGGCTGCCACTCACTCTTTTCTCCACTCAACCGTCGATCCAGAAAACTCGCCGCACTGATCAACGCCAGATGCGTCAGCGCTTGCGGGGTATTGCCCAGATGCCGGCCATGGCTGTCGAATTCTTCGGCGTACAGCCCCAGCGGATTGGCGTAGCGCAGCAACTGTTCAAACTCCAGATGGGCCTTTTCCACCTGACCGGCGCGGGCCAGGCATTCGACGTACCAGAACGAACACGCGGCAAACGCGCCTTCGGTGCCGGTCAAGCCGTCGATGTTGGCGTCGTCATTGCGATAGCGGTAAACCATGCCGTCGCGTACCAGATGCTTTTCAATGGCTTCGAGGGTCGAGAGCCAGCGCGGATCCTTGGCGCTGACGAAACGCACCAGCGGCATCAGCAGCATCGAGCCGTCGAGGGAGCTGCCGCCCTTGTACTGGACAAAATGCCCGCGCTCTTCGTCCCAGAAGTTGTCCCAGATGTCGGCGTAGATCGCCTGGCGGGTTTGATCCCACTGGGCGAACGGTGCAGGCAACGAGCGTTTTGAAGCCAAACGAATCGCCCGATCCAGTGCCACCCAGCACATCAGCCGTGAGTGCAGAAAGTGATGCTGCTCACCGCGCATTTCCCAAATGCCTACATCCGTGGTCTGCCACGTCTCACAGACTTGATCGACCACTTCGCGCACGTGTTTCCAGCCTTCGTGGGAAATCGCGTCACCGTACTTGTTGACCAGATACACCGCGTCCATCAGCTCGCCGAAGATATCCAGCTGAATCTGGTCATACGCGCCATTGCCGATGCGCACCGGTCGGGCGCCGCCATGCCCGGACAGGTTGTCCAGTTCGGTTTCCGGTAATTCCTGTCGGCCGTCGATGGCGTACAAGATGTTGAGTTTCATCGGCTGACCATGGCAATCGCTGACCCGATGGCGCAGCCAGCGCATGTAGTCGTTGGCTTCGCCGACAAAGCCCAGACGCATGAACGCGTAAACCGTGAACGACGCATCGCGGATCCAGGTGTAGCGATAATCCCAGTTGCGTTCGCCGCCGGGCGTTTCCGGCAGGCCGAAGGTCGCGGCGGCGAGGATCGCGCCGTGTTTGCGCGAGGTCAGCAGCTTGAGCGCGAGGGCAGAGCGGTTGACCATTTCCCGCCAGCGTCCGCGGTAAATCGACTGGCCGATCCAGTCGCGCCAGAACTTCAGCGTGCGCTCCATACAGAAGTCGCCGGCGCCTTCGGCGAAGCGCGGATCGTCGCTGGCGCCGAGCATGAAGGCCGCCGTCTGATCCTGCTTGAGGGTGAAGCGGGCAATCGCCGCTGCGGCGTCCACCTGCAAGGGCTGATCAGAAGCCAGGCGCAGCGTCGGTTGCCCGCTGGCGCTGAACACCACGTCGTTGTTATCCAGCGCCGCGCGAGTGTCGGCACGGGCATAGTCGTGGCGTACCGCGCAGCGCATGTGGAAAGTCGCCTCGCCGCTGACCACCCGCACACGGCGCATCAGCAGTGGCAAGTCATCTTCGCTGTCACCCACCGGCAGCATGTCGGTGATTTCCACCACGGCATCGTCACTGAGCCAGCGGGTTTGCAGGACGTTGGTGTCCGGCAGGTAAATTTGCTCGCGCCGGGCATCGGGCAAGGCTGGCGCCAACTGGAAAATACCCGCGTCGGGGGTATCCAGCAACGAACAGAAAATCGACGGACTGTCGAACTCCGGCCAGCAGAAAAAATCCACGCTGCCCTTGTCGTTGACCAGTGCCGCACTGCGCATGTCGCCGATGATGCCGTGGGCGTCGATCGGGCTTTGTCGTTCTGGATGATGCTCAGCCATTGCCGCGAAACTCCGGATAGAGGCTCATGCCGCCGTCGATAAACAGGGTGGTGCCGATGATGTAGTCAGAAGCATCGGAGGCGAGGAAAACCACCGCGTTGGCGACGTCTTCAACATCGCCGATGCGCCCGTAGGGAATCAGGTCGAGCAGCTCTTCCCCGGCAGCGCCTTCGGTGGCTTCTTTATTGATCGCCGTGCGAATCGCCCCCGGTGCAATGCCGTTGATGCGAATGCGCTGATGGCTGACTTCCTGGGCAAGCGTCTGCATCAACTGATCGACACCGCCCTTGGACGCCGCGTAATTGACGTGCCCGGCCCACGGAATGCGCTGGTGCACCGAGCTCATGTGGATGATTTTGCCGGCGGCGCGGGATACGCCTTCGCGAACGCCTTGGCGATTGAAGATGCGCAACGCGGCACGGGCGCAGAGGAACTGGCCGGTGAGGTTGACGCCGATCACCGCGTTCCAGTCATCCAGCGACATATCCACAGCCGCCGCATCTTTTTGCAGGCCGGAATTGGCGATCAGAATGTCCAGTGAGCCGAAAGCGTCGAGGGTTTCAGCGAACAGCCGTTCGACCTCGTCTTCCTTGGAGACATCGGCACCGATGGCCAGGGCCTGACCGCCATCGGCGATGATTTGTCGGGCGAGTGCTTCGGCGGGTTCGGCCTGGCGGTTGTAGTTGATGACCACGGCGGCACCGGCAGCGGCCAGGACTTTGGCGCAAGCGTGGCCAATGCCGGAACTGGCGCCGGTGACGAGAGCTACCTGACCGGCGAGAGAAATGTGCATAGAGGAGGCGCCTGGGTTGAGGGCTTAATCAGCTGACCGATTGCCTGGCGTGAGAGTTCATTTCTGTGGGTTGTGGTGAAAGTATGGACCTCATCGCTGGCAAGCCAGGCTCCCACAGGGAACATAGATGAACATGAATTTATGTACGACCAGTACCTCTGTGGGAGCTGGCTTGCCCGCGATGGGGCCTTCACATTCCACCAACAATTCCCCGCTTCCTCTCTCATCAGCCTCTATGGCAACTTGGCCGCCCCTGACGAGGCTGTGACCTGATGGCAAACCCATACCGCGAATTGTTCAACGCCCCCGGCGCCCGAAATTTTGTGCTGGCCGGGATGATCGCGCGCATGCCGATTTCAATGACCGGCATCGGCGTGATCACCATGCTTTCGCAGCTGTATGGTGGGTACGCACTGGCCGGTGCGGTGGCGGCGACATTTGCCTTGGCCACGGCGTTTTGTGCACCGCAGGTTTCGCGACTGGTGGACCGCTTCGGTCAGGGCAAAGTGCTGCCCATTTCGGCATTGATCGGTGGTGGCGCGCTGTTGATGTTGCTGCTGTGTACACGGTTGCAGGCGCCGAACTGGACGCTGTTTGTGTTCGCCGCGCTCGCTGGGTGCATGCCGAGTATGTCGGCGATGGTGCGGGCGCGCTGGACCGAAATCTATCGCGGCCAGCCGCAATTGCAGACCGCGTATGCGCTGGAGTCGGTGCTTGATGAAGTTTGTTTCATCGTCGGCCCACCGCTGTCGGTGGGGCTGTGCGTGGCGGTGTTTCCCGAAGCCGGGCCACTGGCGGCGTTGCTCGCGCTGGCGATCGGCGTAACGGCGTTTGTCGCCCAGCGCAGCACCGAGCCGCCGGTGCATCCGCACGCGTCTGAACATCACGGTTCGATCATCGGCTCGACAGATATTCAGCTGTTGTTGGCCTTGATGATCGCCATGGGCGTGATCGTCGGTGTGGTCGATGTTGTCAGCGTCGCGTTTGCCCAACAACAGGGGCAACCGGCAGCGGCGAGCATTGTGCTGTCGGTGTATGCCATCGGTTCGTGTCTGGCCGGGATCGCGTTTGGGGCGATGCGTTCGAAACTGCCGCTGCCGCGACTGTTTCTGTATGGCGGAGTGGCAACGGCAGTGACGACGTTGCCGCTATTGCTGGCGAGCAACATTCTCGGCCTGGCGCTGGCGGTTTTCATTGCCGGGCTGTTCTTTGCGCCGACCCTGATTGTCGCGATGGCACTGGTCGAACGCATCGTACCGCCGGCCAAACTCACCGAAGGCCTGACCTGGCTGGTGACCGGTCTGAGCATCGGCGTTGCCATCGGCGCCGCCGGTTCCGGTGCGCTGGTCGATGCCTTTGGCGCGCGCAGTGGCTTCTGGCTGGCGATTGCCGCCGGGGCGGTGGTCCTCGCGTCGGCGGTGCAGAGTTTCCGTCATCTGAAGTGATCAACCAACCGACTAATTCCCGCGTCGCCTCATCCGTTCTCTTTTACAGATAACCCTATTGAGGTAAACGCGGTGACAAAGCTGACACTGCTGTGCCTGCCCTATTCGGGCGCCAGCGCCATGGTCTACAGCCGCTGGCGGCGCCAACTGCCGTCGTGGCTGCACCTGCAACCGGTGGAATTGCCCGGGCGCGGTGCCCGTTTCGACGAACCCTTGCAGATCGACATGCGTGCGCTGGCCGGCCAATTGGCCCGTGAGCACAAGCCCGGCTTGCAGACGCCTTATGCCCTGTTCGGGCATAGCCTGGGTGCGCTGCTGGCGTGCGAAATGGCGCATGCTTTTCGCGAACTCGGTGCGCCGGAGCCGGTGGCGTTGTTCGCTTCCGGCACGGCCGCCCCGACCATGCGCAGTGACTACGATCGCGGCTTTGCCGAGGCGCGCAGCGATGACGAGTTGATCGAGCAGTTGCGCACCTTTCAAGGCACCAGTGAGGAAGTGCTGGCCAACCAGGAACTGATGAGCCTGACGCTGCCGGTGCTGCGTGCCGACTTCATGATGTGCGGACGTTTCACGCCGGCGCAGCGGCCCTTGCTCAATTGCCCGGTGCACGTGCTGGGCGGCAAGGAAGACCGCGCGACCACCGAACAACTGATCGGCTGGAGCAAAGAAACCCTGGGCAGTTTTTCCGTCGACATGATGACCGGCGGGCATTTCTTCATCCATGAACACGAAGCCCGGGTCATCCGCACGATCAAGACCCATCTGGAAGTCCACCACCGCCGCCATGCGCAGGCAGCGGCACCGGCGTTTTAGTGCGCGGTTCACCTATCGAGTGATTACAGGAGGCCAGTCATGGCTGTTGCTGTGGGATTTTCCGTTCGGCCGCTGCTGCCGCAACGGGGGCGCTTGCCGTTGTTGGTGGAAGCGACCGATGCGGATACCGACCTTTTGGCGGTGTTCGATGAATTGAAAGAGTTGGTGGACGAACACCTGCTGCGCGATGGCGGGGTGCTGTTCCGTGGATTCCGTCTGAACGGTGCTGAACAGTTCCGTCAGTTCGCGGCCAGTTTCGGCCACCCGCTGTTGAACTATGAATTCGGCTCGACGCCGCGTACCAACGTGACGCAAGGCGTGTACACGTCCACCGAATACCCGGCGCACCAAAGCATTCCGCTGCACAACGAGCAGGCCTATTCCCGCGACTGGCCGATGAAGATCTGGTTCTACAGCATGATCGCGGCCAAGTCCGGTGGCGAAACGCCGATTGCCGACAGCCGTGAAGTCTATCGGCGTATTCCGGTGGCGATTCGCGAGCGCTTCGTCAGCAAAGGCCTGATGTATGTGCGCAACTTCGGCAATGGTCTGGATGTGGCCTGGGAAGATGTGTTCAACACCGAGGATCGCGAGGTCGTCGAGGCCTACTGCAAGGCCCACGGCATTGTTTGCGAATGGAAGGACGACGGTGAGCTGCGCACCCGTCAGACCTGTCAGGCGGTGGCGGTGCATCCGGTGACCGGCGACAACGTCTGGTTCAACCAGGCGCACTTGTTCCACATTTCCAACCTGCAAGCGGAAGTGCGCGAAAGCCTGCTGGACATCGTCGACGAAGAGGACTTGCCGCGTAATGTTTACTACGGCGACGGCTCGGCCATTGAAGATGAGGTGCTGGTGCAGATTCGCGCAGTGCTCGACGACTGTGCGATCAGCTTCCCCTGGCAGGAAGGCGATGTGCTGATGCTCGACAACATGCTGTCGGCCCACGCGCGATCGCCGTTTGAGGGCCCGCGCAAAGTGATTGTCGCCATGGCCGAGGGGCATTCTCTGGACGCTCGCTGAGCGATCCCGGCGTTTGTCTGAACGCTTGCCGAAGCCGCTCTTGCCGCGGCTTCGGCATTTCTGCATCTGGCGGGAGTGCCGCCCGGCCGGTATTGCGCCGGCGCGCTAAATCATTGCGTTTGTCATTCGTTCTTGTTGATACGACCGGGCCTCCTGGTCACGCCGCCGATCAGCAAGGACCCCATGCATGAATGCCGCAGACGCACAGAAACTAGCCCGTCGCTTTATCGAACTGCCGCAGGACAAACGCCGTTTGTTTCTCGCCGGCATGGCCCGCGAAGGCATCGATTTTGCGCAGCTTCCCATGACCGCCTGTGACGGCATCGCCGAGCGTGACGGCCTGTCTTATGCCCAGCAGCGGATGTGGTTTCTCTGGCAACTGGACCCGCACAGTGCTGCTTACAACTTGCCGATGGCCGTGCGCCTGACGGGCGATCTGCAAGCGCAGGCGCTGGAGCAGGCATTCAGCCTTTTGGCGGCGCGGCATGAGTGCCTGCGCACCACCTTCGGTCAGGAAGGCGAGCGCGCTTTTCAGCGCGTCGCCGAGCCTCAGCCTCTGAAGCTGGCTATCACCGATCTGAGTGCCGTCCCCGAGGCCCAGCGTTGGCCTCTGGCGCAGCAGCACATGATGGCCGAGGCCACGCAGGCGTTCGACCTGGAAAACGGCCCGCTGCTGAGCCTGCGCCTGTTGCGTCTGGCCGAGCAGGAGCACGTGCTGCTGTTGACCTTGCACCACATCATTGCCGATGGCTGGTCGATGAATATTCTCATCGACGAGTTCATGCGCACCTACGACGCCCTGGTCGCGAGGCGCGAACCATCGTTGCCGGCACTCACCGTGCATTACCGCGATTACGCGCTGTGGCAGCGCAGTTGGCTGGAGGCGGGCGAGCGCGAGCGGCAACTGGATTACTGGCGCGCGCAATTGGGTGACGAACACCCGGTGCTTGAATTGCCGACTGACCGCGCCTATCCGGCGCAATCAAGTCATCAGGGGGCGCGGCTGGAAACGGTCATCGACGCAGCGCTGCGCCAGGAACTGAAAAGCCTCGCCCAGCGTCAGGGCGTAACCCTGTTCGTGGTGCTGTTGGCCGCGTTCAAAACCTTATTGCATCGCTACAGCGGCCAGACCGACATTCGTGTCGGCGGGCTGATCGCCAACCGCACCCGCAGCGAAACCGAAGGCCTGATCGGCTTCTTCGTCAACACGCAAATCCTGCGCAGCGAAGTCACCGCGCAAACGCGTTTTGCCGATCTGTTGCAGAACCTGCGTCAAGCCGCGCTCGGTGCTCAGGTTCATCAGGAGCTGCCGTTCGACGCGTTGATCGAAGCCCTGCAACCGGCGCGCAGCCAAAGCCACAATCCGCTGTTCCAGGTGATGTTCAACCACCAGCCGCTGGTGACCGATTTGCAGCATGTGCAACTGGAATCGGGGTTGCAGGTCGGCTATTTGACTGAAGAGCAACTGGCCGGCAGCGGTCGCCAACATGCCGCTACCAGTGACCTGATGCTCGACACCCGCGAGGAGGGCGAGCAACTGTTCGCTGCCTTCACCTACGCCACCGATATTTTTGACGCCGCGACCATCGCCGCGATGGCCGGACATTGGCGCAACATTCTGGCCTCAGTGTGCCGTGACCCTCAGCAATTGATCAGCGAAGTTGCGCTGCTGGCGGACGTCGAGCACGCGCAGTTGATTCAGAGCACCGAGGCCGAACCGCTATTCGCCAGCGTGCAAACACGCTTCGAAGCACAAGTAGCGCGAACGCCGCAGGCAGCGGCGGTGATCCTCGCGACCGAGCCGTCGCCGTCACTCAGCTACGCCGAGTTGAACACCCGCAGCAATCGTCTGGCCCACCAGTTACGCGCTCGCGGTGTCGGCCCTGACGTGCTGGTCGGTGTGGCGCTGGGG
The DNA here is from genome assembly GCF_018326005.1 of Pseudomonas sp. Seg1. Taxonomy (NCBI): domain Bacteria; kingdom Pseudomonadati; phylum Pseudomonadota; class Gammaproteobacteria; order Pseudomonadales; family Pseudomonadaceae; genus Pseudomonas; species Pseudomonas sp. Seg1. The sequence continues at coordinate 2,193,704 of NZ_AP021903.1, forward strand.
CGCTCGCTGGAACTGGCGGTGGCGCTGCTGGCAGTGCTCAAGGCTGGCGGCGCTTACGTGCCGCTGGATCCGCAAACACCGGCCGAACGTTTGCGCCATGTGCTCGATGACAGTGGCCTGAAACTGCTGCTGACCGATCGCGAGAGCCTCGCCAGCCTGCCGGCTCTCGACGGTGTCGACTGCCTGTGTCTGGAGCAGTTGGCCGATGACGGGCAGGTCGACAATCTTTCGGTGACGGTCGAGGCGCAAAACCTCGCCTACGTGATCTACACCTCAGGCTCGACCGGGCGCCCGAAAGGCGTGGCGATCAGTCACGGCGCGTTGAGCGAGTTCATCGACCGCGCCATCGATTACAGCGAACTGCGTGAAGGCGACCGGGTCCTGCAATTCGCCACCAGCAGTTTCGACGGCTTCGTCGAGCAGTTTTTCCCGCCACTGTGCCACGGCGCTGCTGTCGTGCTGCGTGATGCGCGGTTGTGGGACAGCGCGGCGTTGCATCAGGTCATCCTCGAACACGGCATCACCCTGGCCGACTTGCCCGCCGCTTACTGGTATTGGCTGGTGCAGGAATACGCCGCCAACCCACCGAGCGGTTTCGCTGCGTTGCGGCAGATTCATGTCGGCGGCGAAGCCATGGCGGTGGACGGTTTGCGTCTATGGCAACAGGCCGGGTTGGGCCATGTGCGATTGCTCAATACCTACGGGCCCACCGAGGCCACGGTGGTTTCGACCATTCATGACTGCACGGCACTGACGGCGGACGCCGTGTCGTGGCGCGGCATCCCGATCGGCCAAGGTCTCGACGCGCGTCGTTTGTACGTGCTGGACGATGATTTGAACCTGCTGCCGCAAGGTGCGGTGGGCGAGTTGTATATCGGCGGACCGGGCCTGGCGCGTGGCTATCACCGTCAGCCGATGCTCAGCGCCGAGCGCTTTATCGCTGATCCGTTCGCTGACGGCCAGCGCCTGTACCGTACCGGCGACCGCGCCCGACTACGCGCCGATGGTGCGTTGGAGTACGTCGGTCGGGTCGATCATCAAGTGAAGATTCGCGGCTTCCGTATCGAGCTGGGCGAAATCGAATCGCGCCTGCAACAGTGCCCGGGCATCCGCGAGGCGGTGGTGCTGGCGGTGCCGCTCAGTGGTGGCTTGCAACTGGTGGCCTACGTGGTCAGCGATCAGGCCGTGCTCGACAGCGCGGCGACGCAAGCGGCGTTCCGTCAGCAAATCCGCGCGGCGCTGCAAGCCGATCTGCCGGACTACATGGTGCCGGGCCATCTGCTGTTGCTGGCGAACCTGCCGCTGACGCCGAGCGGCAAACTTGATCGCAAGGCTTTGCCCGCACCGGATTGCGCGCAGTTGCAGGGCGACTATCGCGCCCCGCAATCGGACGCCGAGCAGTGTCTGGCGCAGATCTGGGCGGATGTCCTGCAAGTGTCGCGGGTGGGTCTGGACGATCACTTTTTCGAATTGGGTGGCCACTCGCTGTTGGCCGCGCAAGTCATCGCCCGGGTGAAAAACCTGCAGGGCGTGGTGTTGCCGCTGCGCAGCCTATTCGAGAAACCGGTTCTGGCCGATCTGGCGGCAATGCTTGCGCAACTGGCTGACGGCGCAACGAACGACGACTGGTCCGACATGGATCAGTTCATGAATGCTTTGGAAGGAGAGGAAGTATGAGCGGCACCATGGCGGAGCGCATCGCGAAAAGGTTCGTCGGCTTGCCGCTGGAACAGCGTCGGCTGTTTTTGGCCAAGCTGCGTGAAGACGGCAAGGACTTCAGCCTGTTGCCGCTGCCGGTCAGTCGTCACGATGTCGCGCAGATTCCGTTGTCGTTTGCCCAGCAGCGCCTGCTGTTTCTCTGGCAGCTCGAACCGCAGAGTGCCGCTTACAACATGGCCGCCGGCTTGCGCTTGAATGGGCGTCTGGACGAATCGGCGTTGCAGCGTTCGTTCGATTATCTGGTGGCGCGTCACGAAGTTCTGCGCACGGTGTTCCAGACCGACGGTGATCAGCCGCATCAAGTGATCCTTGAGCAACAGCCGTTGACACTGGAACGCATCGACCTGACGAGCCTGCCGCCGTCAGAGCGCGAGCCTGCCTTGGCGCAACAGGTGCAGACCGTCACGGCGCGGCCGTTCGATTTGCGCCACGGGCCGCTGTTGCGTGCCAGCCTGTTTGCGCTGGCCGAAGAAGAATTCGTGTTAGTGGTGAGCATGCACCACATCGTCTCCGACGGTTGGTCGATGGACGTGATGGTCAAGGAATTCGTCCAGTGCTACCAGGCCTTCAGCCTTGAACGCGAGCCGCAATTGCCGGCACTGACGCTGCAATACGCCGACTACGCGATCTGGCAGCGGCGCTGGCTGGAAGCCGGCGAGGGCGAACGGCAACTCGATTACTGGCGCCAGCAACTGGGTGAAGAGCATCCGCTGCTGGAAGTGGCGCCGGACTTTGCCCGTCCTGTGACGCAAAGCTTCGAGGGCCAGACCCTGAGTTTTGATTTCGGTGCGCCGTTGTCCCTGCAACTCAACGCCTTTGCCCGTAGCCAGGGCATCAGTCTGTTCATGCTGGTGCTGGCCGGGTTCTCGCTGTTCCTGTCGCGGCAGGCCGGGCAGCGCGACATTCGTGTCGGGGTGCCGAATGCCAACCGTGGCCGTGCTGAGGTCGAAGGGCTGATCGGCTTTTTCGTCAACACTCAGGTGCTGCGATGCGAGGTGGACGAGCGCGGCAGTTTCGAGGATTTGCTGGCGCGTGTACGTGAAGCCGCGTTCGGTGCCCAGGCGCATCAGGAACTGCCGTTCGAGCAACTGGTGGACGAGTTGGTGGCTGAACGCACCCTAGGCCACAACCCGTTGTTCCAGGCCAAGTTCAACCAGAACGTCGGCATGCAGAAGCAGCGTTCGATGGCCCTGCCAGGGCTGAGCGTGGCGGAATATCCGCTGGACAAGGACGGTACTCATTTTGATCTGGCGCTGGACATCACCGATGACGGCACGCTGATTCATGGCCAGATGACCTATGCCAGCGACCTCTATCGCCCGCAGACGGTCGAGGGTTTTGTGCCGGCCTTGCTCGGCTTGTTCAGCGAGTTGTTGAAAGCGCCGCAAGCGCCACTGCACCGCGTTGCGGTGACCTTGCCGGCGCCACTTCCGGCACCCGCCGCGCCGGCGCTGTCGGTGTTGCAGCATTGGGATCGTGAAGTTGCCCGCCAGCCTGAAGCGCCGGCCGCCCGCGACCTGAATCAGGTCTTGAGTTATCGGGTACTGGATCAGGCGGCCAATCGTCTGGCCCATCATCTGCTGGCGCAGGGCGTGAACGTCGGCGAGCCGGTGGCGGTGCTGATGGAGCGCTCGCTGGACTGGCTGACCTGTGTGCTGGCGGTGTTCAAGGCCGGCGCGGTGTACATGCCGCTGGACGTCAAGGCGCCGGACGCACGTTTGCAGCAGATGCTCGGTGCGGCGCAGGCGCGGCTGTTGTTGTGCATCGAAGGCGATGCGCGCGTGTCCGGGTTGGCGGTTGACGGCTGTCGGGGCATCGCGTTCGCAGCGCGGCAGTGGCAGTCAATGCCGGACACCTGTCCGGCCGTGGCGTTGTGCGCTCAATCAGCGGCGTACGTGATTCACACCTCCGGCTCCACCGGGCAGCCCAAAGGCGTACTGGTCAGCCACGGCGCGCTGGGCAGTTATGTCCGCGGTGTGCTGGAGCGACTGGCGCCGGCGGCGGACAGCAGCATGGCGCTGGTCTCGACCATTGCTGCGGATCTGGGTTTCACCGTGCTGTTCGGCGCGCTGTGTTCCGGGCGCCTGTTGCATGTCTTGCCGGAAGAGCTGGGTTTCGATCCGGACCGGTTTGCCGATTACATGGCAACGCACCAGGTGGGCATGCTGAAAATCGTCCCCGGTCATCTGGCCGCGTTGTTGCAGGCCGCAAGGGCAGCCGACGTGCTGCCGCAACACGCGCTGATCGTCGGCGGCGAGGCGTGCTCGCCGGCGCTGGTGGAGCGCGTGCGTCAGCTCAAACCGGGCTGCCGCATCATCAACCACTATGGGCCGAGCGAAACCACGGTGGGCGTGTTGGCCCATGAAGTCGCTGATCTGACGCTCACCCGCAGCGTGCCGGTCGGTAGCGCACTGACCGGCGCTCACGTCTACGTGTTCGACGATGTCCTGAACAACGTCGCCGATCAGGTGGCTGGCGAGTTGTATATCGGTGGCGACAGCGTGGCGCTGGGCTACCTGAATCAGCCGGGGCTGACCGCCGAGCGCTTCCTGCCCGATCCATTCGGCACGCCGGGTGCGCGGGTGTATCGCAGCGGCGACCGGGTACGCCGCAATCGTCAGCAAACGGTGGAATTCATCGGCCGCGCCGACGATCAGGTCAAGGTGCGCGGCTATCGCGTGGAGCCGGCGGAAGTGGCGCGCGTGCTGCTCGGGCTCGACGGCGTCAGTGAAGCGGCGGTGCTGGCGTTGTCACTGGATGACGACCCGACGCGTCTGCAACTGGTCGCGTGGTGTGTGCCGGTCGCGGGCACTTCGTTAGCGGCACAGGCGCTGCGCGAGCAATTGCAGGCGTGCCTGCCGGATTACATGGTGCCGGCGCAGATCGTCCTGCTCGAGCAACTGCCGCTGACGGCCAACGGCAAACTCGACAAGCGTGCCTTGCCGGTGCCGGGCGTGGTCACTCAGCACTTCGTCGCGCCGCAAGGTGAAGTCGAAGAGAAACTCGCGGCAATCTGGGCCGATGTCCTCAAGCTTGAGCGCGTCGGCAGCACCGACAACTTCTTCGAGCTGGGCGGTGATTCGATCCTCAGCCTGCAAATCATTGCCCGGGCCAAACGCCAGGGCATCAAGCTGAGCCCCAAGCAACTGTTCGAAAAACAGACCATCGGCCAATTGGCCGCCGTGGCCAAACTGATCGAAGCCAAACCCGTTGCGGCTGCGGCGCCGGCAGCTCGCGGACCGTTGCCATTGTTGCCGATTCAGGCACGGTTCTTCGAAACCCCGATCGCCCAGCGTCAGCACTGGAACCAGTCGGTGATGTTGCAACCGACCACGCTGCTCGACGCCGCTCACCTACGCACAGCGCTGGCGGCGCTGATCGAACAGCACGACGCGTTGACGCTGAATTTCCAGGCATCCGGCGACGTGTGGCAGGCAACGCCGCAGACCCAGCGTGATCCAGAGCAGTTGTGGGTCCGTGAGCTGGACAGCCTGAACGCGCTGCCTGCGCTTGCTGATGAAGCCCAGCGCAGTCTGAATCTGCAACAAGGCCATTTGCTGCGGGCGGTGCTTGTGAACCTGCCGAACGCCGAGCAACGCTTGTTGCTGGTCATCCACCACTTGGTGATCGACGGCGTGTCGTGGCGCATTCTGCTGGAAGATCTGCAGCACGCTTACACCGCGCTGGCGGCGGGTACGCCGCTGGTTCTGCCGGGCAAAAGCAGCTCGCTGCACAGCTGGGCCGAGCATCTGCACCGTTACGGGCAGAGCGCAGCGCTGGCCGCTGAGAGCGCCTACTGGCGCCAGACCCTGGAGGCCGGCGACGCACAACTGCCGCGCGATTTTCCGCAGGACACGCAGACCCGCGAACAGGCCGCCCACGCCAGTTCGCGCCTGAGCCAGGCGCTGACCCACAAGCTGTTGAAAGTGGCACCAGCGGCGTATCGCACGCAGATCAACGACCTGTTGCTGACGGCGCTGGCGCGGGTGTTGTGCGACTGGAGCGAACAGCCGTCGGTATTGATTCAGCTCGAAGGTCACGGACGTGAAGACCTGTTCGACGACATCGACCTGAGCCGCACCGTAGGCTGGTTCAGCAGCCTGTTCCCGGTGCGCCTGACCCCCGAGGCAACGCCGGGTGCGTCGCTGTGCGCGATCAAGGAACAATTGCGTGCGGTGCCGGGCAAAGGCATCGGCTTTGGTGTGCTGCGCTACTTGAGCCGTTGCGCCGAGTTGCAGGCATTGCCGCAGCCGCGCGTGACGTTCAATTATCTCGGCCAGTTCGACGGCGCGTTCAACGCTGACGCCGGCGCGCTGTTCGTGCCCAGCGGTGAAAGCACCGGGGCCAACCAGGACGCAGCCGCGCCGTTGGGTAACTGGCTGAGCGTTGACGGTCAGGTCTACGGCGGTGAGCTGGAATTGACCTGGACCTTCGGCACCGGCATGTATCGCGCAGAAACCGTCGAGGCGCTGGCCGAGGCCTATCGTCGTGAGCTTGCGCGTTTGATCGAACACTGCTGCGACAGTGGCGAGGCGGCTGTCACGCCGTCGGACTTCAGTCTGGCAACGCTGACCCAGGCACAACTCTCGGCATTGCCTATTCCGGCCCGCGACATCGTCGACCTCTATCCGCTGTCGCCGATGCAGCAGGGCATTCTGTTCCACAGCGTCAACGATCCGCACAGCCCGGCCTACACCAACCAATTGCGCGTCGATGTGCAACATCTCGATGCCGAGCGCTTCCATCAGGCCTGGCAGCAAACCGTTGATGCTCACGAAATCCTGCGCACGGCATTTGTGTGGCCACAGGATGCCGCCGCTGCGGTGCAAGTGGTGCGCCAGAGTGCGCAGATGCCATGGCGCGTGCAGGACTGGCGCGGTCGCCATGACCTCGGCACGGCACTGGATCAACTGGCCGGCGAAGATCTTGCCAGCGGTTTCGACCTGACCGGTGCGCCGCTGTTGCGGGTGACCCTGGTGCGCACGGATGAGGCGACGCACCACCTGATCTACACCTGCCATCACATCCTCATGGACGGCTGGAGTACGTCGCAGTTGTTCGGCGAAGTGCTGCAGCGTTATGCCGGCATGACCCCGGCGGCCGGGCAGGGGCGTTATCGCGATTACATCGAATGGCTGGGGCAGCGCGATCAGCAGGCCAGTCGCGATTTCTGGACGACAGCCCTTGCGGACCTTGATGAGCCGACGCGTCTGGCCAGTGCCTTGTCCGGCGCGCAGCAAGTGGCCAGCGGTTACGCCGATCACGAGCATGTATTCAGTGAGACGTTGACGGCGGATCTGAACCGTTTTGCCCGCGAGCAGAAAGTCACCCTCAACACCTTGGTGCAAGCGGCGTGGCTGGTACTGTTGCAGCGTTACACCGGGCAGGACAATGTGGCATTCGGCGCGACGGTCGCCGGGCGCCCGACGGATTTGCCGGGCGTCGAGCAACAGATCGGTCTGTTCATCAACACTTTGCCGGTGGCGGCGGCGCCCTCCGCTGAGATGGTCGTCAGCCAGTGGCTGCAACAGGTGCAGGACGTCAATCTGGCGCTGCGCGAGCATGAGCACACACCGCTCTACGACATTCAGCGTTGGGCCGGTGCGGGTAACGGGGCGTTGTTCGACAGCATTCTGGTGTTCGAAAACTACCCGATGGCCGAAGCCCTGCAACAAGGCCCGGCGACCGGTCTGACGTTCTCGGCGATTCGTCGTCAGGAACAGACCAACTACCCGCTGACGCTGGTGGCGGTCACCGGTCGCGAGCTGAGTCTGGGGATCAGTTATGACCAGGCCAGTTTCGCTGCGACCGCGATCAGCGCGTTGAGCGCACAACTCGAAAGCCTGCTCACGCAGTTCCTCGCCGATGCCACGCAACCACTGGGTGCGCTGCAATTGCTCGCAGAACCGCAGCGGCAACAGGCCATCGATTGGGGCAAGGCCGACGTCACGGCAACGGATGCCCGCACGGTGCTGGAACACCTCGCCGCGCAGGTGCAGCGTCAGCCACAAGCACACGCGGTGCTGTTCGCCGAGCAACAGATCGATTACCAGAGCCTCGATGCCCGGGCCAACCGCCTGGCGCACAAGCTGCAAACGCTGGGCGTCGGTCCGGAGGTGCGTGTCGGGGTGTGCATGCGGCGCACGCCGGACATGCTCGTCGCGCTGCTGGCGATTCTCAAGGCCGGTGGTGCCTATGTGCCGCTGGATCCGGACTATCCGCAGGAACGCTTGCTGCACATGCTCGACGACAGCCGCGCCGCCGTGCTGATCACCGAGCCCGCCGCACTGGCGCTGTTGCCACAAAACTTGAGCGCTGAGGTGCTGTTGGTGGAAGAGGGCGCCTTGAGCGCGTTCCCGATCACCGCACCGCAGGCGAATGTCACCGCGCAGAATCTGGCCTATGTCATCTACACCTCGGGCTCGACCGGTAAACCGAAAGGCGTGGCGATCACCCACGGCAACCTGTCGGCGCTGATTCAGTGGTCGGCCGGGGTCTATCGCGAAGAACAGTTGCGCGGCGTGCTGGCGTCGACGTCGATCTGTTTCGACCTGTCGGTCTGGGAAATCTTCGTCACCCTCGCTTGCGGTGGCTGCCTGGTGCTGGCGGACAACGCGCTGGCACTGGCCGATTTGCCGGCTCGCGAACAGGTCACGCTGATCAACACGGTGCCGTCGGCGATTGCCGCGCTGCAACGTGCCGGACAGATTCCGCATTCGGTCGCGACCATCAATCTGGCCGGTGAGCCGCTCAAGCAAAGTCTGGTCGACACCTTGTACGCGAGCACCTCGGTGCAGCAGGTCTACGATCTGTACGGGCCGTCGGAAGACACCACCTATTCGACCTTCACCCTGCGCACGCCGCAAGGGCAGGCGAACATCGGCCGACCGCTGCAAAACACTGTGGCCTACTTGCTCGACAGCCAATTACAAGTGTTGCCGAGCGGCGTGCCCGCCGAGCTGTACCTGGGCGGAGCCGGTGTGACCCGTGGCTATCTGATGCGCGCCGCGCTGACCGCCGAACGCTTTGTGCCGAACCCGTACGCCAGCAACGGCGAGCGGCTGTACCGCACCGGCGATCTGGTGCGTCAGGGCCGTGACGGCAATATCGAGTACATCGGTCGGGCCGATCATCAGGTGAAGATTCGCGGCTTCCGTATCGAACTCAGCGAGATCGAAGCGCGGCTGCTGGAGCAGGACGAGATCCGCGAAGCCGTGGTCCTCGCTCAGGACGGTGCCGCCGGCAAACACCTGCATGCCTATGTGGTGGCGGCGCAGGCAGTGACCGATCAGACGGTGTTGGCGGAACGCCTGCGCAACGCGCTGGCCAGTCGCTTGCCGGCGCACATGGTGCCGGGCCACTTGCATTTGATCGACGCCATCCCGTTGACCCCCAACGGTAAGCTTGATCGCAAGGCGTTGATGGCTCTGGGCGACAGCCCGACGCAGCAGCACTATCAGGCGCCGCAAAGCGATTTGCAGTGGGAAGTGGCGACGATCTGGCAGGAAGTGCTGGAGGTCGAGCAGGTGGGCCTTGCCGACAACTTCTTCCAGCTCGGCGGGCACTCGTTGCTGGCCACGCTGGTGGTGACCCGGATCAAGGAGCGTCTGGGCGACAAGGTGCCGCTCAAGGAATTGTTCGAAACCGATACCCTCAAGGCGTTCTGCGCGCGAATCGAGGCCTTGCGCGTCGAAATGTCGCCCGTTCAGGATGAATTGGCTAAATCCCTGGAGGCCCTCAAACGTCTATCCCTCGATGATCTGGAAAAACTGATTTCTTGAGAGGGAAAAACGCGTGCAAGAGTTAATCGAGTCGGTAGGACAACTTTCGGCTAAGCAAAGAAAGGCTCTGGCGGTTCTGCTCAAGCAGAAAGGCGTCAACCTCTTTGACATTGCCCCGGTTTTCAAGCGCACGGCTGAAGAGCCGTTGCTGCTGTCCTACGCTCAGCAGCGCCAGTGGTTTCTCTGGCAATGGGCGCCGCACAGCGCGGCCTACAACATTCCGACGGCCCTGCGTTTGCGGGGGCCGCTGGATGTGACCGCGCTGGAGCGCAGCGTCCAGGCGCTGATCGAGCGACACGAAACCTTGCGCACGGTGTTCACTCAGGAAACCGCGCAACCCTTGCAAGTGGTCCTGCCTGCAGGCCCCTTTGCACTGGAGATCCATCAACTGAGCGCTGAGCTGGCGAACGACCCGGATGCCTCTATCCAGGCGTTCGTGCAGACTCAGAGCCAGAAAACTTTCGACCTGCAGCATGGCCCGCTATTGCGCGCAGCGCTGCTGCAAGTCACCCCGAATGACCACGTGCTGGTGCTGACCCTGCACCACATCGTCTCCGATGGCTGGTCGCTGCAAGTGATGATCGAGGAACTGGTGCAGTTGTACGCCGGTTTCAACCTCGGTCACGACGCCGGTCTGCCGGCCTTGCCGATTCAGTACGCCGACTACGCCCTGTGGCAACGGCAGTGGATGGAGGCCGGTGAGCAGGAGCGGCAACTGGCTTACTGGCAGGAGAAACTCGGTGGCGAGCAACCGGTGCTGGAACTGCCGATGGATCGCCCGCGTTCCATCGAGCAAAGCTTCGCCGGCGCCAGTCACAACCTGATTCTCGACCCGGCGCTGAGCAATGCGCTCAAGGCCTTCGCCCGTCAGGAAAACGTCACCCTTTTCGTGGTCTTACTGGCCTCGTTCCAGGCCTTGTTGCACCGTTACAGCGGTCAGGCCGATATCCGCGTCGGCGTGCCGAATGCCAACCGTGGCCGGGTGGAGATTGAGCGGCTGATCGGCTTCTTCGTCAACACTCAGGTGCTCAAGGCCGACATTGATGGGCAGATGCCTTTTGTCGATCTGCTGCGTCAGGTCAAACAGACCGCGCAGGAGGCGCAAGCCCATCAGGATTTGCCGTTCGAGCAACTGGTGGAAGCGCTGGAGCCGGGCCGCAGCCTCAGCCACAGCCCGCTGTTCCAAGTGATGTTCAACCATCAGGCCGAGCGCCGTGCGAGCGTCGAAACCCGTTTGAATGGCCTGAGCATCGAACCGCTGGAATGGCAAAGCCAGACCGCGCAGTTCGACCTGACCCTCAACACCACCGAACAGGCGCATGGCATTGAAGCGGTGCTCAAGTACGCCACGGATCTGTTCGACGCGGCGACCATCGAGCGTCTGGCGCAGCACTGGAACGCGCTGCTGCGGGCCATCGTTGCCGAGCCGACGCAGCGCATCGGCCAGTTGCCGATGCTCGATGCCGGTCAACAGCAACAATTGCTCGCGCAGTGGAATCCTGAGCGCATCGAGCAACCGCTGTCGCAGTGCATCCATCAAGCCATCGAAGTGCAGGCCGAGCGTCATCCCGACGCGGTCGCCGTGACTTATTCCGGGCAGCGCCTGACATACGCCGAACTCAATCGCCGCGCCAACCAGTGGGCGCATACGCTGATCGGCCGTGGCGTGGGGCCGGACGTGCGCGTTGGCGTCGCGGTCGAACGCTCGCTGGACATGATCGTCGCCATCCTCGCCGTGCTCAAGGCCGGTGGTGCTTACGTGCCGCTGGACCCGAGCTATCCGGATGATCGCTTGAGCTACATGATCGAGGACAGCGGCATCAACCTGCTGTTGACCCAAGGCCATCTGCTCGCGCAACTGCCGGTGCCGCCGGGACTGGCGTGCCTCGATCTGGATCAGGCGCCGGAACATGGCAACGAAGCCAACCCGGTCTGCCTGACCACACCGGACAGTCTGGCGTACGTCATCTACACCTCGGGTTCCACCGGTAAACCGAAAGGCGCGTTGCTGCCGCACGGCAACGTTATGCGCCTGTTCAGCGCCACCGAGCACTGGTTCGATTTCGGCCCGCAGGACAGCTGGACGCTGTTCCATTCCTACGCCTTCGACTTCTCGGTCTGGGAGATTTTCGGTGCGCTGTTGTACGGCGGCAAACTGGTGGTGGTGCCCCATGACATCAGCCGTTCCCCGGAAGATTTCTACACCCTGTTGTGCGATGAAAACGTCACCGTGCTGAACCAGACGCCGTCGGCGTTCAAGCCATTGATGCAGATCGCCAGCGAGTCGCCACGCAATAACGCATTACGCTACGTGGTGTTTGGCGGCGAGGCGCTGGAAGTGCAGAGCCTGCGCCCGTGGTTCGAACGTTTCGGCGACCGCGCACCGACACTGATCAACATGTACGGGATCACCGAAACCACGGTGCACGTGACCTATCGTCCATTGTCGATGGACGATCTGCAGCAAAGCCACAGCAGCCCGATTGGCGAGCCGATTGTCGACCTGTCGTGGTACTTGCTCGACAGCTCGCTGAACCTGGTACCGCAAGGCTGCATCGGTGAGTTGTACATCGCCGGTGCCGGTCTGGCCCGGGGTTACCTGAATCAGGCCGGCATGACCGCCACGCGATTCGTTCCCGATCCATTCAATCCGCAGGCCGGCGGGCGGCTGTATCGCACCGGCGACCTGGCGCGGCTGCGTGGCGACGGCGTGATCGAGTACATCGGCCGGATCGATCATCAGGTGAAGATCCGCGGCTTCCGTATCGAACTGGGCGAAATCGAAGCGCAACTGCTCAAGCACCCTGACGTGCGCGAAGCGGTGGTGCTGGCGGTCGACGGTCTCAGCGGTCAGCAACTGGCGACCTGGATCGTCGCCAACGAGGTGCTGGACGCCGAAGGGCAGGGCGCACTGCGTGATTCGATCAAGGCGCATTTGCGCGAAACCCTGCCGGATTACATGGTCCCGGTCAGTTGGGCGTTCCTTGAGCGCCTGCCGCTGACGGCCAACGGCAAACTCGATCGCAAGCAACTGCCGCACCCGGAAGTTGCGCAAGTTCAGGAAGCCTATGCCGCGCCGCGTAACCAACTGGAGCAGCGTCTCGTCGAGATCTGGCAGGACGTGTTGAAGGTCGAGCGTGTCGGGCTCAATGACAACTTCTTCGAGCTGGGCGGCGATTCGATCATTTCGATTCAGGTGGTCAGCCGCGCCCGTCAGGCGGGCATTCGCTTTACCCCCAAAGACATCTTTCAGCATCAGACCGTGCAACGTCTGGCGACCGTCGCGCAACAGAGCGACGCGGTGCAGATGCAGCAGGGTGATGTGCTCGGCGACGCGCTGCTGACACCGATCCAGCATTACTTTTTCAACAGCGACATCCCGGCGCGGCATCACTGGAACCAGTCGATCCTGCTGACCCCGGCCACCGCGCTGCAACCGGCGCCGCTGGAGCAGGCGCTGTTGCACCTGCAACGTCATCATGACGCCTTGCGCCTGCGTTACCGCCAGACCGACGATGGCTGGCAGCAGAGCCACGCACCTGCGAATCAGGCGCAAGCCCTGCTGCGCACGGTCGCGCTGGACGACAGCGCTGCATTGCCAGCGCTTTGCCTGGACTTGCAACGCAGCCTCGATCTGCTCGATGGCCCGCTGATTCGCGCGGTTTTGGTCGACTTGCCGGACGCCAGTCAGCGTCTGCTGCTGGTGATCCATCACCTGGTGGTCGATGGCGTGTCATGGCGGATCTTGCTGGAAGACCTGCAAACCGCCTATCAACAACTGAGCTGCGGTCAGGTGGTGCGTCTGCCGGCCAAGACCAGTGCGTTCAAGGATTGGGGCGAGCGTCTGCAAAGTCATGCCCGCAGCGCCGAACTGGAAAGCGAACTGAATTACTGGCGCGGGCAACTGCGCGATGTTTCCGTCGAACTGCCGCTGGACAATCCGCAGGGCCAGTTGAGCAACCGTTTCGAACGCAGCGTCGATACGCGTCTTGATGCCGAACGCACCCGTCAGTTGCTGCAACAGGCGCCGGCGGTTTATCGCACCCAGGTCAACGACCTGCTGTTGACCGCGTTGGCCCGTGTGTTGTGTCAGTGGACCAACACCGACAGTGCCTTGGTGCAACTGGAAGGTCACGGTCGTGAAGACCTCTTCGATGACGTCGATCTCAGCCGCACGGTGGGCTGGTTCACCAGCATGTTCCCGGTGCGCCTGACCCCGGACGCAAGTCTCGAAACCTCGATCAAAGGCATCAAGGAGCAACTGCGCGCGATCCCCAACAAAGGCATCGGCTATGGTTTGCTGCGTCATCTGGGCAGCGCCGAGTCGCAAGCGGCATTGAACGAACTGGCGCAACCGAAGGTGACGTTCAACTACCTCGGCCAGTTCGACAACAACTTCGATGACGACGCCCTGTGGGTTCCGGCCACCGAAGACAAGGGCGCCGGCCAGGACGAAAACGCGCCGATGGCCAACTGGCTGACCATTGATGGCCGGGTCTATCAGGGCCAGTTGAGCCTGACCTGGACCTACAGTGGCGATGTGTTTGAGGAAAGCACCATCAACGCCCTGGCCCGCGCTTATGAAGTGGCGCTGGGAGAATTGATCGACCATTGCCTGAACCATCCGAGTGGCGGTTTGACGCCGTCGGATGTGCCGTTGGCCGGGTTGTCGCAGGCGCATCTGGACAGCCTGCCGATGGCTGCCCAGCGGATCGAGGACATTTATCCGCTGGCGCCGATGCAGCAAGGCATTCTGTTCCACAGCCTGTACGACGCCGATGCCAGCGCCTATGTCTATCAGATGCTGCTCGACATCGACGGCCTCGACGTGGCGCGTTTCCAGCAGGCCTGGCAACGCGTGGTGGATCGCCATGAAGTGTTGCGCGCAGGTTTCATCTGGGGCCGCGACGGTCTCGATGCGCCACTGCAGGTGATCAATCGCCAGTTGACCCTGGAAATGCCGGAAGTGGATGTGCGCGGTGTAACGGACCTGCCGGCCGTGCTCGAAGCGCGGGCGCAGGCCGACCGTGAACGCGGCTTCGATCTGCAGAATCCGCCGCTGCTGCGTCTGTGCCTGCTGCGCACGGCCGATGACCGCCACCGTCTGATTTTCACCTGCCACCACATCCTTATGGATGGCTGGAGCAACTCGCGGATGTTCGGCGAGGTATTGCAGGATTACGCCGGTCAGCCGGTGCCGAGCGCGCAGGGCCGTTACCGTGATTTCCTGGTCTGGCTGCAAGGTCAGGACAAGGCCGCCGCAGAGAATTTCTGGCGCGGGCAACTGGCCGAACTGGACGAGCCGACCCGGCTGGCTTCAGCCTGCCACGGGCGTACGGTGCCGGGCCCGGGCAAGCAAATGCATCGCCTGCATTTCGACGCAGCCTTCACTCAGCGCCTGAACAGTTTCTCCCGTCAGCAGCAAGTGACCCTCAACAGTCTGGTGCAAGCCGCTTGGCTGTTGGTGTTGCAGCGCTACACCGGCCAGGCCACCGTAGCGTTTGGCGCCACGGTGTCCGGGCGTCCGGTGGATCTGCCGGGCATCGAGCAACAATTGGGACTGTTCATCAACACCTTGCCGGTGATCGCCAGCCCGCACGCCACGCTCAGCGTCGGCGACTGGGTACGCAGCGTGCAGGACAAGAACCTGTTGCTGCGTGACTACGAGCAGACCCCGTTGCAGGACATCCAGCGTCTGGCTCAGTTGAGCGGCGAAGCGCTGTTCGACACGTTACTGGTGTTTGAAAACTATCCGGTGTCCGAAGCGCTGGAAGCCAGTCCGGGCGGACTGCGTTTCGCCGGTCTGGAGCACCGCGAGCAAACCAACTACGGTCTGACCCTGATCGCCGGGGCCAGCGACGTGTTGAACCTGGACTTCAACTACCTCACCGAGCACTTTGCCGAACACAGCGTGCTGGGCCTGGCAGGCCATCTTGAGGAAGTGCTGCGGCAGTTCATCGAGGTGCCACAACGTCTGCTTGGTGAGATCGGCCTGTTGCCTCTCGCCGAACGCCAGACCTTGGCGCAATGGAACGACAATCAGGGCGCGTATCCCGCTGAACGACTGATCCCGCAGAGTTTTGAACTGCGTGTCGCAGCCCATCCGCAAGCACCGGCACTCAGTCACGCCGGCACCGCCATGAGCTATGCCGAACTCAATCAACGTGCCAACCAACTGGCGCATCATCTGCTGGCCTTGGGTGTCGGTGCGGAAGTCCGCGTGGGCGTGGCGATGCCGCGTTCGGCGGAGCTGGTAATCGCCTTGATGGCGGTGCTCAAGGCCGGTGGCACCTATGTGCCGCTGGACCCGGATTATCCGGCTGATCGCGTGGCCTACATGCTCGACGACAGTCAGGCGAAAGTCTTGCTGACGCAGCAGTCGCTGCTGGCACAACTGCCGCAGACGGATGCGCAGGTGGTACTGGTCGAGGCGGGTGGTGAGGCATTTGCCGAGCAGTCTTCCGATAATCCGGGTGTGCGCGGCGACTCCGCCAATCTGGCCTACGTGATCTACACCTCCGGTTCCACCGGCAAGCCGAAAGGCGTGGCCATCGCCCACCGCAACGTGCAGGCGCTGATTCACTGGTCCGCCGAGGTCTATAGCGAAGACGATCTGCAAGGTGTGCTGGCGTCGACGTCGGTGTGCTTCGACCTGTCGGTGTGGGAGATTTTCGTCACCCTCGCACGCGGCGGTTCGCTCGTCATGGCACGCAATGCCCTGGAGCTGCCGGACTTGCCCGAGCGCGATCAGGTGCGTCTGATCAACACCGTGCCGTCGGCTATTGCCGCGCTGCAACGCACCGGGCAAATCCCGCCGGGCGTGCGCATCATCAACCTCGCCGGTGAGCCACTGAAGCAAAGTCTGGTCGACACGCTCTACCGCGAAACCGCGGTGGCGCATGTCTATGATTTGTACGGCCCGTCGGAAGACACCACGTATTCGACCTGCACCCGCCGTGAACTCGGTGGCCAAGCGAACATTGGCCGGCCGCTGGTCAACACCACGGCGTACTTGCTCGACGGCCAATTGCAACAAGCGCCGATTGGCGTGGCGGCGGAGCTGTATCTGGCCGGCGACGGCATCACCCGTGGATATCTGTTCCGCCCGGGCCTGACCGCTGAACGTTTCCTGCCCAATCCATTCTCGACCACTGGCGAGCGCATGTACCGCACCGGCGACCTGACCCGCTTCAGCGATGACGGCCGGATCGAATACGTCGGCCGCATTGATCATCAGGTCAAGGTGCGTGGCTTCCGTATCGAACTGGGTGAAATCGAAGCGCGTTTGCTTGCCCATAACTGCGTGCGTGACGGTGTGGTGTTGGCGGTGGATGGCAACAGTGGTCAGCAACTGGTGGCGTATGTGGTGCCAAGTGATAGCGGCCTCAGTCTCAAAGAACAGGACGACTTGAGTGGAGCGCTGCAGACTGCCCTCAAGGCGCATCTGCCAGACTACATGGTGCCGGCGCAGTGGTTGTTCCTTGAACAACTGCCGTTGACGCCGAATGGCAAACTCAATCGCAAGGCGCTGCCGGCACCGGATGCCAGTCAGTCGCAGCGCGATTATGTGGCGCCTCGCACCGCGCTGGAACAGCAGATTGCCGGGATCTGGCAGGACATTCTGAAACTCGAACGGGTCGGCTTGACCGACAACTTCTTCACCCTTGGTGGCGATTCGATCATCTCCATTCAGGTGGTGAGCCGGGCTCGTCAGCAGGGAATCAGCTTCACACCCAAGGATCTGTTCCAGCAGCAGACCGTCCAGGGGCTGGCCACTGTCGCGCAGATCGGCAAAGCCCTGACGCCAACCGATCAAGGCCCGGTGACAGGTGAGACACCATTGCTGCCAATTCAGCAATGGTTCTTCGAACAGCCCTTGCCGCAACGCCATCACTGGAATCAGTCGGTGCTGCTCAAACCGTTAAACCCTCTGGTGGCCGAGACGCTTGAACAGGCCTTGCACGCGCTGATCGATCATCACGACGGCCTGCGCCTGGGCTTTACACAAACGCCATGCAGCTGGTCGGCGAGCTATCGAAACGTGGAGCAACAGCGCCTGTCACCGTTGTGGCAGGAAACGGTCAGCGATGCCGCCCACCTGGAACGCGTCGCCGAACAAGCCCAGCGCAGCCTGGATCTGCAACAAGGCCCGTTGTTGCGCGCGGTGTTGTTGGATTTGCCTGAGGGCGAACAGCGCTTGTTGTTGATCGTTCACCACCTGGTGGTCGACGGTGTGTCTTGGCGGATTCTGCTGGAGGACTTGCAGGGCAGCTACCGTCAGTTACTGGCCGGCGAATCGTTGGCATTGGCGGCCAAGACCACGTCCTTCAAGCATTGGGCGGAGCAATTGGAACGTCACGCCCGCAGTGAATCGCTGCTTGGGCAACTGCCTTACTGGCAGGCGCAGCGCTCGGACGACGCGCCGCTACCGCAAGATAACCCTCAGGGCAGCTTGCAAAGTCGCCATGCCATGACGCTTTACAGTCGCCTGAACGCAACCTTGACCCGACGACTGCTGCAACAGACCCCGGCGGCTTACCGCACACAGGTAAACGACCTGCTGCTGACGGCGCTGGCACGGGTGATCGCCCGCTGGAGCGAACAGTCGTCGGTGCTGATTCAGCTCGAAGGCCATGGTCGTGAAGATTTGTTCGACGGACTCGATCTGACCCGCACAGTCGGCTGGTTCACCAGCCTGTTTCCGGTCAAATTGACTCCGACCCAGGAGCTGGCCGGCTCGATCAAGCAAATCAAGGAGCAACTGCGCGCGATTCCGGATCGTGGCATTGGATACGGTGTGCTGCGTTATCTGGGGGACGAGGCTTGCCAGGCGTCGCTGCGGACCCTGCCGACACCGCGTATCACCTTCAATTATCTGGGCCAGTTTGACGGTAGCTTCGATAGCCAGAGCGGTGCCTTGTTTGTGCCGGCCGATGAGTTCAAGGGCGCAGAACACAGTAACGATGCGCTGCTGGGGAATTGGCTGACGCTCAATGGCCAAGTGTACGGCGGCGAGTTGAGTGTCGGCTGGTCATTCAGCACGCACATGTTCAACGTCTCGACCATCGAACACCTGGCCGAAGAGTACGGCCGGGAGCTGGAACTGCTGATCGAGCATTGTTGCCAGCCGGACAGCCACGGCGTCACGCCTTCGGACTTCCCGCTGGCGCAGCTGGATCAGGCCCGACTGGACGCCTTGCCGGTAGCCCCGTCCCGGATCGAAGACATTTATCCGCTGTCGCCGATGCAAGAGGGCATGCTGTTCCATACCTTGTCGGACAATGGTTCCAGCCTGTACGTCAATCAGATCAGTTTGCCGGTGGGCGGTCTGGATGTTGAGCGTTTCCGCAAGGCCTGGGAGGCGGTCATCGAGCGTCAGGCCATCCTGCGCACCAGCTTCCATTGGCACGATGGCTTGGCCAAACCGCTGCAAGTTGTCCAGCGTCAGGCGACGCTCGATTTGCAGGTGCTCGACTGGCGCGATCGCGACGCCAGCGAGGCAGACATCGCCGCGCGGGCCGCCGAGGACCGCGCGCGAGGCTTCGAGCTGACCCAGGCGCCACTGCAGCGAGTGCTGTTGATTCGCAGCACTGAAGATCAGTATCAGATGGTCTGGACCAGTCACCACATCCTGATGGACGGCTGGAGCAGCTCGCGGCTGTTTGGTGAGGTGATCCAGCACTACGCCAAGGGTGAAATCAGCGCTGAGAACGGTCGCTACCGCGACTTTATCGCCTGGTTGCAAGCCCAGGACCAAGATGCCCGGGAGCTGTTCTGGAAAGCCCGGCTGGCCCCGGTCACTGAGGCGACGGCGTTGAGCCAGGCCATCCATCCTCGGCATGTGTCGGATGAACCCGGCCACAATGCCATTTACTCGCGTTGGGACATGCAACAGACCGGTCGTCTGCTGCAGTTCTGTCGCGATCTGCGGATTACGCCGAACACGTTGATCCAGGGCGCATGGTTGCTGCTGTTGCAGCGCTACACCGGAAAAAACACCGTGACCTTTGGTGCCACGGTTTCCGGGCGTCCCGAGAGTTTGCCCAATGTCGGCAACATGCTGGGTCTGTTCATCAACACGTTGCCGATCATTCAGACGCTGGAACCGGATCAGCCCCTGGCAGACTGGCTGAACCGGATCCAGGCCTACAACCTGGATATACGCGACCATTCCCAGGTTCCGCTGGCAGACGTGCAACGCTGGTCCGGCCTGGGCGGGCAGGCGCTGTTCGACAGCATCATCGTGTTCGAGAACTACCCGATCGATGATCGCCTGCAAGAGGACAACGATACCGGCCTGAGCTTCGGCAAATCCATCGGGCATGACGTGACGAACGTGCCGATGGACCTGGCGGTGATGCTCGGCGACGAACTGTCGATTGAATACCTGTACCTGCGCAGCCACTTCAGTGCCGAGGCGGTGGAAGGCATTCGCCTGACCCTGGAAAACACCCTTGAGGCGATGATGCGCGCGCCTTACGAACGCCTGGGTAACCTGCAGCGTCTGTCGCTTGAACAATGGCAGGCGATGCAAGCCTGGAGCGCCGAACCGGCGGCGGAGCACCAATCGCAGCTGTTGCCGGAGCTGATCAGCCGACACGTACTGAGTCAGCCCGAGGCCATTGCGGTGCAATGCGCCGGGCTGAGCCTTAGCTACGGCGAGCTGGAACGACGGGCCAACCGTCTGGCCCATTGCTTGATCGAGCATGGCGCGGGGCCGGAAGTAGTGATCGGCGTGGCACTGCCGCGCTCACTGGAAATGGTCGTCAGCTTCCTCGCCGTGCTCAAAAGCGGCGCAGCGTATGTGCCGCTGGACATCGATTACCCGCCGGAGCGTCTGGCGTACATGATCGAAGATTCCGGCATGGCGCTGCTGCTGACCCAGAGCAGCCTGCGGGCGGCGTTGCCGGCGCCCGAAGGCCTGTTGCGCCTTGAGCTGGATCACCTCGACGAATCCCGCTATGGCGATGAAGCGCCGGTGCGTCGCGTGCTGGAGCAAGGGCTGGCCTATCTGGTTTACACCTCGGGTTCCACCGGACGGCCAAAAGGCGTGGCAGTTACTCACGGACCACTGAGCATGCACTGTCAGGCCATCGCCAAACTGTATGAAATGGACAACCGCAGTTGCGAGCTGCACTTCATGTCGTTCGCTTTCGACGGTGCTCATGAGCGCTGGTTGAGTACGCTGTACAGCGGCGGCCGGCTGGTGGTGCGCGACGGTTGCCTGTGGACGCCGGAGCAGACCTATCAGGCGTTGCACGAGTACGGCGTGACCATCGCCTGCTTCCCGCCGGCTTACCTCAAGCAACTGGCCGAGTACGCCGCCGCCAGCGCAATTGCACCGCCACCGGTGCGCATCTATTGCTTCGGCGGCGATGCGGTGCCGGACCAGACTTTCGAACAGGTCAAGGCGGCGCTGCGTCCCGAGTACTTCACCAACGGCTACGGCCCGACGGAAACCGTGGTCACGCCGATGCTGTGGAAAGTGCCGGTGAGCCAGCAGTGTGAAGCAGCCTATGCGCCGATCGGCCGAGCGGTGGGTGCGCGTTCGCTGTATGTGCTGGATGAAGAACTGAATCCGCTGCCGCCAGGTTTCGCCGGCGAGTTGTACATCGGTGGCTATGGGGTTGCCCGTGGTTACCATGGGCGGCCAGACCTGACCTGCGAACGCTTCGTGCCCAATCCGTATGCCAGCGGCGAGCGGCTGTACCGCACCGGCGATCTGGTGCGTTTGCGCCAGGACGGCGTGGTCGATTACGTCGGTCGCATCGACCATCAGGTCAAAGTGCGCGGGTTCCGTATCGAACTCGGTGAAGTCGAGGCCAGCCTGCGGCAACTGGCGCAGGTCAGCGACGCCTTGGTGATCGCCCGGGACAATGCCTCCGGCAAGCAACTGATCGGTTACGTCGTCACCGACGCCGGCCAGCAACTGGGTGAAGAACTCAAGGCCGGTCTGCGCAGCACCTTGCCGGAATACATGGTGCCGGCGCAGATCGTCTGCCTCAGTGCCTTCCCGATCACTCCCAACGGCAAGCTCGACCGCAAGGCATTGCCCGAGCCGGAATTCAAAAGCGAGGAATACGTTGCCCCGCGCAATCAGCAGGAAGAGTTACTGGCGCAGATCTGGTCGCAGGTGTTGCAGGTGGAGCAGGTCGGTATCAGCGACAACTTCTTCGAACTGGGCGGCGACTCGATCCTGAGCCTGCAAGTGATTTCCCGGGTCAGGAACCACCCGACCCTGCAGATGGACCTCAAGCTGCGCGATCTGATGCGCTATCAGACCATTGCTGGCATCGTCGAGCAGGACGTGGTGAAGGCCGTCACCGCGCAACCGTCGGTGGACCTCACCCATGTGGCCAGTGAAGGGTTGTTCAATCTGCTGCCGATTCAGGAGTGGTTCTTTGGCGAAGGCATGGCCGAGTCTCATCACTACAACCAGTCGTTTTTGCTGAGTGCGCGTCAGACGCTGGATCTGGATGCCCTGGAACAGGCGTTGGGCTGGATCGAAAACCATCACGACGCCTTGCGCCTGCGCTTCTGTCAGGAAGGCGGGCGCTGGTTGCAGCGCTATGCCGCACCAACCGAGCGCCGCGAAACGTTGCTGTGGCGCCGTGAAGTCGAGAGCAGCGAGCAGGTCGAGGCCTTGGCGAACCTCACTCAGCGCAGCCTCAAACTCGATGATGGACCGGCTTGGCGTGTGGTGCACATCGCCTTGCCGGACGGCCAGGCGCGGCTGTTGATGGTTATCCACCATCTGGTGGTCGACACCGTGTCGTGGCGGATTTTGCTCGACGACTTGAAGGTCGCCTACGAGGCTTGCGTGATCGGCATCGAACCGCAATTGCCGATCCGTACCAGCAGCTATCGCGCATTTGCCGAAGCCCTGCAGGAGCAGGCGACGATCATTGCCGAGCAGGAATTGGGTTACTGGCTGGAGCAATTGGATCAGCCGGGCATCGATCTGCCATGCGACAACCGTCGCGGCAAGAATCAGGTGCGTCACCAGGCTCAGGCGCGACTCAAGTTGTCCCGCGAGCATACCGAGCAGTTGCTCAAGCAGGCACCGGCGGTCTATCGCACGCAGATCAACGATTTGCTGCTGTCGGCCCTGAGCCGGGCGTTGTGTCGCTGGAGCGAACAGCCGTCGGCGTTGATCTTGCTGGAAGGGCACGGCCGCGAGGACCTGTTCGAGAACATCGATCTGAGTCGCAGCCTGGGCTGGTTCACCAGCATGTTCCCGGTCCGGCTCACTCCCGATAGCGCGGACATCGGTGCGTCGATCATCAACGTGCAGGCGCAGTTGGCGGCCATTCCGCAGAAAGGAATCGGCTACGGGGTGTTGCGTCACTTGGCCGGCCCGCAACTGGCCCGCCAATTGGCCGACCTGCCGCAGGCACGGGTGACGTTCAACTATCTGGGGCAGTTCGACCAGAGCTTCGATGAGCACGCCTTGCTGGTGCCGGCGCTGGAAGAAACCGGCGACAACTACAGCCTGCAAGCCAATCTGGGCAACTGGCTGGAGGTTGTCGGCCAGGTGTACGACGGTCAGTTGGCGCTGCGTTGCATCTACAGCACTCAGCGTTATCGGGCCAGCACTATGGAGTCGTTCATGCAGGATTATCAGCGCGAGCTTGAGGCGTTGATCGAGCATTGCATGGCGCGGGTGGGCTGAGAGCCGGGGTTTTAATCATTGCAGGGGGGCGTTGCTCAGGCGCGTCCCTTTTTACGGACATAAGGATTTTTTCGATGTCGTTACACCCTGATCTGGAAGCCTTCCTGGACCTGGCGCAAGACAGCCAGGACGCAGGCCAGCCGGCGTTGCATCAACTGACCCCGGCAGAGGCCCGGGCGATTTTCGAACAAACCACGGCGCAATTGCGCTGGAATGCTCCTCAGGATATTGACGTGCTGGAGGTCAACACCACGGCGCGGGATGGTGCGCCACTGGCGTTGCGTTTATATCGCCCGAGCGAAGCGACGGCGCTGATGCCGGTATTGGTGTATTTCCATGGCGGTGGTTTTGTCGTGGGCAGCCTGGATTCCCATGACGGTGTCTGCCGTGAATTCTGCCGACGTACGCCGTGCGCGGTGTTGTCCGTCGGCTATCGACTGGCACCGGAGCAGCAATTCCCGACGGCGCTGGAGGACGGGGAAGACGCCTTGTCCTGGCTGGCGGAACAGGCGCAGTCCCTGGGGCTGGATGCCGGTCGTGTCGCGTTCGGCGGTGACAGTGCCGGCGCCACTTTGGCGACGGTGCTGGCCTTGCAAGCGGTGGTTCAGCCACACACCGTGGCCATCGTCCCCAAGGTGCAACTGCTGTGTTATCCGGTCACTGATGCGTCGCGCACCCACGATTCGCGCTTGTTGTTCAGTGAAGGGTATTTGCTGGAGAACGATACGCTGGACTGGTTTTACCAGCACTACGCCCGCAGCCCCGAAGACCTGCTGGACTGGCGCTTCTCACCGTTGCTGGCCGAAGATCTGCGCGGTGTGCCGCCGGCAATCGTGCTGCTTGCCGGGTTTGATCCGTTGCTCGACGAAGGCCAGGCCTACGTCGATAAATTGCGCGCGCAGGGGGTGAATGTCGAACTCGAGCATTGCCCGGGCCTGACCCATGACTTGCTCAGGCTGGTCTCGGTCATGCCGGAGGTGCTGAGCGTGTATGACAGCTTGAGTCGGGCATTGAGTCGCCATTTGGGTTGAACATTGATCGTTCCCACGCTTCTCGTGGGAATGCAGCTTCTCGCCTTGTACACAAAAAAACGCCCCGCTATTGCGGGGCGTTTTCATTGGCGCTGCAGAATCAGAAGTCAGCCTTGACCGACATCACGAAGTTGCGCGGTTCACCGTAGAAGTTACCCCAACCTTCGGTACCGACCGTGGCGTAATAGCGCTTGTCGAAGAGGTTGTTGCCGTTCAGTGCCACGGACCAGGTGTCGTCGATGCGGTAGCCGATTCGACCGTTCCAGACCGCATAGCCCGCCTGGGTGACATCGTTGCCGCTGCTCGGCGAGACGCGGTAGTTGCTGCTTTGGGCATTGACGCCGGCACCGACGGTAACGCGTTCCAGTGGGCCGCTGAGGGCGTAGTCGCCCCAGACGCGCAGCAGGTGGCGCGGCACGTACGAGTTATACACCACACCGTCCTGACCGGCATCCGCGTCTTCCAGCACCTTGGTCTGGGTATAGGTGTAGCCGGCCAGCAGTTGCAGGCGGTCAATGACTTCACCGCTGACTTCAGCTTCGAAGCCTTGGGCGCGCACTTTGCCGGAGTTCAGTGAGCAGGTGCTGTCCGGGCAGGCCGGGTCATCCTGGGCTGCGTCTTTCTGGACGGTGCGGAACAGGTTGAAGGAGCTGTTCAGGCGACCGTCGAACCATTCACCCTTGATCCCCAGTTCATAGCTCTGACCGATCAATGGCTTGAGGGTCGAACCGTTAATGGTCTTGTAGTTGCCTTGCGGGGTGAAGATATCCGCGTAGCTGGTGTAAACGGTCAGGTTGTCGTTGATGTCGAACAACAGCGCGGCGAACGGGGTGACTTGCCCGGTTTCCTTGGCTTGGGAACTGGTCGGTGTGCCTTCGCCGCGCCAGTACGAGACGGAGTCGGTTTCGGACTTGTACCAGCTGACGCGGCTGCCCAGGACGAAGGTCAGCGGATCGGCCAGTTTCAGGCGTGCCGTGGAGTAGGCGCCGTATTGCTTGATCCGCATGTCCACCGGACCACCCCGGGTGGCGTTGGCCAGGTAGTAACTTTGATCTGGCTGGGGCAGGTGGTGGTTGGGGTTCAGCACATCCTGAGTTTGAGGCAGGAGTGCCACGGCGTAGAAGTCATCCTTGTGGGAGCGGCTGGCGTTGGCGCCGACGACCAGTTCGTGCTCTTGGCCGAATGCGTCGAACTTGCCGTCCACGTAAGCGTCGAGGCCGTAGTCGACCTGATCGTAGTCAAAGGTGCTGCCGATCATCAGGGTATTGGTGCTGGTGGCGCCAACCGGTACCGAACCGCTCGGGAAGGCGTATTCCATGTCCTGAGTGTTTTTCGAGTAGACACCCGCGACCTTCAACGCCCAGTTGTCGTTGAACTCGTGTTTCAGATCGCCAAAGTAAGTGGCCCGCTTGCTGCGCTGGTTGTTCCATGCGGTGTTCAGGCAGGTGGAGCGCGAGAGCTTCAGGTCACTGCCATCGGCGTAACGCGGCAAGCCGCCCCAGCACGGCGTGGCATCGACGTCTTCATAGGCCATGCCCAGACCCAGGGTGGTGTAGTCGCTCAGGTCGAAGTCGAGCGCGCCGTAGTAGATCTGGTCCCTGCGTTCGCCCACGTCATAGAAATACTGACGGGTCTGCTCAGTGACCACGGCGCGACCACGGATGGTTCCGGCGTCGTTCAACGGGCCACCGGTATCGACCTGACCACGATAGTTGTCCCACGTCCCTGCCGACAGCGACAGTTGTGTGTGCGGGGTGTCCTGGCCGCGTTTGCGTACGAAGTTGACGCCACCGGCGGTGCCGCCTGCGCCTTTCATCATGCCGGCCGCGCCGCGCAGTACTTCCACGCGGTCATAGATGGCCATGTCGCTGTTGAAGCTGTCGGCCTGCACGTAGCTGCTGCCGATGTCCAGCGGCACGCCGTCGTACTGGTACTGGCCTGTCATGCGGAAACCGCGGGAGTAGAAATATTTACCGCCCATGGGCGAGTCATAGACCGTAATGCCCGGGGTCTTTTCCATCACTTGTTCGATGGTGTTGAGGTTCTGGTCATCGAGCATCTTGCGGGTCATGACCGTGACTGACTGCGGGGTGTCCTTCAACGAGTGCACGCCCTTGCCAATGGTCACGCCACCGGTGGTGTAGGAGTTGCTGCCTTCGGTGGTGGCGCTCAGTCGGCTGGCGTTGACGTTGGTCGGTGCCAGTTCCATCGCGCTGCCGGTGGCAGGGCCGAGGACAGTCACGGTGTTGCCGTCACGCTGGTAGCGGATGCCGGTGCCGTTAAGCATCGCCTTGAGCGACTCATCATCCTGGTAGCGGCCATTCAATGCGCTGGAACGCAGACCTTGCAGGCTTTCCGGGCTGTAGATGATTTGCAGACTGGTCTGCTGACCAAGGGTTTGCAGCGCCTGCGCCAGTGGCTGCGATGGGATGTTCAGGGTCCATTCCTGAGCCTGGACATACGGGGCTGCGGTGAGGGTCAGTGCCAGACCAAGGCCGGTGCCGGCCAGTCGAGTGCGTGTCGCGCCGTGCATCAGCAGGGCTCGAGTCAGAGGGCGAAGCATGAAACGGGATGCGGACATGAGGTTAAGACCTTGGCAGGTATAGTTGTTAATGGTTCTTATTCATCTCATTAAGACGAGGAAGCCGCGGCAAACCGGAAAATTATTTTTTCCGACCTGGCCACGGCCTCTTCAATCAAGCGGTTTGCAGTTCGCTCTTGACCTTGCCGGCCTCCATGCGCACCAGTTGATCGGCGACGTCGAAGTAACGGTCATCGTGGGAAATGACGATGATGGTCTTGCCCAGACGCTTAAGGTCGGGCAGCAACTCGGTGTAGAAAATGCGGCGGAAGGTCGGGTCCTGATCGGCCGCCCATTCATCGAACACCAGCACCGGACGCTCTTCGAGCCAGGCATTGACCAATGCCAGACGCTTGCGCTGGCCGGTCGACAGGTCGGTGGTGCTGAAGGCACCGTCACGCACGCTGACCTTGTGCGCGATCTCCAGACGTTCGAGGTAGCGGGTGGCGTCCTGCGGCACCTCGCGGTCGCCCTGGATCAGGTCGTCGAACAGGTAGTAGTCGGCAAAGATCGTGGTGAAGTTCTGGCGGTAGTCATCGCGATTGAGCGCGGTGATCGGTTGATCGTTGACGCGGATTTCGCCCTCGGTTGGCGCGTAAAGACCCAGCAGCAATTTGATCAGGGTGGTTTTGCCGCAACCGTTTTCGCCAACGATGAACACGATGTCGCCCTGTTCGATGCGCAGGTTGACCGGCCCGAGGCGGAATGGCTCGCTGCCTGCCACGGGCGGAAAGGCGTAGCGCACATTGTGCAGTTCCAGGCTGTTGACGGCACCGGGTTTCTTGCCCTGGTCTTCCAGCAGCAGGTGCGGTTCGGGCGAGGAGAATTGTTCGCTCAGCTCGGCGATCCGGCGGAAGGCAATTTGTGCGCGGCTGATGATCGGCAAGGTGCTGACCAGATGTTCCAGCGGCCCCTTCATGTACAGCAGCACCAGCACGAATCCGCTCATCACCGCTTTGTCGCCGCTGGGCCAGAAGGACTGCAGGGCCAGCGCCATGCCGATTACCACGAAGAACAGCATCGAGCCGAAGGACTTGGCGATGACAAACGTGTTGATCGATTTGATCTGCGTGTCGCAGATTTTTTCGGCGGTTTTCTGAATCCCGGCAACAAACATGCGCTGGCGACGCGGGCGATGAATGCGCAGCTCCTTGGCGCCCTCGGCGATCGCGTTGTAGTGCTTTTGCAGTTCATCTTCGGAATCACGTGCGGCGTAGAAACCGCGCATGCCCTTGGCCCGGGCAATCGCCTGAATGGTTGTGCCGATCGCGATGGCCACCAGCATCATCAGGAACATCGGCCAGGACAGCAACGCCAGATAGCCGAGGCAACCCAGGGTGACGGTCATGGAGATCGCCAGCGGGGCAAAGGCGAAGGCGAAGTCGCTGATGGTGTCGACGTCGTGGGTCAACACCGGGATCAACCGATGGCTGCGGTAGCGTTCGATCTGGTCGATCGGCGCCGACAGCACTTTCTCCCCCAGTTCCTTGCGCAGTTTGGCAATGATGTGCTGACCGACGTAGTTGGTGCCGATGTCGGACAGAATCGTCGTCAGCAAGGCCAGTGCGCACAGGCCGGCGAAGATCATCACCACGGTGCGGGTCAGGCCATCGTCGGAGTGCAGGGCATTGTTGATGGTCGCCAGCAGCACGGTGACGCTCAGGCCGCCGATCATGCCGAGCACGATGGACACAGAGACGATCAGGCGGAAGGGCTTGAGCAAGGCGAACAATTCGTTGATCGCCCCACGCGTAGGCTTGGTCATGGAGGATTCCTGCTTCGGTGCGGAGGGAGTGCCGGTACTAAAGGAAAACGAATGGTCACGGACTTTCTTTAAAACGACCGCAGGCGGGGCTGCGGTCGGGGTGGGCAGGATCAGAGGTCGCGCACTACACGAAACCCGAGCCAGTCGCCTTTGCTGGTCGGCCAGCTGCTGTTGCGGTTACCGGAACGCGAGAACACCGGCGCCTCGCCCCAGTCGTTGCCACGCATGACCTGGCGTTCGCAGTTTTCCTGGGTCCATGGGCGACCGTCGTCGGGTACGCCGGAATAATCCTTGTGATAGCAGTCGGCGGTCCATTCGTAGACGTTGCCGTGGGCGTCGTAAACGCCGAAGGCATTGGCCGGGAAAGTGCCGGCCGGGGAGGTGAAGTTGTAGCCGTCGGCGGCGCCATAGGTGTTGGCGTGTTTGGAGATCTGGTAGTTATTGCCTTCATCGAACGGGAAAGGGAAGGGCCCGGTGCTGCCGCCGCGTGCGGCGTACTCGCGGATCGATTCGCTTTGCAGGCGATACGCGTGGCCGGTCTTTTTCGACAGCCAGTCGATGTAGCCCTGGGCTTCGGCGACGTTCATGCACACGGCAGGGTCGCGGGCGGTCTGTTTGAATTCAGGCTTGCCGGCGGTGCAGCGGCGACCCGGACGATCATCGAAGTCGTAAGGCTTGTTGCCGGTTTCGCGCACATACGCATCCCACTCACCGACGAGCACCTGGAAGCGGCTGATGGCGAACGGTTTGCTGAAGGTCACGTCGTGGCGCGGGCCTTCGTCCGGTTCGCGGCCGACTTCGTCATCCGGGGTGCCCATGGTGAAGGTGCCGGTCGGCAGTACGACCATTTCCGGGCAGTCCTTGCAGTCTTTGAAGACCTTGCCCGGCGCCGGTGGTGTGGCAGCCTGGGCGGCCCCCGGCAGCAGACCGGCGCACAGCGCAGTCAGGGCTAGCGCCGGCAGCGCCTTGAGGGTGAAAGAGGCGTAAGGCTTTTTCATGAGTCGTCTCTGTGAAAGGAAAACTGGAGTCGAGAATCAGGCGCGCAGTTTTTTACCGAGGATGTCCATGAACCGGTCAACTTCGGCTTCGTTGTTGAGCAGGCCGGGCGCAGTACGAATCACCGGGCCGACGTCGCGGCTGACCGCATCGCAGATCACCCGGTTTTGCATCAGGTAGGCGGCGACTTCATCGCTGTCCTGACCCTTGACGCGGAAGAAGGTGAAACCGGCAGAAAACTGCGGATCGAAAGGGGTCACCAACTCGATGCTCGACTGTTCCCGCAGGCGTTGCTTCAGATAGCTGTTGAGCTGATGGATGCGTGCCTGAACGTCGGCCTTGCCCAGTTGCAGATGCAACTTGAAGGCTTCGTCCACCGCCCAGCGATGCTCGAAAGCGTGATAACCGCCCGGGGTCATGATGGTGGCAAAGGAGGTGGCTTCGGAGAACGTCGGCACGCTCGGGCTGACGTATTTCAGCTCTTCGCTGCGACTGCAAACGATGCCGGTGCCACGCGGGCCGAACATCCACTTGTGGGTACCTGCGATGAAAAAATCGCAGTTCATTTGCGCGAAGCTCAAGTCGTCGACACCGAAACCATGCACCCCGTCGACCACGTAAATCAGGCGGTCCTTGTCGTCGCGTTGACGATTGTGTTCATCGACCAGTCGCGAAATATCGCTGATCGGCAACTTCACGCCACTGCCCGAATGCACCCAGGTCATGCCCAGTACACGGGTTTCGGGACGGATGTTGCGGTTGATGATGTCGAGCACCTGATCCAGCGAAATGCTTTGCGGGGACTCGAACAACTTGAGTTTGCGCACCCGGGTGCCATCGCGGCGGGTGCGGAAATCGAGAATGTTGCGGGTGGAATAGTGCTCGTGCTCGGTGGTGAGGATTTCCTGATCCGGGCGCACCTGTACGCTGCCGTAAATCATCGCCAGGCCTTCGGTGGTGCTGCCGGTGAGGGCGATCTGGCCGGGTTTGGCCTGCAAGTATTTACCGGCCCAGACCCGCACGTTTTCTTCGCGCTTCTCGGTGACACCGAAGTCCCAATCCATGGCCAGCCCCGGGTTCTGGTCGATGGCGGCGCGATGGCGTTCGATGGCCTCGCGCACCGGTTTTGGATGGGAGGTGATCAGAAAATTGGCGAAGTGAATCGCCTGCGGGTCCTGATCGAACAACTGGCGCAGTTGTGTCCACTTGTTCGCGGATGCCACAGGGGCGGTCGCTGCCATTGCCGGCGTTGCCAGACTGGCGCCAAACGGCAGCGCGGCTGCGACCACGCCCGCCTGTTTCAGAAAGGTCCGGCGATCAGTCATGGCTTGGCTGCGTCCTGACGGGAAATCAGTGCCGGTATCGCGGCTTTTTGCACCTGGTCCCAGACACGCATGAAGTTGCCGCCCCACAGTTTGGCGATGTCCGCTTCGGAGTAGCCGCGCTGGATCAGCTCGGCAGTGACGTTGCGAATTTCGCCAACGTTTTCCCAGCCCTTGATGCCACCGCCGTCGTTGAAGTCGGAAGAAATGCCGACATGGTCGATACCGATTTTGCGCACGGTGTAATCGATGGCGTCGCCGAGATCCTTGAGGGTCGCTTTCGGTTCTTCTTCAAGGATGCCGTAGAGGCCGCTGGCGTACTGGCCGAGTTTCTGCTCCGACCACGCAGTAATGATCGGGTCGCCTGGCATCAGTGCCATGGCCAGGTTAGGCAAGGGCGGCAGATCGAAGCGTGCGCGCAGGGCATTGAGCTTGTCCTGAGTGCCCTGGGTCAGCGGTTTCAGGTATTGCGAGAAGCCGACTACCTGGACCACGCCGCCGCTGTTTTTGATCAGCTGCAATTCCTTGTCGCTGAGGTTGCGCGGAATATCCACGGCCGCACGCGGTGCCGAGTGCGAGGCCACCAACGGTGTGCGGCTCAATTGCGCAACCTGTTCCAGACCTTTGGTCGACATCTGCGAAACATCGATGATCACACCCAGATCGTTCAGACGGTGCACCGCTTGCTTGCCGATATCGGAGAGACCGTCGAGGGCATCAGGGGAGTCATTGAAGAACGGCAACGGGCGCGACGAGTCCGCCCAGCTGTTGTTGCCGATATAGCTGAAGCCGAACATACGCATGCCGCGTCCGGCCCACAGGTCGAGTTTGCTCAGGTCGTTACCCAGTGGATAGGCGTTGAGCATGCTGATGAAAATCGCAAACTTGCCTTCACCATGCAGGCGGCGGAAATCATCCGGGGTGTAGGCGATGCCGACCTGATTGGGAAAGTCGCGGACCATGCCAGTGATGATCTTGTAGCGCACTTCCTGCTGGTTACGGGCTTCTTCGACAAAACCTTCGGTCGGGCGATGCGGCGCGTTCGGACCGTTCCACATTTCCGGCCAGCCGAACACCGTCAGCGCAGCGCCGGACAAGCGGCCGCGATTGGCCTTGATCAGGTCGAACTGCCCGGAGCCGTCCTTGTCGGCTTCGTTGCCGTGGGCGCCGAAACTCAGGGGCACGGTGATGTGGCTGTCGAAGGAGAGGATGCGGTCCTGCAGCTCGGTCGCCTGTTTCATCACTTTTACCGGATAGCCGGGGTTGTCCCGAAACCAGTAATCCCAAGCCAGAAACCCTGCGCCGGCGCTGATCGCCAAGGCCAGCGGCAGGCCGATAAATAGAGCCTTTTTCGAACGCGGTTTTGTCATTGCCATCTCATTCAGGTTCGCCGTCGAGGTGCAGGCGCAGGGGCCTTTGCTATCTGGGAGGAACGAGTGGTCGGGCGGGTAATTTAGTCGCGCGCAGGAAAAGCGCTGACGACGCGTAGCGATCTTTTGCCGGGGCCGTAAATTTCCCCGACGAGAAAACGTTCTAGCTTGGATAAAGCCTGCTTCATGGCTGACACAGGTAGGGCAATGACGATCTCTCGACGCTGGTTCATGGCGGGCATGGCACTCACGGGCGCTGCGCTGCCTGCCGCTTTTTATGCACATCGCGAGCTGACCCGTGAGGAGTTTCCGATCACCCCGGGAGAGGCGACGGTCGACCTGGCCGATACGGCCGGCCAACAGTTGGCGGACAACCTGCGCGGCGTGTGGGATATCCGTTTCAGCGGAGCTGCTGCCGGACTCGATGGCTTGCCGCGCGAAGGTCTGGAACTGTTTCTCGACATTGCCCACCGTGGTCGCGGCTTGCGCGGCTATCTCGATACCGGCGCCAACCTGCGTTCCGAAGAACCTGCGCGTTACCAAGTGGTCGGCGATCTGGCGCCAGGCAACGGCGCCGAGTTGTACTGGCGGCTGATGCGTACCGATACGCTGCAAGCGCCGCCAGTCTACGAATTCAAAGTGAAACTGGACGAAGTCTGGGCGGCGTTCGGCAATGCCGGCAGCGGCACGTTCACCGGGCAAGTGTCGCGCCTGGATCGACCGTTGGCTCTGCCCGAACTCGACAATCATTTCATCGCCATCAAGCGACGTTTTCCCGAGGCTCGCGAGCGCACCGGGTTGAACCCGACATTGCTGGCGTGGCTGGTCGCGCCGGAACATCGGCTGTTCCACCAGCTCTGGCACGCCAGCCGCGACAAGTGGCACAAGCTCTCGGAGAAAAAACGCGAAGCCCTGCGCGGTATCGGCTGGCAACCCGGCCCCCGTGACAAGGAGCGCGATGCCCGTGGGCCGAGCAAGGATCGCAACGGCTCGGGCATCGACTTTTTCTTCATGCATCGACACATGCTGGGCAAGGCCCGTTCGATGCAGGACTTGCCATCATGGCAGGCGTTCCCGATGCCGCAACCGGAGCTGGAGCGTGATCGCCAGGGGTTCGCCCGTTACTTCGACAATCATGACGGCAACGCACTGCCGCCGACGTGGTTGACCGAAGGCGACGACGAATACACCAAATGGGTCAGCGACATCAAAGCGGCCGAGACCTACCACAGCAATTTCCAGGTGTGGGAATCGCAATACCGCGATCCGCGCTACTTGTCGAAACTCACCCTCGGCCAGTTCGGTTCGGAAGTCGAACTGGGCCTGCACGACTGGTTGCACATGCGCTGGGCGTCGGTGGCACGTGATCCGTCCAATGACATTCCAGTGCCGATGGCGCGGGATCAGGCGGATTTTGCCGCGCGTTGGTATGCCCCGGAAAACGACTTCCTCGGCGACCCGTTTTCCTCCCATGTGAACCCGGTGTTCTGGCGTTTCCACGGCTGGATCGATGACCGTATCGAAGACTGGTTCCGTGCTCATGAGCGTTTTCACCCGGGCGAGGTCAGCCGGCTGGAAGTCAACGGCGTGCCGTGGTTTGCGCCGGGGCGCTGGGTCGAAGTGGATGATCCTTGGCTGGGCCCGGATACCCATGGCTGCAGCACCGTGCCAGGATTGCAAATCGGGCGTTCGGTGGAGATGGACCCGGAAACGATGAAGCTCGCGCTGCGCATCACCTTTGGCGATGAAGACAACATGGCCGACCTGTTCCGCAAAGTGCCGCAGCGGCCGTGGTATGCCCGGCATCTGAAAGTGAAGGGGCGGCAACTCTAAGCGCAAAAAAAATCGCAGCCCGGTGCTGCGATTTTTTTTGCCCTGAGAGATTGGTTTCGCCTGACCTGGCGCTGTCGCGAGCAGGCTCGCTCCCACAGGGGACTTTGTAAACGACGCAGATCCAATGTGGGAGCGAGCCTGCTCGCGAAGGCGTCGGGCCAGTCGCTAATTTGCGCTCAGATGACTTGCCAGCCGCCGCCCAACGCTTTGTACAAGGCAATGCTCGCCTGCAGTCGCGACAAGCGCAGTTGCACATTCATGTCCTGCGCCGCATACAAGGTGCGCTGGGTTTGCAGCACGGTGAGCAAGTCTTCGGCGCCGGCCTGATAGCGGCTTTGCGCAATGTCGAATGCGGTTTGCGCCTGGCTCAGTTCTTCGCTTTGCCACTGGCGCTGTTCGTCGAGGCCGCGAATGCTGCTCAAGGCTTTTTCGACGTCGGCAAAACCGTTGATGATTGCCCCGCGATATGACTCCAGCAGTTCGTCCTGACGCGCCCTGGCCTTGTCGCGTTCAGCACTCAATCGGCCGTTGTTGAAGATCGGCGCGGTCAATCCCGAGGACAGGTTGTAGAACGTTGTACGCATCAGATCCGCCGCCAGATCGGCGCCGGTGCCGAGGCTGGCTGTCAGGGTTATCTTCGGCAGCATGGCCGCCCGGGCCACGGTGACGTCAGCCTGGGCCGCTGCCAGTCTGGCTTCGGCGCTGGCGATATCCGGACGCCGGCTCAGCAGATCGCTGGGTACGCCACTGGCGATGTTCGGCCACTGCAACTGCTCGAACGGTTGTTGCAGGGACGACAGTGCCTGCACCGGTTGGCCGAGCAGGGCGGCGAGGGTGATCAATGCTTCGCGGGCCTGTTGCTGCACCAGCGGCAATTTGCGTTGCTGTTCAGCCACCAGGCTTTTTTGCTGGGCCAGTTCCAGCGCGGTAGCGCTGCCGGCGTCGAAACGGGTTTGCACCAGGTGCAGAACGTTTTGCGCGTTGGCCAGATTGAGCTCGGCAATACGCGTCTGCTCACGTAAGGCCAGGGCCTGGGTGTAGCTGGTGGCGACGCCGCTTTGCAGGGTCAGCTCGACGGTGGCACGGTCGAACTCGCTGGCCTGCACACCGAACACGGCGCTGTCGCGTGTGGCGCGTTTACCGCCCCAGAAGTCGATTTCGTAACTGGCGCTCAACTCGGCATCGTAATAATCCAGCGAGCGGTTATCCGGGTTGACGTCCAGTTGGCTGTAGCCCTTGCCGTGCAACAGTTTCTGTCGGTTGGCATTGAGGCCGGCCTTGATTTCCGGCAGCAGCGGGGCGCCGGCAATCGTCGCACTGGCCTGAGCCTGTCTGACCCGCGCAACGGCGGCACCGAGGTCATGGCTGCCCAGGCGCGCCTGTTCGACCAGTTGATCGAGTTCAGGGCTGCCGAACTGCGTCCACCACTGCCGATTGCCTTGCACGGCGCCGGGATGGTCAGGCGATTGCCAGGCGAGCGGTGGCTGCACGCCGCTGTCGGGGCGCGGCGCAGGGCTGCTGCAGGCTGCCAGCAACAGGCTGGCGGCAAGGATTGTCAGTGGCGCTTTCATAGATCGATCATTCACTGGTAAGGGCCGTTACCGGGTCGAGCCGGGCAGCCTTGCGGGCAGGCATGAAGCCGAAGAGGACGCCGGTGACCAGCGCGCAGGCGAAAGCGCCGAGCACGGCCAGCCATTGAAATGCGATTGCCACGCCGCTGAACAACAGGACGCCGCCGACCAGCATCGCCAGGCTGATACCGGCAATGCCGCCGACCACCGAGAGCATCACCGCCTCAGTGAGAAACTGGCGCAGGATGTCGCGCTGTCGGGCGCCAGTGGCCATGCGAATACCGATTTCCCGAGTGCGTTCGCGTACGGTCATGAGCATGATGTTCATCACACCGATACCGCCGACCAGCAAGGAGATGGCAGCGATGGCGCCGAGCATCAGCGACAGCGTGCCTTGCGTGCGCGCTTCGGCCTGGATCATCGCGGCATTGTTGGTCAGTTCGAAATCCTTTTTGCCGTTGTGCCGGCGCAGCATTGCCTGTTCGATCGCCTGCTCGGCGTCTTTGACTTTGCGTGCGTCCTTGGCGGCGATCACCACATATTCCGGATTGCGGTTGCCGAACAGACGCGTGCTGGCCGCCGAGTAGGGCACGGCGATGCGGTTGTCGCTGTCGGAATCGCCGGAGCTTGAGCCTTTCTCGGCCAGAACTCCGAGGACCTGAAATGGTACGTTTTCGATGAGGATGTACTGGCCGATGGGGTCGGCGACATCCTTGAGCAGCTTGTCGCGGACCTTGGTGCCGATCACCGCCACGGCGGCGGCGCTGTCTTCATCGGCCTGGGTGAAGTAACTGCCCTGAACCACCGGCCAGTTGAAAATGGTTGGAAAATTAGTGTCGTTGCCACCGACGTAACTGCTGTGGTCGGCATTGCCGAAACGTACACCGGCGGTGGAGCCATTGACCGGCATGATGCGTTCGACCTGGGGCAGGGCGGCCAGCTCGGCGACGTCGTCGAGGGTGATGATGCCCGGCGGCGTGCGCGGGTTGGGCGCCGCACCGCTGAGGTAAATGATGTTGGAGCCGAAAGCGCCCATCTGCGCCATTACCTGGCGTTTGCTGCCTTCGCCCACCGCCAGCATCACTACCACCGAAGCAACGCCAATGACGATCCCCAGCAACGTCAGGGCGGTGCGAAAGCGATTGATCCACATGACTCGCCACGCCGCTTGCACGGCGTCGACCAGTTCACCTTTCCAGGCGCCGGTCTGCGTACTGCCGGTGCTCAGGCGCTGGCGCAGATCAACCGCTTGCAAAGCGCCGGGATTGGCAGTGCGGGGTGCGGCTGACGGGTGTTCGGCGGTGTCGCTGATGATCAGGCCGTCCCGGATTTCGATGATGCGTTTGGCCCGTTGTGCGACTTCGCGGTCGTGGGTGATGAGAATCACCACATGGCCCTGACCGGCGAGTTCGTCGAGCAGGGTCATGACCTCGGCACCACTGTGGCTGTCGAGGGCGCCGGTGGGTTCGTCGGCGAGGATGATGTGGCCGCCGTTCATCAACGCCCGGGCAATCGATACCCGCTGTTGCTGACCACCGGAAAGCTGATGCGGGCGATTGCCGGTGCGGCTGCCCAGGCCGAGCCGCTCCAGCAAGGCACTGGCCCGGGCGTGGCGTTCGGCGGCCGGGGTGCCGGCGTAGATGGCCGGCATCTCGACGTTTTCCTGGGCGGAGCCGGACGGAATCAGGTGATAACCCTGGAACACAAAACCGAATGCTTCGCGGCGAAGCCAGGCCAGTTCATCGGTGTCGAGTTGCGCGACGTCTTCACCGGCAAAACGGTATTCGCCGCTGGTGGGGCGGTCGAGGCAGCCGAGGATGTTCATCAATGTCGATTTGCCGGAGCCGGACGCACCGACGATGGCGACGAATTCGCCGGCATGTATCGACAGATCGATGCCGCGCAACACTTCCACCAGCGGACTGTCATTGCCGCCGTAGGATTTGCGAATTTGCCGCAGGTCAATCAGAGGCGTCTGCATTCAGCCTCCGCTGCCGGTGGCCGGCGCGCTGAGGATGTGATCGCCCTCGGCCAGGCCTTCCAGCACTTGTGTGCGCAGGCGGTCGCTGATGCCGGTGCGTACCTCGCGGGACTGAACTTCGCCGTTGGCGGCGACGATCTGCGCCCGTTGCCACTGCGGGCGTGAACCCGGTTGCAGGGAGGCGGTGGGCACGGTCAGGGTGTCTTGCGCTTGTTGCGCGACAAAAAACACCTGCGCGGTCATGTCGGTCATCAGGCTGTTGTCGGCGTTGTCGACGTCGAGCAATACGGTGTAGAGCACCACGCGTTCGCTGCCGCTGCGACCGCTGGTGGGGCTGCCCCCCTGGTTCTGTTCGAGGGGGCGCGGCGGCACCGGCAGAATCTGCCGCACCGTGCTGCTCCAGCGCCGGCTACCGCCGCTGAGGGTGGTGAAGTAGGCGGTCATCCCGGGTTTGACGTGGCCGATGTCCGCTTCGGAAACTTCGGCCCACACGGTCATCGGCGACAGTCGTGCGATGCGCAAGATCAGCGGGGTTTGCTGCTGCGCATTGAGCGTCTGGCCTTCGCGGGCGCCCACGGCGACCACGGTGCCGCTCATTGGCGCAAAAATCCGCGTGTAGCCGAGCTCCGCCTCGTCACTGCGCAAGCTGGCCTGGGCCTGACGGATCTGCGCCTGGAACATGTCGATGCGCGCCTGGGTCGCGCGGACTTCGGCGCGGGCCGTCTGCACGTCTTCCTCACGGGTGGCGCCACCCGCGGCGAGTTTCTGCTGGCGCTGGTATTTCTGCTGCGCGAGGTCGTGCTGGGCGCGTTGCTCCTGCAACTGCGCCTTGAGGTTCTCGATGGAAAACCGCCCGGCATCGAGTTTGGCCTTTTGCGTGGATGGGTCGATCTCTACCAGTAACTGGCCTTCCTTGACCGTGTCGCCAGCCTCGACATGAATCTTCTGGATCTGCCCGGATGCCTGCGCACCGACGTCCACGTAACGGCGTGGCTGCAGCGTGCCCAGTGCGGTCACGCTGTTTTCGATATTGCTGCGGGTCACTTGCACCGTAGCGAGAGCGTCGCGCCCGGGTGGCAGGACTTGCCACGCGGCAACAGCGATCACGGGAATCAGGCAAAGGGCGGCGAACAAGGCGCGTCGGGCGGGGCGGGGACGTTTCATGCAGGGTTCCGGCCAGTGGATTCGGCCCGTCATCCGGCCAGTACACAGGCGTGCAGGGGCGCTGAACGCTGTCGCAAGGCACGACAGATACGGGGAGCTGTCCTGTAAACGAGGCATGTGCAAGGGAATTTAAGCGCTAACACATCATGTAACAGGTGTCCGGACAGGACTATTTGGTCGGGATATGGAATCAGCGCTTTAAATCTATATGAGAATTACTATAAATTACGCCCCTCAAGTTGCCACTATCTTGCTACTGCGTATTCCGCGGCCGGATCGGTGCGCTCAAGGACAGGATCTGCAACGATGCGGTCGGGAGTCATGTTGGAAAACTACTATCGCGAGCTGGTGTGTTTCCTTAACGCCAAGCTAGGCAACCGTCAGGTGGCCGAAGATGTGGTGCATGACGCTTATGTGCGGGTGCTGGAGCGTTCCAGCGACACGCCGATCGAACAGCCGCGCGCCTTTCTTTATCGCACGGCATTGAACCTGGTCATCGACGATCATCGACGCAATGCCCTGCGTCAGGTCGAGTCACTTGATGTGCTGGACAATGAAGAGCGCTATTTCACCCCGTCGCCCCATGGCACCCTTGATCATGGTCAACGTTTGGAGATGCTCCAGCGCGCGCTGGCAGAGCTGCCGCCGCGCTGCCGTGAATGTTTTCTGCTGCGCAAGATCGAAGGTCTGTCCCATCCGGAAATTGCCGAGCACCTCGGGATTTCCAAGGCATTGGTGGAAAAACACATCGTCAACGCCATGAAACACTGCCGGTTGCGGATCAAACAATGGGACGCCCATTGATCCTTCCCGGTTAAATTTCCTTTCATCGTCCTCGTTCCTACTCAACAGACGACCTGCTGACCTGATTCAGGCCGGTCAGGCCACCCAGGCTTTATCCCCGCGTTGAGGGGTTCATCCAGAGGACACTGGAAATGACACAGGCAATTGCATCGCCCATCGTTCACGACCTGATCGGCGTCGGTTTCGGCCCTTCGAACCTGGCGCTGGCCATCGCTCTGCAAGAGCGCGGCCCGACTCAGGGTGAGCTGGATGTGCTGTTCCTCGACAAGCAGGCCAACTACAGCTGGCACGGCAACACCCTGTCGACGCAGAGCGAGTTGCAGATTTCCTTCCTCAAGGATCTGGTGACCCTGCGCAACCCGACCAGCCCGTACTCGTTCGTCAACTACCTGAAGTACCACGGCCGTCTGGTCGACTTCATCAACCTCGGCACTTTTTACCCGTGCCGCATGGAGTACAACGACTACCTG
This sequence comes from Pseudomonas sp. Seg1, assembly GCF_018326005.1. NCBI lineage: Bacteria > Pseudomonadati > Pseudomonadota > Gammaproteobacteria > Pseudomonadales > Pseudomonadaceae > Pseudomonas > Pseudomonas sp. Seg1. The sequence continues at coordinate 2,233,764 of NZ_AP021903.1, forward strand.
CGCTGGGTGGCCGGGCAGTTCTCCGAGCAGAGCCGTTACGGTGAGGAAGTGCTGACCATCGAGCCGGTGCTGCACAACCATCAGGTTGAAGCGCTGCGCGTTATTTCCCGCGATAGCCAGGGCCTGCAACATGTACGCACCACCCGTTCGGTGGTGGTCAGTGCCGGCGGCACCCCGCGTATTCCAGAGGCGTTCAAGGCGCTGAAGGGCGATACCCGCGTGTTCCACCACTCGCAATACCTGTCGCAAATGGCCGAGCAGCCGTGCGTGAACAATCAGCCAATGAGCATTGCGATCATCGGCGGTGGGCAGAGCGCGGCGGAAGCGTTCATCGATCTGAACGATTCGTTCCCGTCGGTGCAGGTCGACATGATCCTGCGCGGTTCGGCACTCAAGCCTGCGGACGACAGCCCGTTCGTCAACGAAGTGTTCTCGCCGGAGTTCACCGATCTGGTGTTCCAGCAGAACAGCGCCGAGCGGGAGCGTCTGGTCAACGAGTACCACAACACCAACTACTCGGTGGTCGACATCGACCTGATCGAGCGCATCTACGGCATCTTCTATCGCCAGAAGGTTTCCGGGATTGCCCGTCATGCGTTCCGCACCCTGACCACCGTCGAGAAAGCCACCGCGACCGAAAACGGTATCGAGCTGGCCGTGCGCAACAACGCCACTGGCGAAGTCACCGTGCGCCTTTACGACGCTGTAGTGCTGGCCACCGGTTACGAGCGCCAGATGCACCGCAAATTGCTGGCGCCGCTGGAAGAGTACCTGGGTGAGTTCGAGGTCGATCGCAACTACAAACTGATTACCGACGAGCGCTGCAAGGCCGGCATCTACATGCAGGGCTTCTGCCAGGCCAGCCATGGTCTGAGTGATACATTGCTGTCGGTGTTGCCGATTCGTGCGGACGAGATTGCCGGCTCGCTGTATGAGCACGGCAAGCATCGTGGGCATCGTTCGATGGCAGATCTGTTGTTGGCGACTGCCAGCTAACTCTGTATTGCCTGATACACCGCTATCGCTGGCAAGCCAGCTCCCACAGGGATCAGTGTTGTGTTAGCGGTAGCGGACATCACACAAAACATTGTGGGAGCTGGCTTGCCAGCGATGGCGGCGGGTCAGGCTCCATTGCCTTCGATGAACCACCGCTATCGCGAGGCAAGCCAGCTCCCACAGGGGGCGGTGTTGTGTTAGCGGTAGCGGACATCACACAAAACATTGTGGGAGCTGGCTTGCCAGCGATGGCGGCAGGTCAGGCACTATCACCTTTGATGAACCACCGCTATCGCGAGCAGGCTCACTCCTACAATGTTCTGTGTACGCAGGACCAATGTAGGAGTGAGCCTGCTCGCGATGGGGCCTTCGAAAACACCAGAACTTCACAATCCTGAACCCTTCCTGAATGACCCTGACATTCCCCGACACACTTCCTTTTGCGGGTTTACTCTCCAGACATCGGGGCGTAAGCTTCGCGCGTTTTCATCAATAGCGGAGACCCACAGTGGGTACTTGTTCGAGTGACAGTTGTCGGCCGGTCTCGGTAACCGGCAGATTCTCGGCAAGATAACGCGCCTCTTTTGTGCCGTTGTCTCGCCGTAACAGCGAGCAGCGGCATCCCGTACATGGCCAGTTCTAGGTCATGTCTTGAAGTCCTTCTCATCGACACTGAAAGAGCGTGATTTCGACTTTATTGTCGTCATCGCAGCCCTATCGACACGCCTGTCTTTTCTGACCGGCGCGCCAAGCCTTGCCGTGCCGGTTTTCCCGGCGGACGAGGCGCGGCCGTACCTGCTTGACGGTTTCCCGGCTGACCAAAGGGGCAACAGCCATGAAACTTACGCTCAAGGAATTTTTCGCAGGCTTTCTGCGGACCCGCCACATCGCCCGGCATTTCCGTCGCCTGGCCTTGCTGGAAACCATCAACGACACCACGGTCAGCCGTGAAGTCCCGCCAACCCTGGCCAACACCCTGGTCGATGCCGCGCATTGCGACAGCGGTGTGTTGCTGTCGTCACTGGGCACGCATTCCGACGGCCTCACCGATTTCGAAGTCGATGCCCTGCGTGCGCAATACGGCCTTAACGAGGTCGAGCACGAGCAACCACTGGCCTGGTATATCCACCTGTGGCACTGCTACAAAAACCCGTTCAACCTGCTGCTCACCCTGTTGGCGGTGATCTCGTGGCTGACTGAAGACCTTAAAGCAGCCGTCGTGATTTTCTCGATGGTGGTGCTGTCGACGCTGCTGCGTTTCTGGCAGGAAAGCAAATCCAATCAGGCCGCCGATGCACTGAAAGCCATGGTCAGCAATACCGCCACGGTGATGCGCCGGGATGCGCCGCGCAGCGAATTGCCGATCAAGCAATTGGTGCCCGGGGATCTGATCGTGCTGTCGGCCGGTGACATGATTCCCGCCGATTGCCGGGTGCTCAGCGCCAAGGATCTGTTCGTCAGCCAGGCCGCAATGACCGGTGAATCGATGCCCGTGGAGAAGTTTGCGCGTCAGGCTGATCGCGACACACGCAATCCGCTGGAGCTCGACAACATCCTGTTCATGGGCACCAACGTCGTGTCCGGCACGGCGGTGGCGGTGATTCTCACCACCGGCAACAGCACCTATTTCGGCGCATTGGCACAACGGGTCGGCGCCACCGATCGTGCGGTGACTTCGTTCCAGCAAGGCGTCAACAAAGTCAGCTGGCTGTTGATTCGCTTCATGTTCGTCATGGCGCCGCTGGTGCTGTTCATCAACGGTTTCACCAAGGGCGACTGGACCGAGGCATTGCTGTTCGCGCTGTCGATTGCCGTGGGTCTGACCCCGGAAATGCTGCCGATGATCGTCACCTCGACGTTGGCCAAAGGCGCGGTGTTCCTGTCGCGCAAAAAAGTCATCGTCAAACGTCTCGACGCCATCCAGAACTTCGGCGCGATGGACGTGCTCTGCACCGACAAGACCGGCACCCTGACCCAGGACAAAATCTTCCTGGCGCGCAATGTCGACGTCTGGGGTGAAGATTCCGATGACGTGTTGGAAATGGCCTACCTCAACAGCTACTACCAGACCGGGTTGAAAAACCTGCTGGACGTGGCGGTGCTGGAACACGTGGAAGTCCACCGTGAGCTGAAGGTCGGCACGGCGTTTCGCAAGGTCGATGAGATCCCGTTCGACTTCAATCGCCGGCGCATGTCGGTGGTGGTCGAAGGGCGCGGCCAACCGCATCAACTGATCTGCAAAGGCGCGGTGGAAGAAGTGCTGGCGGTATGCAGCCGCGTGCGTCATGGCGACATCGATGAAGCCTTGAGCGATGAATTGCTGACCCGTATTCGTCAGGTCACTGCAGCATTCAACGCTGAAGGCTTGCGCGTGGTGGCCGTTGCCGCCCGCTCGATGCCTGAAGGTCGCGACACTTACAGCCTGGCTGATGAAAATGAACTGACGCTGATCGGCTATGTGGCGTTCCTCGATCCACCGAAAGAAAGCACCGCGCCCGCGCTCAAGGCCTTGGCCGAGCATGGCGTGGCGGTGAAAGTGCTGACCGGCGACAACGAACTGGTCACCGCGAAGATCTGCCGCGAAGTCGGCCTCGCTCAGCAAGGTTTGCTGTTGGGCAATGACGTCGAACGCATGAGCGATGCCGAACTGGCGGTGGCCGTGGAGAAAACCAACGTTTTCGCCAAACTGACGCCGTCGCACAAAGAACGCATCGTGCGCATTCTCAAGGGCAACGGCCACGTCGTCGGCTTCATGGGCGACGGCATCAACGATGCCCCGGCGCTGCGCACGGCCGATATCGGTATCTCGGTGGACAGCGCGGTGGACATCGCTAAAGAGGCGGCGGACATCATCCTCCTGGAAAAGAGCCTGATGGTGCTGGAGGAGGGCGTGCTCGAAGGGCGCCGGACTTTCGCCAACATGCTCAAGTACATCAAGATGACCGCCAGTTCCAACTTCGGCAACGTGTTCTCGGTGCTGGTGGCCAGTGCGTTCATTCCGTTCCTGCCGATGCTGCCGATGCACCTGCTGGTGCAGAACCTGCTCTATGACATTTCGCAGATCGCCATTCCGTTCGACAACGTTGACGAGGAAATGCTGAAGAAACCACAACGCTGGCAGCCGGGTGATGTCGGTCGGTTCATGCTGTTCTTCGGGCCGATCAGTTCGATCTTTGACATCACTACGTTCGCCTTGATGTGGTACGTGTTTGATGCCAACACCCCGGATCACCAGACGCTGTTCCAGTCCGGCTGGTTCGTGGTCGGGTTGCTGACCCAGACGCTGATCGTGCACATGATCCGTACGCCGAAGATTCCGTTCCTGCAAAGCCGTGCAGCGATGCCGCTGCTGGTGATGACCGGGATCATCATGGCGGTGGGGATCTTCCTGCCGATGGGGCCGCTGGCGCATTACTTCAAACTGCAGGCGTTGCCATCGCTGTACTTCGTGTTCCTGCCGGTGATTCTGCTGGCGTACATGGCGCTGACTCAGGCGGTCAAAGGTTTCTACATCCGCCGGTTCGGCTGGCAGTAATGCTGCCCCTGTAGGAGTGAGCCTGCTCCGGGCGGCGTTCCGACGATAGCAATCTGTCTGTCAAGATTTCCAGCGCCCGACACACCGCTATCGCGAGCAGGCTCACTCCTACAGAGATCGCGTGTTTTTCAAGGATTTCATCATGCAAGCCATCAACAACCTCAACCTCGATTCCCTGCTCGACACCCTGGTCAGCCTCAGCGCCGCCTTCATCCTCGGCGGCCTGATCGGCTTCGAGCGCCAGTACCGGCAACGCACCGCCGGCCTGCGCACCAACGTGCTGGTGGCGGTCGGTGCGGCGATTTTCGTCGACATGGCCAACCGTCTCGCCGGTGCCGAAGGCGCAGTGCGGGTGGTCGCCTACGTGGTTTCCGGCATCGGTTTTCTCGGTGCCGGGGTGATCATGCGCGAAGAAGGCAACGTCCGTGGCCTCAACACCGCCGCCACCCTTTGGACCTCGGCGGCGGTCGGCGCCTGCGCCGGTGCCGACCTGCTCGCCGAAGCCGTGCTCGGCACGCTGTTTATCCTCGCCGCCAACACCTTGCTGCGGCCGATCGTCAACAACATCAACCGTCAGCCACTGGACGTGGTCTCGGCCGAAGTCACCAACATCGTCTACGTCATCGCCCGGCGCTCACAGCAAACGGCTGTGTTTGCCTTGCTCGAAGCGGAACTGGAACGCAGCAACTATCCGGCCAGCGATGTCGACGTACACGCGTTTGGTGCCGATGAAATCGAGATCGAAGCGACACTGGCGACCACTTCGGTCGATGGTGATGAACTGGATGCACTGGTCGCGCGGATCTCGACTTCGGCGCTGGTGGTGCAGGCGTTCTGGAGTCCGAGTACAACCGAGTAGGCTCCGCTTGGGCGTATCCCACGTGCCCACAGGATTAATCTGGCAGTCCACGACTTTGATCTTGCCGGTTTTTGCGAGGTTTCCGGCCGCTTTTAAGAATTTTCCTACAGAGGTTTTAAATGGGGGTGAGTAGCGTGGTCAGCACCTTTTCCCACGCTGTTAAATCCTATGTCCTACAAATACTGGCGAGTGGTCATTGCCGAAGAGCAGAGTGTTCTGCAAGGCAGGATCGCGAAGATCTTCAACGAACTGGGCTACCCGAATCTCACACCGGTGCATTCTTTTCGTGAATTGCTGGCCTTGACTCACTACGCCCATGACCCGTTCCAGCGCTTTGATCTGATGGTGATCAACGGTGAGTTGATCGCCGCTGCCGGTGTCGACCCGGTGCGCTTTTTTCAGAGCAATTCACAGATTCGCCACTGTGTCATTCACGATGCGCGGCGCGGTCAGCCGCAGACCGAGACGATTTACGCCAACCATCAACGCCAGTTGTATCTGACCCGCACACCGGATCGACAGACGCTGGGTGCACTGCTGGCGCAGCTTGATGTTTATAAGACAAGCAACCTCCCGGTGCCGCTTGCGGCTGCGTCCATGTACCCGGTAGATCTCGGTTGATTGTTCGGTTTTTAGGAAAAGTCCTACAGAACCTACCGTTGAGCTTGCGTAGTCTTGCCGCACTCAGAACCCTGCCTCTCTGGAGATTGAGCATGACCAACAAAGCCCTGCGTATCCTGATCGCCGATCCGCAGCACTTCCACCGGATGAAAATCGAGCGCCTGTTCAATGGTCTCGATTATTACCGCGTGGCCCCGGTGCAGAACCTCGCCGAACTGCTGACGCTGGTCGACTACGGTTGTGAACCGTTCGATGCCGTGGTCATCGACGCCGGTCTGGCGGCAGGTTCGCTGGATCTGCTGGGGTTCTTCCTCGATAACCCACAGGTGCGTCATGCGTTGATCTACAACGAACCCTCGGCGCCGCTGCAGGCGATTTCAGGTTTCGCTCAGGACAATGTGCTGATCAGTCATGTGCCGTTACCTAATGAACAGGCAATCAGGCACTTGATGGCTCACGTCGATGTTTCGCAGTGGAAGGCGGAGCCAGCAGTGCAGCGTCGGGCGTATGCATAGAAATACGCTGACCGCAACTGTCAGACCTGACAGGTGATTCACTTTCCGTTCCGTGCAACAGTCACTGCGCAGCCACTGAGTCCGGATCGATCCACGCCGGTGGCCTCATCGTTAGAACCTGCCCCGGGAGTGGCCATGAAGTCAGCGCTGATCGTCGATGATCATCCGGTGGTGCGCGCTGCCATCCGCATCGTGCTGAAAGCCGAAGGTTTCAAGGAAGTCCATGAAACGTCCAATGGCAACGAGGTGTTGCAACTGATCCGCACGCACAAACCCCGGCTGGTGGTGCTCGATCTGCGTTTGCCGAGCCTTGACGGCCTGGAAGTACTGACGCGGATCAAAGCCAACGAGCTTGACTGTCGCGTCCTCGTTTTCAGTTCCCACGACCCCTTGTTTTACCAGGAGCGTTGTCTGCGCGCCGGGGCCATGGGCTACGTGACCAAAACCAATCAATTGGAACAACTGCACAAAGCCATTCAGGCGGTGATGTCGGGTTACACCTATTTTTCTGCGATGCCGGACAATGTCAGCACGTTGAATGCTGTGCAAACCACGGAAAAGCAGATGATCGATCAGCTCTCCGATCGCGAATTGAGCATTTTCGAGCAACTGGGTCAGGGTAAGGCCAACAAGGCGATTGCCGAAGAGATGCACCTGAGCCACAAGACCATCAGTACCTACAAAACCCGTCTGATGAAGAAGCTCGGGGTGAGTTCAGCGGTGCACTTGCGCGATTTCGCCAAGCGCAATCATTTGATCTGAGCGGCCGGGCATGATCCGCGTCGTTCAGATTGGCGGGTTGTGGCTGAGCCTCGTGGTCTCGAGCTGGGCCAATGAAATGCCAAAGGTGCTGGAGGTCCTGACCCGCGCCAGCGTGGAACCGGTCGAGGTTCGCCTGGACGAACAGGATCGGCAATGGCTGCGTCAGCATCCGGTGCTGCACATGGGCATTTCCGGGCCGGATTACCCACCGTTCGAGATCACTCGTAATCAGCATGAGCTGGAAGGGCTCACGGCCGATTACGCCGACCTGCTGGCGCAACTGCTCGGAACCGATATTGAAGTGCGGCGCTATGCCAACCGGGATTTGGCGATGGCAGCACTCAAGCGCGGCGACCTCGAACTGTTGGGCACGTCCAACAGTTTCGAGACCGCCGATCCTGCGTTCGTTCTGTCCCGCGCCTACGCTGAAGATCAGCCGATGCTGGTGACCCGGCTCGACGAAACGATGCCCGAAGATCTCGCGGGCAAGCGCGTCGCCATGGTCGAAGATTATCTGCCACTGGCGATCGTGCAGGCGTTCTACCCCGAAGCGAGTGTGCAGCGTTATCCCTCGGCGATGGACGCTCTCGGCGCCGTGGCATTCGGCGCCGATGAGGTGTATCTGGGCGACTTCATCAGTGCCAACTATTTGATCAACACCAATTATCGCAACGACCTGCATCTGGCCGGGCCGGCAGGGCTTGATGCCAACCCGTTCGGCTTTGCGTTGTTGCGCAGCGAGGTGCGCCTCAAGCGTATCGTCGACAAGGCATTGGCGAGCATTCCGATGGAGCATCGACAACGCATAGAACAGCGCTGGAGCGCCGGACCTGCCGAAATGGCGGGACAGGCAAGGGTGCAACTGAGTGCCGCCGAACAGCATTGGCTGGCGCAACATCCGGTGGTGCGCGTGGGCGGCATCGAAGACTTCGCGCCGCTGACTTTTTTCGATGCCGATGGCCGATTCAACGGGCTGTCGGCGCAACTGCTGAGCCTGATCAGTCAACGCAGCGGACTGAATTTCGACATCGTGCGTGGCGTCTCGCTGGATCGCCAGATCACGCAGTTGCAGGCCGGTGAACTGGATGTGCTGCCCGTGGTGACACCCAGCAGTGAACGGGAAAGCGAACTGCAATTCACCCGCGCTTATCTGAACAACCCGTTCGTGCTGGTCAGTGCAGTCACGGTGCAGAGCCCGCGCACGCTTGACGATCTGGTGGGCAAACGTCTGGCCATTTATCGCGGTCATCCGTTGCGCGAATACCTGCAGGGGCGCGTACCGCGCATACGTTTTGTCGAAGTCGCAAGCCCCGCCGAAGGCATGGCGCAGGTTGCCAAAGGACAGGTCGATGCCACCGTAAGCTCATTGCTGGTGGCGCGATATCTGATCGCCCGTCACTACCGCGAACGTCTGCGCATCACCAGCACCGTCGGCGATCAACCGGCACGTATTGCACTGGCCACTGCGCCGCAGGCGGCAGTGCTGCACTCGATCCTGAATAAAGCCCTGCTGAGTATCGCTCCGCAACAGATGGACGAATTGGTTGAACGCTGGAGCCATGATGTGGTGGTCGATGACAGCTATTGGTTGCGTCATCGCCGCGAGATCCTCCTCGGATTTTTTGGTGCGGCGGGCTTGCTGGTACTGGCACTGGGCTGGATCGGATTTCAGCGCTGGCAGATCCGTCAGCGTCAGCAGTGGTTGCAGCAATTGCAGCAAGCCAAGGAAGCGGCAGATGACGCCAACCGGGCCAAGACCACGTTTCTGGCGACCATGAGCCATGAAATCCGTACACCGATGAATGCGTTGATCGGCATGCTCGAACTGGCCTTGAAACGGGCCGATGAAGGCGTGACCGATCGCCTGGCAATTCAAGTGGCCTCCAACGCCGGACAACAACTGCTGGCATTGATCGGCGACATTCTGGATATCGCCCGTATTGAAACCGGGCATCTGTCTCTGGCCCCTGAGCGGGTCAACCTGCGTGAACTGGTGATGTCGGTCTGCCGGGTGTTCGAGGGGCTGGCGCGGCAAAAGCGCTTGCTGTGGCATATCGAACTCGATGGGCGCAGCGACGTCGATGTGTTGATTGACCCGACACGCTTCAAACAAGTGCTGTCGAACCTGCTGAGCAATGCCATCAAGTTCACTGAACAGGGCGAGGTGAGTCTGCGGCTTGCGCTGACGGTTACGTCCACCGAGTACGTGGCGGTGAAGGTGCTCATCGAGGACAGCGGGATCGGCATCAGCGCGCAGGATCGGCAGCGGTTGTTCAGTCCGTTCGTGCAAGCGAGTCATACCGCGCAACCGCTGCGTAGCGGCGCCGGGTTGGGCCTGGTAATCAGCCGCAGTCTCTGCGAAATGATGGGCGGTGCGTTGCGCCTGGACAGCGAGCAGGGTTACGGCACGCAAGTTGAAGTCAGCCTCGAACTGCCGCTGCTGGCCACACTCGCGCAAGCTCCAGCGCACGTTGCAACACGGGTCGCTGCTGCATGCTCACTGAACGTTCTGGTGGTCGACGATCATCCGGTGAACCGTTTGTTGTTGTGCTGGCAGTTGAGTGAGCTTGGCCATCGCACGGTTGATACCGAGGACGGCCACGCCGGGCTGGAGCGTTGGCGGGCACAGCCGTTCGATGTGGTGATCACCGATTGCAACATGCCCCGGCGCAACGGCTACGAACTGGCTATGGCCATTCGTGAGGAGGAAGCGGCGAGCGGGCAGGCGCCTTGTCTGATTCTCGGCTTTACCGCCAACGCACAGGTCGAGGAGAAGGTGCGTTGCCTCGATGCCGGCATGGACGAATGCCTGTTCAAACCGATTCGCTTGCACGATTTGCAGCAGGCGTTGAATGGCGCCAGCCATGGCGAAATAGCGGTCGAGCCGATCGAGGAAGATCACCTGACAGAAATTGATCTGAGTACGCTGGAACAGATGGCCGGCAGCGATCGCTCGCTGATCGAGCGCTTGCGAGAGGAAGTGCTGAGTAGTCTGCACCGCGACCTGCTGCGACTGGACGATCTGCTCCATGAGCGTGACCGCGAAGGGCTGCGCGAACTGGCCCACCATATCAAGGGTGGCGCGCAGATGGTCGGGGCGGCGCGGGTGGTATCGGCCTGCGCTGATCTGGAGCAGGCCTGCCGCGAGGCCGAAGCCGTGGCCATGGGGCTGGCGATTGATACGCTGCGCGCGGCCATGCATGGCCTCGCGCAACGCCTTCAGGTCTGAGCCGTCAATCCCAGAGGGGCGCAATGCCTTTCGGGCTGGTCAGGCGATGGCCGCGATCGAGCGTGGCGATTTGCGCCATGTCGGCTTCGCTCAGCGTCAGTGCCGTGGCGCCAAGGTTGCTTTGCAGGTTGGCGCGCCGGGTCGACGATGGAATCACCGCGTAACCCGATTGCATGGCCCAGGCGAGCGTGACTTGCGCCGGGGTGGCATGCAGGCGTTCAGCGATCTGCAGGATCAGTGGGTCCTTGAGCACTTCGCCGTATGCGAGGGTCATGTACGAGGTGATGTGGATGCCCTGGCTCTTGGCGAATTCGACCACTTTGCGGTTTTGCAGGTACGGGTGCAGTTCGATCTGGTTGGTCGCGATGTGGTCGGCACCGACGGCAGCAATCGCCTGTTTCATCAGGTCGATGGTGAAATTGGAAATGCCGATCTGCCGGGTCAGGCCCAGACGCTTGGCCTCCAGCAGCGCGCTCATGAATTCTTCGACAGGCACCTGATCGTCCGGCGATGGCCAGTGGATCAGGGTCAGGTCGAGGTAATCGGTCTGCAATTTTTGCAGGCTCTCCTTGAGGCTCTCGATCAAGCGATCCCCGGCAAAATTGGCGACCCAGATCTTGCTGGTGATGAACAGTTCTTCGCGAGGGATACCGCTGACGGCGATGGCCTGGCCGACATCGGCTTCGTTTTCGTAGATCTGTGCGGTGTCGATGACCCGGTAGCCGAGCTCAAGGGCGGTGCTCACCGAATCGATGACCACCTGGCCTTGCAAGCGAAACGTACCAAGACCGAAAGCGGGAACAGACATGAAGGACTCCAGGGTTGCAGTGGGAATGGGCAGGAGTATCCGCGTCTGTTTCCGTGAGAAAAACCGTCGGGGGGGCAAAGCACCTTTGACCTCAGGTCATGAATCTTTTCCGGGATCCGTGCTGTCCGGGCTGGCCTCATCGCTGGCAAGCCAGTTCCCACAGGGTTCTCGGGTGTTCGCAAAAACCGAGTTCACTGGAGATCCCTGTGGGAGTCGGGCTTGCCCGCGATGGCGGCGCCTCGGTTTTGAGTCTGCCCGCGAACGCACTGTTCTTCAGATAGAACGCTGAGATCGGTTTTTGCCGTCTAGTGCATTAATGGTCATGGATTTAAGCTCAATCCATTGCGTCACTCACTGATTTGGAGCCCACCATGAAAAACATCATCGGTATCTACACCAGCCCTCGCGGCCATTGGGTCGGCGATGGGTTTCCGGTACGCACACTGTTTTCCTACGACAACCTGGGCCAACACATCAGCCCGTTTCTGCTGCTCGATCACGCCGGGCCTGCCGAATTCACGCCAACCAGCGAGCGGCGCGGCGTGGGGCAGCATCCACACCGTGGTTTTGAAACCGTGACGATTGTTTATGACGGTGAAGTGCAGCACCGCGACTCCACCGGCAGCGGCGGCACCATTGGCCCTGGCGATGTGCAATGGATGACCGCCGCTTCCGGAATCCTCCATGAGGAATTCCATTCGGATAACTTCGCCCGGACTGGCGGCAAGCTGGAAATGGTTCAACTATGGGTCAATCTGCCGGCCAAGGACAAAATGGCTGCGCCGGGTTATCAGACAATCCTCGATGGTGACATTCCGAGCATTGCACTGAAGGACAACGCCGGCAGCCTGCGCTTGATCGCTGGTGAGTTCGATGGCCATAAAGGCCCATCGCGGACCTTTACGCCAATCGATGTGTGGGATCTGCGGCTGAACGCCGGCAAGTTGCTGACGCTGGATCTGCACGAGGGGCGTAATACTGCACTGGTGGTGCTCAAGGGTTCGGTGCAGATCAATGGACAGGAATCAGCGGAGCAAGGGCAACTGGCGTTGTTCGAACGCGATGGCCGGCAACTCACACTCCAGGCGAGTCAGGATGCGGTGGTGCTGTTGCTCAGTGGCGAGCCGATCGACGAGCCGATTGTCGGTCACGGGCCGTTCGTGATGAACACCGAGCAGGAAATCCATCAGGCCTTCGCCGACTTCCAGTCCGGGCGCTTTGGCCGGATGCACGGCTGATCCCGCCATTACACTCACCCTGTGGGAGCGAGCCTGCTCGCGAAGGCGTCATGTCAGTCAATGCACCTTTGACTGATCCACCGCTTTCGCGAGCAGGCTCGCTCCCACACTTCGTTTTGTGGTGTTTTTGCGCGGGTGTTCATCCTCTGAAATCAATTGCTCCTACACTGTCCCAATCTGTGCGATCTTCTCGCGATTGGCCCTCGTCGGAGTTGTTTGATGCTGTCTCTGCTGACTGAACACCCGTTGTTTTGCGCATTGATCCTGATCCTCCTCGATCTCGGTCTGTGGCGCCTGATCAGCTCCCATGGCAGTGAATGGAAACTGCTGGTGCGGGTGCTGATTTTCACTTTGTTCAGCATCCTGCTGTTCAACGAAGGCCTCAACCCGATGGAACCTGCGCCATGGGCCGACAACGTGCCGTTGCACCTGGCGGCGACCGGGTTGCAGATCGGCTGGTGGCTGTTCGGCGCACGCACCCTGACGGTGTTGATCGGCGCGGTGATGATGCAGCGGGTCGGGCACACCGGGCGGCTATTGCAGGACTTGCTCGGCGCGGTGATTTTCCTCATTGCGATTATCGCGGCACTCGCCTATGTGCTGGATCTGCCGGTCAAAGGCGTGCTGGCGACGTCCGGCGCACTGGCGATCATCGTCGGCCTGGCCTTGCAAAGCACTTTGAGCGACGTGTTTTCCGGGATCGTCCTCAACACCACCAAGCCTTATCAACTGGATGACTGGATTTCCATCGACGGCACCGAAGGCCGGGTCACCGATATCGATTGGCGCGCCACACGCCTGCAAACCAGTCAGGGCAGCATGGCGGTGATTCCCAACTCGCTGGCGGCCAAGGCCAAGATCATCAACTTCAGCCGGCCGAGCAACATGTTCGGCGTCGCGGTCAGCGTGCAGGTCAGCCCGCATGCGCGGCCCAACTCGGTGATCGATGCACTGGAGCGGGCGATGCAGGGCTGTCGGCAGTTGCTCGACACACCTGCGCCGAGCGTCGCACTGAAAAGCTCCGGCAGCAGTGGCGCGGAATACGAAATCAGTGGTTTCGTCGCCTCGATGGGCGAGAAACGGGTGGTGCGCAATCAGCTGTTCGATCTGGCGTATCGGCACTTGCAGGCATCCGGGGTCAATCTGCTGTCGACTGATGAAAGCAGTGCACCGACCAATCTTTCGCGGCCTCGGGCGTTGCTCGACAGCTCGCCGATTTTTTCCACATTGCGTCAGGAAGAAAAAGAAACCTTCAGCCAGAACATGACCCTGCAAAGCTTCCGGGCTGGCGAGACTATCCTTGAGGCGGGGGAGGTCAGCGATCACTTGTTCATTATCGAATCGGGTGTGGTCACAGTGACGTTGACCCGCCATGGGACGCCGTTCGAGTCCGGACGCATGGGCCCCGGCGAGGTCATCGGTGAGGCGGGGATTCTTTCCGATTCCTCGGTGCCGGCGAAGTTTGCCGCGAAGACCTTCTGCGCCCTGTACCGCATCGAGAAGACTTACCTCAAGCCGTGCCTCGACGCCCGTCACGACATCAGCGACGCTATGAAAACCCTGCTCGATTACCGTCTGCACAAGGCGCAATCGCTGACCGAGGAAGCGCCGGTGGTGGTGCCGAAAAAAGGCTTCCTGCAATGGCTGCGCAATCGCGCCTGAGCCTTACGCGTAGCCGGCGAGTTTCTGCTCCAGGTGCAGGCGCACTTGCGGCCATTCGTCGTCGATGATGCTGAACCGGACCGAGTTGCGCTTGCGCCCGTCCGGCATGATCCGTTCGTGGCGGACGATGCCTTCCTGCTGCGCGCCGAGGCGCAGGATCGCTTGGCGTGATTTCTGGTTGTTCTCGTCGGTGGTGAATTGCACACGCACACATTCGAGCTCTTCGAAGGCGTGGCGCAGCATCAGGTATTTGGCTTCGGTGTTGACGAAGGACTTCTGCCAGCTCGCCGAGATCCAGCTGCTGCCGATTTCCAGTTTGCGATTGAGCGGGTCGATCTTCCAGAAGCGCGTTGAGCCGATCACTTCGCCGCTGTCCTTCAAGGTGATGGCAAACGGCAGCACCGTACCGGCATCCCGCCCGTCGAGGGCTTTTTTCAGGTAGCTGTCGACGGTGCTCGCTGACGGCACAACGGTCACGGTGAGATCCCACAGCTCGCCGTCAGCGGCAGCGCGGACCAGCGCATCGGCGTCCGAGTATTGAAGTGGGCGCAGGACAATGCGCTGGCCTTGCAGTGTGGTGTGCATGGAGTACGGCTCTCGAAAGTTCGGGCAGACGAGCGCTTATTACGCCTTAGCGGCGACATCCGATGCAACCCGCACAGTGCTCGCAAGGTCACAATTTTCACATGCCAGGGGCAGGAGCCTCAGTCGATGAAAAACCTGCGAATCGCCACGTTCAACGTCAATGGCTTGCGCGCACGGCTGCCGAATCTGCTGGAATGGCTCAAGCGCGAGCAACCGGACATCGTCTGTCTGCAAGAGCTTAAATCGCTGGACAGCGCCTTTCCCGCTGGCGAGCTGGAAGCCGCCGGTTATGGTGCGATCTGGCACGGGCAGGCCTCATGGAATGGCGTGGCCATTCTCGCCCGTGACGCGCAACCGCTAGAGAGCCGACGCGGCTTGCCGGGCGATCCCGATGACAAGCACAGCCGTTACCTGGAAGCGGCGGTGCATGGCGTATTGGTCGGTTGCCTGTACCTGCCCAACGGAAACCCGCAACCGGGACCGAAATTCGATTACAAACTGGCGTGGTTCGAGCGGTTGATCAGCTACGCAAAAGACCTGCAAAGCAGCGATCACCCCGTGGTGCTGGCCGGTGACTACAATGTCGTGCCCACCGACATGGACATCTACAACACCCGCTCATGGCTCAAGGATGCGTTGCTGCAGCCCGAAAGCCGCGAGTGTTATCAACGATTGCTGGACCAGGGCTGGACCGATTCGCTGCGGCATCTGTATCCCGAAGATCGCCTCTACACCTTCTGGGATTACTTCCGCCAACACTGGCAAAGCAATTCCGGTTTGCGCATTGACCATCTGCTGCTTAATCCAGCACTCAGTCCGTACTTGCACGAGGCCGGCGTAGACGCCTGGGTGCGCAACGAAGCGCACGCGAGCGATCATGCGCCGACGTGGATTCGTATCGGTTCAAGGAAAAAACGCTAGAAGCGATTGGTGAAATCAATTGTCGAGAACAGCGCCTGATCCCGTATACATGGCGACCACCAACGCAGTGATCTGCGGCCCCATGCCTAAGGACCGAGCAATGAGTGAGCCACGACTGACGAATTCGAAGCTGTACCTGCAACGCCTGGGGTTCGACGCACCGCCAGCGCCGACCCTGGAAACCTTACGCCAGTTACAATTGCGCCATACCGGTGCCTTCCCCTTTGAAAATCTGTCGACCATCAGCGGCGCGCCAGTGCCGATCGATCTCGCCTCGATCGAGCAGAAAGTCCTGCACGATGGCCGTGGCGGTTACTGCTACGAGCTGAACAAGCTGTTTTTTACCTTGCTGCGGGAATTGGGCTTCGACGCTCGGGCGATCAGCGGCCGCGTGGTCATGAATCAACCCGAAGGCACCTGGACGGCACGGACTCACCGCTTGAGCCTGGTAACCCTCGACGGTGTGCGCTACATCACCGACGTCGGCTTCGGCGGCATGGTGCCGACCGCGCCGCTGGTCCTCGACGCCGAAGACGAGCAGGCCACCCCGCACGAACCCTATCGCATCGAAAAACAACCCGATGGCTACATGCTGCGCGCCAACGTTGCAGGTGAGTGGCGCTCGATGTACCTGTTCGATCTGCAACGCCAGGAAGACATCGATTACACCATCGGCAACTGGTACGTCTCGACGCACCCAGATTCGCCATTCGCTCAGCGGCTGATGGTTGCGCGTACCGGCGATGGCTGGCGCAAGACATTGAACAACGGCAGCTTTGCCCTCCATCGCATGGGGGCAAGCAGTGAGCGGCGTGAAGTAACGGACGTCGATGAACTGATTGCATTGCTGGAGCAGGAATTCGATCTTCGCTTGCCCGAGCAGCCGCATGTACGCGGCGCTTTGGCGCGGATGATCGTGCCGGCCTGAGGCCTAGGGCTTTGTATCCGCTTCCAGTACTCGACGAATTTCCCCGGCGGCCGCTGACAGCTTTTTCTCAAGACTCTTGAGGTCGCCGGCAGTGATGCCTTGCTTGAGCTGCCCAGGCTGAGATGAATCGGCCTGTTCCGGTTTCCTTGCGCCATCCAGCAAGGCATGGCGTAGGGTGTTATTGATCACCGTCTGATAACCAAAACCCTCGTTTTGCGCCGCGATGCGTGCGGCATCGATAACGGCATCGTCGAGCATGATGGTGATGCGGGTTTTACCCTTGGTAGCCACTGCGCCACGTTTGCTCTGTGAGAAGTCGAATTCGTCTTTCATAAGGCACATTCCCTTTGAATATTGCGCACATCACTTATACATACTTTATATGCATAGAGAAGAGCGTGCCTGTACCGTCGGTCGCCATGGAGACTTCAGCCGAGTGGCAGATGGAAGGTGGGGCAGGAACGGATGTGTTGCCGGATTTGTGGGCGATGGAAGCACCGGGGTAGAAGGTTGGGTGGCTACCTATCCATTATGTGACTGATAAGTTGTATACAACTCTATGGACATTTGTCCCGAGTATTGAATACAGTGTGCGCATAACAAAAACCAGGGAACCCCCCACCATGAAAACGCCCCATGTTTCACACCAACGGCCCGAGGACGAAAATCTCGGGGTCGGCGCGAATATGGCTTACGGCCTGCAACATGTTCTGACCATGTACGGCGGTATCGTTGCGGTGCCACTGATCATCGGCCAGGCGGCCGGCCTGTCGCCGGCGGACATCGGTTTGTTGATTGCTGCTTCATTGTTTGCGGGGGGGCTGGCGACACTGCTGCAAACCCTGGGTCTGCCGTTTTTTGGCTGTCAGTTGCCGCTGGTGCAGGGCGTGTCGTTCTCCGGCGTGGCGACCATGGTTGCGATTGTCAGCAGTGGCGGGGAGGGTGGTTTCCAGTCGGTGCTGGGCGCGGTGATTGCAGCCTCGTTGATCGGCTTGTTGATCACTCCGGTGTTCTCGCGAATCACCAAGTTCTTCCCGCCGCTGGTCACCGGCATTGTGATCACCACCATCGGCCTGACGCTGATGCCGGTGGCCGCACGCTGGGCCATGGGCGGCAACAGCCACGCGCCGGACTTCGGCAGCATGCAAAACATCGGTCTGGCGGCGGTGACGCTGGTGCTGGTGCTGCTGCTGAGCAAGGTCGGCAGCTCGACCATCTCGCGTCTGTCGATCCTGTTGGCCATGGTGATCGGCACGGTGCTGGCGGTGTTCCTCGGCATGGCGGACTTCTCCAGTGTCACCACCGGGCCGATGTTCGGCTTCCCGACGCCGTTCCATTTCGGCATGCCGACTTTCCACTTCGCCGCGATTCTGTCGATGTGCATCGTGGTCATGGTGACCCTGGTGGAAACCTCGGCGGACATTCTGGCGGTTGGTGAAATCATCGGCACCAAGGTTGACTCCAAGCGTCTGGGCAACGGTCTGCGGGCCGATATGCTGTCGAGCATGTTTGCGCCGATCTTCGGTTCGTTCACGCAAAGCGCCTTCGCCCAGAACGTCGGGCTGGTGGCGGTGACCGGCATCAAGAGTCGTTACGTAGTGGCCACCGGCGGTATCTTCCTGGTGATTCTCGGCCTGCTGCCGTTCATGGGGCGGGTGATTGCGGCAGTGCCGACCTCGGTACTCGGCGGCGCCGGTATCGTGTTGTTCGGTACCGTGGCCGCGAGCGGTATCCGTACACTGTCGAAGGTGGACTACCGCAACAACGTCAACCTGATCATCGTCGCCACTTCAATCGGTTTCGGCATGATCCCGATTGCCGCACCGAACTTCTACGATCACTTCCCAAGCTGGTTCGCGACCATTTTCCACTCGGGCATCAGTTCGTCGGCAATCATGGCGATCCTGCTCAACCTGGCGTTCAACCACTTCACCGCTGGCAACTCGGACCAGCAGTCGGTGTTTGCGGCAGCGGAAGAGCGGACCCTGCGTTATCGCGATCTGGCAGCGCTGCGTGAAGGCGATTACTTCAGCGACGGCAAACTGCATGACTGCGATGGCAAGGAAGTGCCGGTGATCGAGCCGGATGATCACGACCACGGACATGGCGCGCCGAAAGCGCAGGTGAAAAGCAGCGAGCATGTCTGACCGCTGCGTCTGAATAGAAAAGGGCCGATCTGTTAAGCGCAGATCGGCCCTTTTCTTTTGATCTTTTCAAGCGCCCACAAAAAAGCCCCTGAATCTTTCGATTCAGGGGCTTCGCTATTTGGCTCCACAACCTGGACTCGAACCAGGGACCCAATGATTAACAGTCATTTGCTCTACCAACTGAGCTATTGCGGAATTGGTGCGTATGTTACTGATTCAAAAAGAGAAGTCAAGCGTCGATTAGGAAAATAAGTGATTTCGCGGGACGGACGGTGGTTTATCCTCGATTGGCGGTTACCAGAACCGTATCAGAGGTCTACCATGGCCGCCCGGAAGTGGTCACACGCGCTGCCGGCCATTCGCCGAAAAGGTACGCGCCATGAATCACCCAGTCCGCAATTCCTGCAACAGCGAGGTGCTCGCATGAGCATTACTCAGATCAGCCTGCCCAAAGGGGTTGGCCCACATGCCGAAAAACTCTTCGATGCAATCACTCAGGCCAGTACGGCTGAAGAGCTGAACCGCGCCGGCGGCAAGGCTGAAGGATTTGTCCTCGGGCTTGAAAGCACCAAGGCGATCAAAAGCCAGATCGCCGAATCGCTTTACGTCGCCTATGACGATGCTGCCAGTCAGCGCGCGACCGAGCTGGCTTAACTGCCGAAGGTGATGGTGCCGAGCATCAGTTTGGCGTAAGCCGCCGTCGCCGCCAGTTGCACCAGCCACAGGACCAGTCCACCGAGGAAGACGCCGGCGGCAACTTGCAGCACCAGGCTTTTTTCACGTTTGGCCGAAGCACGGGGGATGAAATCATCCAGATCGTCACGGTCAGCGCGCAGGTTGTCGTTTTTCATGTTGTCTCTCATCAGATATCCCGGGTGTACACAAAACCTGTAGGAATGAGCCTGCTCGCGATAGCGGTGCGTCAGGCAGTGCAGCGTCAACTGATCAGACGCTATCGCGAGCGGGCTCACTCCTACAATTTGGATTTATGTGCAGTCTAGAGGTTATGGGCACGGTTAATCAGGCAAATAAAAACGGGAAGCCCCAAGGCTTCCCGTTTTTCATCACGCGGCGAAATCAGATGACCTGAACGATCGCGTCCGTCACAGCCTTGATGTTGCTCTGGTTCAGCGCAGCCACGCAGATACGGCCGGTGTCCAGGGCGTAGATGCCGAACTCGTTACGCAGGCGGTGCACCTGTTCGGTGGTCAGGCCGGAGTAGGAGAACATGCCGCGCTGACGACCGACGAAGCTGAAGTCACGCTGTGGCGCTTTCTCTGCCAGCAGGTTGACCATTTGCTCACGCATGCCGCGAATGCGCAGACGCATTTCCGCCAGCTCGGCTTCCCACTGCGCACGCAGTTCCGGGCTGTTCAACACGGCAGCGACGATGCTTGCGCCGTGGGTCGGCGGGTTGGAGTAGTTGGTGCGGATCACGCGTTTGACTTGCGACAGTACGCGCGCGCTTTCTTCTTTCGACTCGCTGATGATCGACAGCGCACCGACGCGCTCGCCGTACAGCGAGAACGACTTGGAGAACGAGCTCGAGACGAAGAAGGTCAAGCCCGATTCAGCGAACAGGCGCACAGCGGCGGCGTCTTCGTCGATGCCATCGCCAAAACCCTGGTACGCCATGTCGAGGAACGGCACGTGACCTTTGGCCTTGACCACTTCCAGCACGTTGTTCCAGTCAGCCGGGCTCAGGTCGACGCCGGTCGGGTTATGGCAGCAAGCGTGCAGAACAACGATCGAGCCGTTCGGCAGGGCGTTGAGGTCTTCGAGCAGGCCGGCACGGTTCACGTCGTGGGTGGCGGCGTCGTAGTAGCGGTAGTTCTGCACCGGGAAACCGGCGGTTTCGAACAGCGCGCGGTGGTTTTCCCAGCTCGGGTCGCTGATTGCCACGACAGCGTTCGGCAGCAGTTGCTTGAGGAAGTCGGCACCGATTTTCAGTGCGCCGGTACCGCCGACGGCCTGAGTGGTGATGACGCGACCGGCAGCGATCAGCGGCGAGTCGTTCCCGAACAGCAGCTTTTGCACCGCCTGATCGTAGGCGGCGATGCCGTCGATCGGCAGGTAGCCACGGGAAGCGTGCTGAGCAGCGCGAACGGTTTCAGCTTCGATCACGGCGCGCAGAAGTGGAATTCGCCCCTCTTCGTTGCAGTAAACACCCACGCCCAGGTTGACCTTGGTGGTCCGGGTATCGGCGTTGAATGCTTCGTTGAGGCCCAGGATTGGATCGCGGGGTGCCATTTCGACAGCGGAGAACAGGCTCATTATTACGGCGGCTCTGAATGGAGTGTGGAGGGACGTGTCGCGCTCCAGCCGAATGCACTAGAGCGGTGCACAAACGGGGAGCTAGTATAGAGGCCATCACTGAGCAATGGCGACAGGCGAATCGGCTTTTCGGGTAAGTTTTTCCGATTATTTCTTGACCGTTAGTCGATTGACCGTGTCAGAGTCTTTACCGGATGTAGGACGTTTGCCTTGAAAGATGAGGCAATCGCCACCACATTGAGCACAATCCAGGTTTTTTCTTGCGCGACATCGGTCGTTTGCGGTCGTCCCCGTGGTACTCCGCTTTGCTCGGAGCGCCGCGATCCCAGAGGTGTGTATGTCCGAATTCCAGCTAGTCACTCGCTTCGAGCCCGCCGGCGATCAGCCAGAAGCCATCCGCCAATTGGTGGAGGGCATCGAAGCCGGGCTGGCGCACCAGACGCTGCTCGGTGTGACCGGCTCGGGCAAGACCTTCAGCATCGCCAATGTCATCTCGCAGATCCAGCGCCCGACGCTGGTGCTGGCGCCGAACAAGACCTTGGCCGCGCAGTTGTACGGCGAGTTCAAGGCATTCTTCCCGAACAACGCCGTCGAATATTTCGTTTCCTACTACGACTACTATCAGCCCGAAGCCTACGTGCCGTCGTCCGACACCTTCATCGAGAAGGATGCGTCGATCAACGACCACATCGAACAGATGCGGCTTTCGGCGACCAAAGCACTGCTCGAGCGCAAGGACGCGATCATCGTCACCACGGTGTCGTGCATCTACGGTCTGGGTAGCCCGGAAACTTATTTGAAGATGGTGCTGCACGTCGATCGCGGCGACAAACTCGATCAGCGTGCATTGCTACGACGGCTGGCCGACCTGCAATACACCCGCAACGATATGGATTTTGCCCGTGCGACATTCCGGGTACGTGGCGATGTGATTGACATCTACCCGGCGGAATCCGATCTGGAAGCGATTCGCATCGAGCTGTTCGATGACGAAGTCGAGAGCATTTCCGCGTTCGACCCGCTGACCGGCGAAGTCATCCGCAAGATGCCGCGCTTCACCTTCTACCCGAAAAGCCACTATGTGACGCCACGGGAAACCCTGCTCGACGCCATCGAACACATCAAAGTCGAATTGCAGGAGCGCCTCGAATACCTGCGCAGCAACAATAAACTGGTCGAAGCCCAACGTCTGGAGCAGCGCACCCGTTTCGACCTGGAGATGATCCTTGAGCTGGGTTATTGCAACGGCATCGAAAACTACTCGCGCTACCTGTCCGGGCGCCCGGCCGGTGCGGCGCCGCCCACCCTTTACGATTACCTGCCGGCCGATGCCTTGCTGGTGATCGACGAATCCCACGTCAGCGTGCCGCAAGTCGGCGCGATGTATAAAGGCGACCGTTCGCGTAAGGAAACCCTGGTCGAATACGGCTTCCGTCTGCCGTCGGCGCTGGACAACCGGCCGATGCGTTTTGACGAGTGGGAAGGGGTCAGCCCGCAGACCATTTTCGTCTCGGCGACACCGGGCAATTACGAAGCTGAACATGCCGGGCGGGTGGTCGAGCAAGTGGTGCGTCCGACCGGTCTGGTCGACCCGCAAGTCGAAGTGCGTCCAGCGCTGACTCAGGTCGACGATCTACTCTCGGAAATCACCAAGCGGGTGGCGGTCGAGGAGCGCGTGCTGGTCACTACGCTGACCAAGCGCATGGCCGAAGACCTTACGGACTACCTCGCCGACCACGGTGTACGCGTGCGTTATCTGCACTCGGACATCGACACCGTTGAGCGGGTCGAGATTATCCGCGACCTACGCCTCGGCACCTTTGATGTGCTGGTGGGGATCAACCTGTTGCGCGAAGGTCTGGATATGCCGGAAGTGTCGCTGGTGGCGATTCTTGATGCGGACAAGGAAGGCTTCCTGCGTTCCGAGCGTTCGCTGATCCAGACCATCGGCCGGGCGGCGCGGAACCTCAATGGCCGGGCGATTCTGTATGCCGATCGCATGACCGGTTCGATGGAGCGGGCGATTGGCGAGACCGAGCGTCGTCGCGACAAACAGATCGCCTTCAACCTGGAAAACGGCATCACCCCAAGAGGCGTGATCAAGGACGTCGCCGACATCATGGAAGGCGCCACCGTGCCCGGTTCGCGCAGCAAGAAGCGCAAAGGCATGGCCAAGGCTGCCGAGGAAAACGCCAAGTACGAAGCCGAACTGCGCTCGCCGAGCGAGATCACCAAGCGTATTCGTGCGCTGGAAGAGAAGATGTATCAGCTGGCGCGGGATCTGGAGTTCGAAGCGGCAGCGCAGATGCGAGATGAAATCGCCAAATTGCGTGAGCGGCTTCTGGCTGTTTGATGTTCATTGCCTGATCTGGCCCTATCGCTGGCAAGCCAGCTCTCACAGGTTTCTTTGGTGCTTACAAAATTTGTATACACCATCAATCCCTGTGGGAGCTGGCTTGCCAGCGATGGGGTCGGTGCAGGCATCACAAAAGTTAGTGGGCTTCCCCAGCCTTCAGCCCCTGCGGCAATTTTTTGGTCAGCAAGATCGCCAACATACTGATCCCCAGCGCAATCCCGACAAAGTGAAACGCATCGTTATAGGCCATGATCGCCGCCTGCTGATGGACGATCTCACTCAACTTGCCCAACGCCGCCGTATCACTGCCAAACCGATCGCTCATCGACGCCAGGCGCTCCGCCACTTGCGGGTTGGTCGGCACCACCGCCTCACGCAAATAATCGAAGTAAGTCTTGGTCCGCGCATCCAGCAATGTCGCGAGCAGGGCAATGCCGATTGCACCGCCGAGGTTACGCAGGATGTTGAACAGGCTCGACGCCGAGCCGGCGTCCTGCGGCAGGATGTACGCCGTGGCGATCAGCGAAATCGTCACCATGATCAGCGGCTGCCCCAGCGCCCGAATGATCTGGATCTGATTGAATTGCGGCCCGGCGAAATCCGGGTTGAGCACCCCCGAAGAAAAACTCGCCAGCCCGAACAAGCCAAACCCGATCGTGCACAACCATTTCGGCGAGACGAACTTCATCAGTTTCGGCACCAGCGGAATCAGAAACAGCTGCGGCACGCCCATCCACATGATCACTTCGCCAATCTGCAGGGCGTTGTAGTTCTGAATCTGCGCCAGGTACAGCGGCAACAGATAGATCGAGCCATACAACCCGACGCCCATGCCCAGGCTGGAAATGCTCGACAGGCCGAAGTTGCGATTGCGCAGGATGCCAAGGTTGATCAGCGGATTGGGCTTGGAAATCTGCACGATCACAAAGGTAATCAGGCTCACCAGGGCAATGCTGCCGAGGGTCACGATCAGGCTCGATTCGAGCCAGTCCTTGCGATGGCCTTCTTCGAGAAAAACCTGCAAGCAGCCGAGGCCGATACCCAGCGTGAGAATGCCGGTGTAATCGGTGCTTTTCAGTAGCTCCCAATGCGCTTCTTTCTTCTCCAGCCCATACATCAACCCGGCGATCATGATCAGCCCAGGCGGAATGTTGATATAGAAGATGTATTCCCAGCCCCAGTTTTCCGTGAGCCAGCCGCCCAGCGTCGGGCCGATGGACGGGGCGAACGTCGCGGTCATGGCGAACATCGCCATGCCTTTGGCGCGGTGATGTTCGGGGAGTTTGATCAGCGTCAGGGTGAACGCCAGCGGGATCAGCGCGCCACCGGTAAAGCCTTGCATGGCGCGGAAGACGATCATGCTCTCCAGACTCCAGGCCATCGAGCACAGCAGCGATGACACCAGAAAACCCAGCGACACCCACACCGCCAGGCGCCGCGCCGAGAGCAACTGCACCAGCCATGCGGTCAGCGGGATCATGATGATTTCCGCGACCAGATAGGAGGTGGAAATCCACGAGCCTTCTTCCAGCGTCGCCGACAGCGCGCCCTGAATGTCCTTGAGCGAAGAGTTGGTGATCTGGATATCGAGCACCGCCATAAAGGCGCCGAGCATCACGCTCATTACCGCAATCCAGTCCCGCCGGGTCGGTTCTCCGACCGGGCGGATCAGCGAATCACCGGCCATCGTCTGGGGCGTCTTTGATATTCACGGTGGCGGTGACCGACATGCCCGGACGGCTCTTGCTGCGTAGCGGGTTATCGGCTTTGAAGGTCAGCTTCACCGGAATCCGCTGCACGACCTTGGTGAAGTTGCCGGTGGCGTTGTCCGGCGGCAGCAGGCTGAACTGCGCGCCGGAGGCGGCGAACAGACTGTCGACCCGCGCTTCGATCGGGGTATCGCCATAGGCATCAAAGGTCAGCTCGGCTTTCTGCCCGGGCTGCATGTGGCCGATCTGGGTTTCCTTGAAGTTGGCCTGCACCCAGATGTCTTCGTCCGGGACGATCGACAACAGATAGGCGCCGGCCTGCACCACCTGACCATTGCGTGCGGCACGCTGGCCGACGAGGCCGCTGATCGGCGCGTGGATTTCGCTGCGGGTGAGGTTGAGTTCGGCTTGCGCAAGTTCGGCGCGGGCGTTGGCGATCTGCGCGTCGAGGCGTTTGATCTCGGCGCTCAGGGCGTTGACCTGTTGACGCTGACCCTGCGCGTCGGCCTGGGCCTTGGCCACTTGCGAGCGGGCGATGTGGGCGTCGGCGGAGAGGGTGGTCACCCGTTCCTCGGAAACGTAACCGGGCTTGCGCAGGGTTTCCGCCCGCGACAAGTCCATCTGCGAGCGGCCAAGCGTCGCTTGCGTGGTCGCCACTTGCGCATCGCTGGCGGCGATCAGGCTCGATTGCTGGGTCAGTTTGCTCTGTGCTTGCAGGCGTTCGGCTTCGCGGGTGGCGAGGGCGGCATTGGCACGATCCACGGCCAGGCGGAAATCATTGGGTTCAAGGCGCACCAGCAACTGGCCTTTTTCCACATGTTGATTGTCCTGCACCAGCACTTCATCGATGCGCGCGCTCAACTGGCTCGAGACACGGGTGATTTCGCCCTGGACATAGGCGTTGTCGGTGCTTTCATAAAAGCGCCCCTTGAAAAACCAATGGGCGAAAAAGCCCCCGGCGATCAACAGGACCAGAAGCAGGAAAATAAACAGGCGACGCTTGAGTTGGGCAGGCATGGGCAAACTGTAGTCGAGGAATTGTAAGGAAAGTTATCAGCAGGCGAATCTGGCATACAGCCGATAAACGGTAAATGCCATCTGTTGATATTCGGCCATTCACCGCAGTCTATGGGTGTTCCAGCCGCAAACTTGGCTTAAATGCCCTGCCCGCTGGAGCGGGGCGGGTGTCGCCTGTTACCATTCGCCGCTTGATTGTTTTGCTTTTCATTCTTTTCGAGACATGCCATGACCACCGTCCGCACTCGCATCGCGCCATCGCCTACCGGGGACCCCCACGTAGGTACCGCTTACATCGCATTGTTCAACTACTGCTTTGCCAAGCAGCATGGCGGTGAGTTCATCCTGCGCATCGAAGACACCGACCAGTTGCGTTCGACTCGCGAGTCCGAACAGCAGATATTCGACGCCCTGCGCTGGCTCGGTATCGACTGGAGCGAAGGCCCGGACGTTGGCGGTCCGCACGGTCCGTACCGTCAGAGCGAGCGCGGCGATATCTATCAGAAATATTGCCAGCAACTGGTCGACATGGGCCACGCGTTCCCGTGCTTCTGCACCGCTGAAGAACTGGACCAGATGCGCGCCGAGCAAATGGCTCGCGGCGAAACCCCGCGTTACGACGGCCGCGCGCTGTTGTTGTCGAAGGAAGAAGTCGCTGCCCGTCTGGCCGCTGGCGAGCCGCACGTGATCCGCATGAAAGTGCCGAGCGAAGGCGTCTGCGTGGTGCCGGACATGCTGCGTGGTGACGTCGAGATCCCGTGGGATCGCATGGACATGCAAGTGCTGATGAAGACCGACGGCCTGCCGACGTACTTCCTCGCCAACGTGGTCGACGACCACTTGATGGGCATCACCCACGTTCTGCGTGGCGAAGAATGGCTGCCGTCGGCGCCGAAACTGATTCTGCTGTACGAATACTTCGGTTGGGAGCAGCCAGAGCTGTGCTACATGCCGCTGCTGCGTAACCCGGACAAGAGCAAGCTGTCCAAGCGCAAGAACCCGACCTCGGTGACGTTCTACGAGCGCATGGGCTTCATGCCGGAAGCGATGCTCAACTACCTGGGCCGCATGGGCTGGTCGATGCCGGACGAGCGCGAAAAGTTCTCCCTGCAGGAAATGGTCGACAACTTCGACCTCAAGCGCGTGTCCCTCGGCGGGCCGATCTTCGACATCGAGAAGCTGTCGTGGCTCAACGGCCAGTGGCTGCGTGATCTGCCGGTGGAAGAGTTTGCCAGCCGTTTGCAGACCTGGGCGTTGAACCCGGAATACATGATGAAGATCGCACCGCTGGTGCAGGGTCGTGTTGAAACCTTCAGCCAGGTCGCACCGCTGGGCGGGTTCTTCTTCGCCGGCGGCGTCAATCCGGATGCCAAGCTGTTCGAGTCGAAGAAACTTTCCGGTGATCAGGTTCGCCAGTTGATGCAATTGATCCTGTGGAAGCTGGAAAGCCTGCGTCAGTGGGAAAAAGACCACATCACCGCGACGATTCAGGCGGTGGTCGAATCCCTCGAGCTGAAACTGCGTGATGCGATGCCGCTGATGTTTGCCGCGATTACCGGGCAGGCGAGTTCGGTGTCGGTGCTCGATGCCATGGAAATCATCGGCCCGGACCTGACCCGTTTCCGTCTGCGTCAGGCGATTGACCTGCTGGGCGGCGTGTCGAAGAAAGAAAACAAAGAGTGGGAAAAGCTGCTGGGCGCTATCGCTTAAGCACGCCTGACTCTGCAGGAACAACCGAAGGCCGGGATCGTTTGATTCCGGCCTTCGGCGTTTTTCCCCCGGATTTTCGGGGGGAGGGCGGTAAGTGATTGTTATGTCGGCAAAAAACTTTGAAATATTTTAAAAATAAGTTTGACAGCCCTCCGATACGCCCTTAAGATTCGCCCCGTCCTCAGCGATGACATCAACGATGAGGGGCTATAGCTCAGCTGGGAGAGCGCTTGCATGGCATGCAAGAGGTCGACGGTTCGATCCCGTCTAGCTCCACCAATTTACACTTCGAAGCCTGGCCACACCGGCTTCGAAGCGATCAACACTCAGCGTTGATCAGTTGTATAGAAGGGTTTGCGTCCCCTTCGTCTAGTGGCCTAGGACACCGCCCTTTCACGGCGGTAACAGGGGTTCGAGTCCCCTAGGGGACGCCAGTTTTACAGAAGCGATGTTGCAAGATGTCGCTCCGCCGCGAGGCGAAAAAT
The DNA here is from genome assembly GCF_018326005.1 of Pseudomonas sp. Seg1. NCBI lineage: Bacteria > Pseudomonadati > Pseudomonadota > Gammaproteobacteria > Pseudomonadales > Pseudomonadaceae > Pseudomonas > Pseudomonas sp. Seg1. The sequence goes on from NZ_AP021903.1 coordinate 2,262,121, forward strand.
CCGGGGCTATAGCTCAGCTGGGAGAGCGCCTGCATGGCATGCAGGAGGTCAGCGGTTCGATCCCGCTTAGCTCCACCAATTTTACAAGTTCAAGGTCTGGCCACACCGGCCTTGAATCGATCAGATCTCAGCACTGATCAGTTGTATAGAAGGGTTTGTGTCCCCTTCGTCTAGTGGCCTAGGACACCGCCCTTTCACGGCGGTAACAGGGGTTCGAGTCCCCTAGGGGACGCCACGATTACCCGCTCTGCGGGATTTTATAAGGGTCATTCAATTATTGAATGGCCCTTTTGTTTGTCTGGCGTTTGGCCAACTCTCCTTTTTCCTTACACTGTGCTTCAGACCAGCGGTCATATCCTTGACTTGCAGAATATTATTATGCGAATAATATTCTAGTCGTAATATTCGGAGGCAACGATGAACGATAAAAAAGCTCAAACCCGCGAACGCATCCTCAAGGCTGCCAGCGCCGCACTGATTCAGCGCGGCCCGGCAGACCCTAGCGTGGGCGAAGTGATGGGCGCGGCCGGCCTGACCGTCGGTGGCTTCTACGCGCACTTCGAAAGCAAGGACGCGATGATGCTCGAAGCGTTCAAGCAATTGCTGGGGCGCCGCCGCGACCTGATTGCCGACATGGATGCCGAACTGACTGGCGAAGAACGTCGCGCGCTGGTCGCAGCGTTCTACCTGTCGCGCAAGCACCGCGATTCCAGTGACGCGGCGTGCCCGATTCCGGCGTCCATCGGTGAGCTGGGTCGCTTGCCGGATTCGTTCCGAATCGCGCTCAACGAACACTTGGAATTGATGATTGCGCAGTTGGCGTCCAGCCCTGAGGACACCGACAAAGCCCTGGCCGACGTGGCCTTGATGGTGGGTGGTCTGGCCCTCGCAAGAGCGCTTGGCCCTGGAGATTTGTCCGATCGATTGCTGCGCGCTGCCAAGTCGGCGGTGCGTTGACCTGAAGGCAACACGCCTGAGGAGAGAGCGATGAACACGTTGAAGTGGATTCGTGGCGTAAATGGCACCTTGGGCTGGATTGCACCGAAACAGGTAGCAAGCAAAATGCGTCTGGCGTTCATGACGCCGCGTGCTTTGCCGCTGCGGGATTGGGAGTTGCCATTACTGGCCAATTCCGAACGGATCACCTTGCGTTTTGGTTTATCGGCGCTGCGCTGGGGGCAAGGCCCGACGGTGCTGCTGATGCACGGTTGGGAAGGGCGGCCAACCCAATTCGCTGCATTGATCACCGCGCTGGTTGAAGCTGGATACACCGTTGTCGCACTCGATGGCCCGGCCCACGGTCGGTCGCCGGGGCGTGAAGCCAACGTTGTATTGTTCGCCCGCGCCATGCTCGAAGCCGCCGCTGAACTGCCGCCCTTGCAAGCCGTCATCGGCCACTCCATGGGTGGCGCCAGTGCGATGCTCGCCGTGCAATTGGGCTTGCGCACCGAAACCCTCGTCAGCATCGCCGCTCCTGCCCGCATTCTCGGTGTGCTGCGAGGTTTTGCTCGTTACGTGGGGATGCCGCCACGAGCGCGTTCCGCTTTCATCCGTCAGGTCGAACAGGATGTCGGCATGCGCGCCGCGACCCTTGATGTAGCCCACTATCAACTGGACATGCCCGGTCTGATCGTGCACGCCGAGGACGACAATTTCGTCTCAGTCAAAGAATCGCAACTGATTCACGAATCCTGGTTCGACAGCCGTTTGCTGCGCCTCGAAAGCGGTGGTCATCAGCGCGTGCTGGCCGACCCTCGGGTGATTGATGGCGTGTTATCACTGCTGGCGGGCCGCAGCCTTCAGGCGCGCCAATCGGCGTGAGCTCCGTTACACTGCCCCGGTTGAATAAATTGACCGGGAGTGGGGCATGGGCTGGGATCGGGCAACGCCGTTTACCATTGATCTGCAAGTGGGCGCCGAGGACATCGACGGGCTGGGCCACGCGAACAACGCGGTCTATGTGACCTGGCTCGAACGCTGCGCCTGGCGTCATTCGCAGCGTCTGGGGCTGGATCTGGTCGAGTACCGGCGCCTGGACCGGGCGATGGCGGTGGTGCGCCACGAGATCGATTATCTGGCCGCTGCCTATGAAGGCGACGAACTGCAGTTGGCGACCTGGATCGTCGATTGGGACCAGCGCCTGAAAATGACCCGGCATTTCCAGCTAAAGCGTCCAAGCGATAACACCACACTGCTGCGCGCGCAGACCACGTTTGTCTGCATTGAATTGTCCACTGGCAAACCCAAGCGCATGCCGGCCGAGTTCATCGAAGGCTATGGCCCGGCGATCCAGCCCTCAGAATCTGTCCAAATCTAAACTGTAGGAGCGAGCCTGCTCGCGATCGCGCTATGTCAGCCGATGCACATGTGACTGAAGCACCGCGATCGCGAGCAGGCTCGCTCCCACAAGGTTTCTGCGATTTCTTGCGATATCCAGTAAACTGCCGCACGTTTTTTCCTTAAGTAGTGTTTTCCCCATGCAAATTGCTCTGGCGCCCATGGAAGGGTTGGTCGACGACATCCTGCGCGACGTGCTGACCCGCGTTGGCGGCATCGACTGGTGCGTCACTGAATTCATTCGGGTCAACGACCAGTTGCTCACCCCGGCCTACTTCCACAAGTTCGGTCCGGAGCTGCTCAACGGCGCGCGCACCCGTTCCGGCGTGCCGCTGCGCGTGCAATTGTTGGGTTCTGACCCGGTGTGTCTGGCGGAAAACGCGGCGCTGGCCTGCGAGCTCGGTTCCGAAGTGATCGACCTCAACTTCGGCTGCCCGGCCAAGACCGTGAACAAGTCCCGTGGCGGTGCAGTGCTGCTCAAGGAGCCTGAACTGCTCAACCAGATCGTCGAGCACGTGCGTCGTGCCGTACCGGCGCATATTCCCGTCACTGCCAAGATGCGCCTGGGCTTCGACAGCCCGGACGGTTCGCTGGTCTGTGCGACGGCACTGGCCGAGGGCGGCGCCGAACACATCGTGGTTCACGCCCGAACCAAAATGGATGGCTACAAGCCGCCGGCGCACTGGGAGTGGATCCCGCGGGTGCAGGACGTGGTCAAGGTGCCAGTGTTCGCCAACGGCGATATCTGGAGCGTCGAAGACTGGCGCCGTTGCCGCGAAATCAGCGGCGTGGAAGATATCATGCTCGGTCGCGGTCTGGTCTCGCGCCCGGATCTGGCCAAACAAATCGCTGCCGCACGCGCCGGTGAAGAGGTCGTGGAAATGACCTGGACCGAGCTGCTGCCGCTGATCCAGGACTTCTGGCTACAGGCCAAAGCGCAGATGACTGCGCGCCAATCGCCGGGTCGTTTGAAGCAATGGCTGGCCATGCTGACGCGCAATTATCCCGAAGCCACCGAGCTGTTCACCGTCCTGCGCCGCGAAACGGAACCTGATCAAGTCTCGCGTTTGCTTGGTCTGCCGGTCGCCGAAGCGGCCTGAAAAAAATCTGCAAATAATCTCTTGAAATCATTTCAGCGGTCCCTATCTAAGGGTTACGCGATGCCGAATTCGGGTCGCGGAGACATAAAACCTTGCTGATTGTTTTCAGGAGATTTGAACCATGAGTACTGCATTTTCCCTCGCGCCATTGTTCCGTTCCTCGGTAGGTTTCGACCGTTTCAACGATCTGTTCGAAACCGCCCTGCGCAATGAGCCAGGCAGCACCTATCCACCCTACAACGTTGAAAAACACGGCGACGACCAATACCGCATCGTCGTGGCGGCAGCCGGTTTCCAGGAAGAAGACCTGGAGCTGCAAGTCGAGAAGGGTGTGCTGACCATCAGTGGCGGCAAGCGTGATGCCAACGAAGGCGTAACCTTCCTGCACCAGGGCATTGCCCAGCGTGCGTTCAAGCTGTCCTTCCGTCTGGCCGATCACATCGAAATCAAGGCCGCCGGCCTGAGCAACGGTCTGCTGAGCATCGACCTGTTGCGGGTGATCCCGGAAGAAGCGAAAGCCAAACGCATCCCGATCAACGGGACGCAGCAACCGGTTCTGCAGCATTGATCACAGGCAGATACACAATCGTCTGATCAAGCGCTGAGCCGCTGAATGAAGGCCCCGATACGTCGGGGCCTTTTTTATGCGCGCAGGAAAACCGCACGCACTGTTTGCCGCTGCGGCTACGGCTCTTTACAATCCGCGCCAACAAGGCCGGCACTCTCTCATTTCCGCTGGCCCGGAGCCTTTGTTCATGGACGAAATGGAACAGCGCTGGCTATACGCGCTTTCTGCGCCTTTGGTCGCCCTCAATCCCGATGCCGACTACGCCGCCCCCACTTACTGCTTCGACCTCAAACACGTCGATGTCGAAGGCGGCTGGGGCATTACCACGCGCGCGCAATTGCTCGACATGTTGAGCACGGCCGACACCGGGCACGCGACCTCTTTGAACGAAGCCTACCGACAGTGGGAACGTTGTCTTCCGTCTGAATGGCAAGCCCTGCTAGACACGCTGGATACCCGCCAACGCGCCTTTTATGAGTTGGCCAGCCGTACGTTCGGCGAGTGTGGCTCTGGCGGTATTCGCGCCTGGGACATTGGCCGAATGGGCTTTCTGCTGCGCTCGGCGGTGCTGCACGGCTGGATCGATCTCACCGAAAGTCTCTGGCTGCACGGCCGCATGGCGGCGCGTGCGCGGTACTACTACGACAGTTGGACGAGTTACCTGAATGGCTTTGTCATCGGTAAAGCCTTCTGGCATTGCCTGGGCAATAAAGATGAGGAACTTGCCCACGAATACGATCGGCAAGGCGACTACATCGGCACCACGGTGGTCATCAGAAAGCTTGATCGCGATGCCCGCGAATTCTTTGCCCAGTTGCCCTGGGACATGCCCTTGCATCTGCCTGAAAGGCCCGACTCATTAGGGGAGTTCGACTGGTCATGAGCTGCTGGATTCGCTTGGGTATCGAGCCCACCAAAGACAATGACGTCATTCGCGGCGCCTATCGCGCGCGCTTGCCGCAACATCATCCTGAAACCGATCCGGAAGGATTTCAGGCATTGCGCGAAGCGTACGAGCTAGCAATGCGTTTCGCCCGTGAGCAGCCGGACGAGGCAGGCGAACCAGTCGATGACGAGGCGAGTCCTGCCGACCAGACACTGGCAGATTTCGAAGCGCTGCTGATCGATCCGACACGTCGCTTCAGTCCTGCAGCCTGGCAGGCATTCAACCTTGAGTTGGATCGCCTGCCTCTGGACGTGTTGGACGATGTTTGCTGGCCATTGTTGCGTGAGTTGCTCGACGCGGGACCGATTTCCCACGCCTGCGCACGCTTGTTGGCGCAGCGCCTGGGCTGGGCGAGCCGGATGCTCGATCTGGCTTTCGACAGCGCCCGACATGTCGATGAGTTCTTGAAGCGGATAGCCGCACCGGACCCGTTCGACACGTCGTTGATGTGCCATTGGCCCGTCGTCGCGCAGTTGGAAGCGCTCTGGTATGTGCGCACGCTGAATCATCTTCACCATAACGCTTCGCTCGACGATTTCCGCTATTTCGCCAGCCTGCACACCTGTATCCCGCTGCCTGCCGATGATGCGCTGGTGCAACGTCTGGCGATCCAGTTCAGTCAGGCCGGCATTGCCAGTAAAGACTTTCTCGACATCATCAGTGAGCAGCATCGGCTGGCGCCGGACGACGTTGACTGGCTTTATCTGCTGGCCTGTCAGCGCAGTGCGCTGGGCATGGAAGAGTTGGCGCTTCAGGCCTGGGTGCAACTCTGGCGAGAGCATCACCATCCCAAGGCCGCCACTTGGTTGCTGGATCTGTGCGCGCGTCATCAACCACAGCGCTTGCCGCTGCTGATCCAGGCGTTTGATCGTCTGGAAAACTTCCGCGACTGGTCCGCTGACCTCAGTGATGTCACCCAGGAATATGGCAGTCCTTCGCAGCGTCCGGAAACCTTGGGGCGCTGGTTTCGCGCGCGGCAGCTGGACTTGCAGGGCATCGCCGATGCCTTTGTCGAGTGGCGCATCAGCGGTGACGAACTACCTTTGCTGGCGTGGCTGATTATTGCCAGCGACGACCCGGCACTTCAGGTGCTGTACCAGCACGCCTGGGCTTTGCACCGCGGCGATGTGCCCTTGCTGCAACGCGTCATGGATGCGCCAGAGGCTCCTGAGATTCTTGATCAGCTGGTGCTGGAAGGCTTCAAGTACCAAGCCGATCAACAGATCTGCTGGTTGACCCAGGCCCCCATTCCGCGTGCCTTGCATGCGTTTCTGACCAGCGAAGAATCGGTGCAGCTGCCGCCGGAACTGCAAAAGGGCGAGCCGCTGGAGCTCAGCCTGCTGTGGATGCGCCGTTTGCGAGCCTATGACACGCGGTCGCTGGCCCGGCTGGACGAAGCATTCAGTCTGAGCAAGCGCGACGTCGTGCTCGATGGCTTGAAGCTGCAAGCGCAGTTGGCCGAGCAAGGCATGCTACTGCCGGCCATCGATAACCCTGACGCCGTCTGGGAATGGCATCGTCAGGCGCTGTACTTGCTGGCGACCCTCGACGAGCCGACACGTTGGCTGGGTGCGCAATCGGCGCACTGCATTGATTCGATGAGCGTTGCGCGTGAGCATCCATTGGCGCGTTTGCAGCCGCTGCTGTGTCGATTGAATCGCGAGCAGGGCAGCGCCAGTGGCCTGCTGGGCTGGCTGCAAGCAGCCGACCCGGTGCATGCCTTGCTCGCGCGTAAATTGTTCAGCGTCCAGGAAGCGCTCGACAGCGCAAGGCTGTTGAGCAATGACCGTTTGTACGAGTGCATGCGCAGCGACATCAGCCGTTTCAATGAGGATTTGCTCGGTCGCATGCTGTTGGCTGGGGTGCTGTATCACGATCCGCTGCTCAATGCGCAACAGCGCAAATACCTGCTTGAGAGCATCACCGAAGTCGTCAATCCACAGGATTGGTTCGACGGATTCCGCCACAGTCTGATCAAAGGTGAACCCACACGCCCGCCGCGTGAGGTGCTGGAGGATGACGGCGTTGATTACACCGACGCGTTTTACCTGGCGCTGGATGTGCTCAAGGATATGGCGCGTTACGGTAGCGCCGGGGTGCCGCGCCAGAAAATCCTGATGCGCATGCAGCAGGCCAAGGACAACACGCACAATGGCCTCGGCTTACGCTTTGCCTTTAGTGCATTACTGTCGTGGTCAGAGCGTTTGCTGTTGGCCAAGGGTGACACTCGGCCGACGCCTGCAACCGCGTTCTGGCGTCTTGGCACACGACTGGGGCGCGAGGCATTTATCGGTCAGGTGATTGGTATCGTGCTGCTTACGCCATTGCTGGCCTTGTTCAGTGGCTCGATGTTTTCCGCTTTCGTGGTATTGGCAGTGGCGCTGATGCTGATGCTCAGTGCCATTCTGAGGCGTCTGCACGACATGGGCCGAGGTGTTGCAAGCTTTCTGATTCTGGCCGGCCTGACCCCGGTCTTGCCATTTCTGCCGCTGGTGCTGTTCGGCTTTCCCGGTGAGAAGTTGCCCAACCGCTACGGTGTACCACCGGACAGTGATCGAGAAGACACGTTATCCGGTGGTTTGCAGGCCGCGTTGCGTCGACTCAACGGCTAGAGACGCAGCTCATCCAGCACTTTGTTGAGTTGTGAACGGTGGCTGGCGATTTCTTCCGATCGCTGACCACCCAGCACCGAGGTGAAACTGTCCAGCCACTCGGCGATACGCTGCCGGTCGTCGCCGAGGCTTTGCATCCATGCACGTTCCAGTCGCGCCAGCAGGGTGCGGTTGGGCAGGGCATCGCGGGGGTGTATTTTCAGGCTGGTCAGGCGTTCATGGCTGGCCTGGCGCGATTGCTCGTCAAGCCCGGTAGGGCTGCGGTCGATGCTGTGGCTATGGCGTTCGCCTGTTTCCAGCAACGTGACGTCGACTTCGAGCAAACCATTGATGTCGTAACTGAAGCGCACGTCCAGCGCCTGGATGTGATCGCTGGGTGTCAGCGTGACATCGAAGGCGTCGATGAAAATGTTGTCGCGCACCCACGGCCGTTCACCCTGATAAACCGCAATGCGGATGAATTCCTGCCTAGGCGAGGTCGTGTGGTAGCGCTCCACGCGTGACGTCGGAATGATGGTGTTGCGTTCGATGATGGGTGAGAACGCGCCTTTGATGTCATCGCCGCGCATGGTCGAAATCCCCAGCGTGTACGGGCAGACATCGGTCAGGATCAGTTCTTCTACCGCGCCATCGCGGGCCTTGCACGCCGCTTGCGTCGCCGCACCAAGCGCAACAATCGTGTCCGGATCAAGATGACGGTAAGGCAGGCGCCCGAACAGCGTGGCGACCAATTGCTGCACCGCCGGCATCCGCGTGGCGCCACCCACTAGCACCAGACTGTCGAGGTCGCGTGGCTTGAGCCGGGCATCGCGTAGGGCCTGTTCGATCGGTGCGCGCAAACGGCCAAGCAGCGGTTCCCAGATTTTCACCGCAGCGGCTTCGTCCAGCGACCACTCGAATGTCTGCTCGGCGTGCCGCCAGATCAGTTGCTGTCTGCCTTCGCCCAGTTTGCACTTGAGCTGCTCCAGCGCATCGCCAAGGCTGGCCATGGCTTGCGCGTCGACCGTTGCAGGGGGCAGTTGCCAGTCCTTGAGGCAGGCTTGCAGCAACGCGGCGGTGAAGTCTTCGCCACCGAGAAAATTGTCGCCGGTGGACGCATGCACCTCGATCAGCGGCAGCGCGTATTCCAGCACCGTGACATCGAAGGTGCCGCCGCCCAGATCGAAGATCAGCGTGCGTTCGAATTTCTGTTCATGCAGCCCATAAGCCATGGCCGCGGCGGTCGGCTCGTTGATCAGGCGCGTGACGGACAGTCCGGCCAGTTCAGCGGCAAACATTGTGCGTTTGCGTTGCTCGTCACTGAAATACGCCGGTACGGAAATCACCGCTTCCGAGACGGGGTGGCCAAGAAAAGCTTCGGCGTCCTGCTTGAGTGAGCCGAGCACCAGCGCCGAAAGCTCCTCGGGGCTGAACTGACGACTGCCGAGTTCGACTTGTTTGTCACTGCCCATAAACCGCTTGAAGGCCGCAGCGCTGCGCTCCGGGTGTGTGGTCAGGCGGGCGCGGGCGGCTTTGCCCACCAGAATCGTGTCGTCTTCGTCGAGGCTGACCACCGACGGGGTCAACACATCTCCGAGGGCGTTGGGAATCAACCGCGCCTGACCGTCCTGCCAGACGGCGATCAAGCTGTTGGTGGTGCCAAGGTCGATGCCCAGCAGGGCCGGGCGGGGAAGGGTTGCATCCTGCATGACTGATCTCGAAACGGCGCAAAAAAAGCGACCCTACAGGTTGCTGCCAACCCTGGCAATTGCGCGGTTGTTGCAAATTGGGCGCGTCAGGGCAGCAGTTTTTTCAAGTCCTCCAGCGGCAGGGGCCGACTGTGCAGATAACCCTGATACAAGTGGCAACCCAGGCCTTGCAGGAACGCCAGTTGCTCCGGCGTCTCCACGCCTTCGGCAATCACTTCGAGTTCGAGGCTGCGGGCCATGGCGACAATGGCGCGGATGATCTCCGCGTCGTTCGGGTCGGTGGTTGCATCGCGGATGAACGACTGGTCGATTTTCAGCGTGTCCACCGGCAAGCGCTTGAGGTAGGTCAACGACGAATAACCGGTGCCAAAGTCGTCCATGGCGAAGCTCACGCCGAGTTTTTTCAAGCGACGCATTTTGCTGATGGTGTCTTCCAGATTCTGAATGACGATGCCTTCGGTGATTTCCAGTTTCAGCAGCGTGCAGGGCAGGCCGTGGCTGATCATGCTGTGTTCGATGCGTTCGACGAAGTCGTTCTGGCGGAACTGGCGTGGGCTGATATTCACGCACAGGCTGAAGTCGAAAGGGTTGATCAGGTCTGTGGCGATCAGTTGTTTGAACGCATCGCAGGCTTCGTCGAGGATCCAGGTGCCCACTTCCAGAATCAGGCCGCTGTCTTCCAGCACCTTGATGAACTCGGTCGGCGATTGTGCACCGAGCTCCGGGTGATTCCAGCGCACCAGGGCTTCGGCGCCGATGATGCGGTTGTCCCGTGCGTCGACCTGTGGCTGGAAATGCACCTTGAATTCGCCACGAGACAAGGCCAGGCGCAAGTCGGTCTCCATGCGCAGCCGTTCGCTGGCCGCTTTCTGCATGGTGTTGTGGTACATCTGCGTGGTGTTGCGCCCGGAATCCTTGGCCCGGTACAGGGCGATGTCGGCACGCTTGAGCAGGTCGGTCGGGGTCGAGCCGTGGTCGGGAATCAGTGCCACGCCGATGCTCGGCGTCACTTGCAGGCGTTGACCGTCAAGGAACATCGGCTCCGAAAGCAATTCACGGATGGTGTCGGCCAGTTCGCGCACCTGCGCGCTGACTTCGTTGCGCGAGCCTTCCAGGCCGCTGAGCAGCACCACGAACTCATCGCCGCCCAGACGTGCGACCGTGTCTTCCATGCGCACGCTGGCTTCTAGCCGAGCGGTGATGATTTTCAGCACGGTGTCGCCGACCGGGTGGCCAAGCGAGTCGTTGATGTGTTTGAAATGGTCGAGGTCAAGAAACAGCAGCGCACCGCGCAGGTTGTGGCGCTTGAGCAGGGCGATCTGCTGGCTCAGGCGATCCATCAGCAGCGCACGGTTGGGCAGGTTGGTCAGCGGGTCGTGGTAGGCCAGATGGCGAATCTGTGCTTCGGCGTTTTTCAGCAGGCTGACGTCGCGGGCGGTCAGCAGCAGGCATGCCGTTTCATTCAGGGTGATCGGTTCGACCGACACTTCCAGCGTCAGCAATTCCCCGCGCTTGTTGCGCCCGAGCATTTCCTGATGGTGCACGCGGCCCTTGATCTGCAGTTCGGCCAGCAGCGCAGAACGTTGTTTCTCCTCGGCCCAGATGCCGACCTGATACACGGTTTTGCCAACCACTTCATCGGCGCGATAGCCGGTAAGGCGACAGAAACCGTCGTTGACCTCCAGATAGCGTCCGGTATCGCGTTCGGTGATGGTGATTGCGTCCGGGCTTGAGTGAAAGGCCTTGGCGAATTTCTCCTCGCTGGCCTTGAGGGCGGCCTCCGAGCGTTGCTGCTGCGTGATGTCGCGCAGAGTGGTGACAATGCAGGGCTGATTGCCGACGCTGATCTGCCGGCTGGAAATCACGCAGGTCAGCGACTGGCCGTCCTTGTGCTGAACAATAATCGCAACATTGCTCAGGCCCTGTTCACGGATCACCCGTTCGATGCGTTGCAGGCTTTTCGCCGAGGCGTCCCACAGACCGATGTCTTCGGCGGTGCGGCCGATCACGTCGGCGGCGCTCCAGCCGAAAGTCTGGGTGAAGCTTGAGTTGATTTCGATGAATTCGCCGCTGTCCTGCCGTGTCACGCAGATCGGGTCGGGGCTGACCTGGAACAGCGTGGCAAATTTCTCTTCGGACGCCACCAGCCGCTGTTCGCGCTCGACCTGATCGGTGATGTCCAACAGCGTGCCGGCCATGCGCAGCGGCGCACCGTTGTCGTCGCGATAGAGGCGTGCACGGCTTTCCAGATAGCGTGAGCTGCCGTCCGGCAGTTGCACGCGATACGTCAGTTGGTAATTGCCCGCCGGGCCTTCGCGCAGGCTGCGATAGGCGTCGCGCATGCTATCGCGCTCTTCGCCGGGCACGCCTTCGAAAAACTCGTCGAACGATTCATGAAACGGTATCGGCTCCAGCCCGTGCAATTGCGCGGCGCGCGCCGAGCCATAGAGCATACCGCTGGGGATGTGCCAGTCCCAGGTGCCCAGCTGCGCCGAATCCAGCGCGAGATCGAGGCGTTCCTGGCTGTCTTTCAGGGCGTGTTCGGCGGCTTTGCGCTCGGTGGTGTCGAGGAAGGTGCTGAGCAGATACGGCTGGCCTTCGAGCTCGACTTTCTGGGCGCTGAGAATGCCGTCGTGAATCTGCCCGTTACTCTCACGAAACTGCACTTCCATGCTGACCAGTTCGCCCTTGGCCTTGGTTTTCTTGACCAGTTCGGCGCGTTGCTCGGGGTGCACCCACAGGCCCAGCTCCAGAGTGGTGCGGCCAATCGCGCTCTGCACCGGCCAGCCGAACAGGCTTTCAAAATACTGGTTGGCCTCGCTGATCAGGCCGTCTTCCTGGCGGGTGAGCAAGACCATGTTCGGGCACAGGTGAAACAGGGTGGCGAAACGTTTCTCCGAGCTGCTCAGGGCCTGTTCGCGTTGACGCTGGTGGGTGATTTCGCGAATCACCCCGATCATTCGGGGGCGGCCGTTTTTGTCCGGAAGCAGGCTGCCGTTGATCTCCAGCCAATGCAGGCTGCCATCGGGCCAGCGGATGCGGTGATGCATCGCCTGTTCCAGCGGCGCGCCGGCAATCACTGCATGGAAGGCGCGGACGGTTTTCGCGCGGTCTTCCGGCGGCAGCAAATCGAGGTATTCAAGATCTTCCGGCAGTGGCTGGCGCGGATCGAAGCCGAACAATGCCTGGGTGCCCCGTGACCAACTGATCTGCCCGCGCTCGATGTCCCAATACCAGGCGCCGAGCCGAGCGCCGTTGAGCGCGGCGAGCAATTGCGGCGCGCTCTCCCAGCTCTGCTCGGAACGTCGCGGGTCAATGGCTTGAATGCGCGGCATCGGCGGAATTCGGTCAACAGATTTCGGCATCGTTAACAGGCCTTGAGCGGTGGTGGCATTTTAGGCACAGGGACAGCGGCTCTATAGGAGTAGCACAAGTTAGCCCAGAGTCCCTGGCAGATCGATTTGAGCATCCAGCAAGGCCATAAATGCTCTTGCCGCATTCGATAGCGTCCGTTCGGTGTGCACGATATAGCCTAGCTGGCGACTGAGCTGTATGCCCGGCAAAGCGATGCTTGCCACCTGATCATCGAGCATGGTGCGCGGTAACACGCTCCAGGCCAGGCCGATGGAGACCATCATCTTGATGGTTTCCAGATAGTTGGTGCTCATGGCGATGTTCGGCGTCAGCCCCTGGGCCTCGAACAATCGTTGGACAATATGGTGTGTAAATGTGTTGCCGCCGGGGAAAACCGCCGGATGACCGGCAATGTCCGCCAGACTGACGGCGCCATTGCTGATCAGCGAATGCTCGGGGGCGACCACGAAATCCAGCGGGTCGTCCCAGACCGGCGTGGCTTTGACCAGCGTGTGCGGCTCCGGCGCCAGGGTAATGACCGCCAGCTCCGCACGGCCATGGAGAATTTCCTCGTAGGCCACTTCCGAATCGAGGAACTGAATATCCAGCGCGACTTGTGGGTAGCGGCGGGTGAATTCCCTTAATAACGGTGGCAAACGGTGCAGGCCGATGTGGTGACTGGTGGCCAGCGTCAGCCGGCCGCTGACTTCACCGGTCAGATTGGTCAGCGCCCGACGTGTGTCGTCCAGCACATTGAGAATCTGATAAGCCCGCGGCAGCAGGGCGCGGCCGGCTTCGGTCAGGCCGACTTCACGACCGAGGCGATCGAACAGTCGCACCTTCAGTTGTTGCTCCAGTCCGGCAATGCGCTTGCTGATGGCCGGTTGCGTCAGGTGCAGCCGTTCGCCGGCGCCGGAGAAGCTGCCGGTCTCGGCAATCGCGATAAAAGCGTTGAGGTTGGCCAGATCCAAGGTTGTATTCCAGTTGGTTATCCAAAGCATAAAAAATATGAATTTGAGTTATTTAATCTAACCCCATAGGATCGGCCTCACAAGCCAAAGGGTTATTGATAAGCCCAGGGCATAGAAACAAGCTGATGAGGAACCGTCTGATGGCCGGCAAAACGCTCTACGACAAGCTCTGGGATTCGCATTTGGTCAAGCAGCGCGACGATGGCTCGGCGCTGATCTACATCGATCGTCACATCATCCATGAAGTGACCTCGCCGCAAGCCTTTGAAGGCCTGCGTCTGGCCGGGCGCAAGCCTTGGCGCATCGATGCCAACATCGCGACCCCGGACCACAACGTACCGACCACGCCAGAGCGCAAGGGCGGCATCGAAGCGATTGCCGATCAGGTCTCGCGTTTGCAGGTTCAGACCCTCGATGACAACTGCGATGAATACGGCATCGTCGAGTTCAAGATGAACGACATCCGCCAAGGCATCGTCCACGTGATCAGCCCGGAGCAGGGCGCAACCTTGCCGGGCATGACCGTGGTCTGCGGCGACTCGCACACCTCGACCCACGGCGCTTTCGGCGCGCTAGCTCACGGTATCGGCACCTCCGAGGTCGAGCACGTGCTCGCCACCCAGTGCCTGGTCGCCAAGAAAATGAAAAACATGCTGGTGCGCGTCGAAGGGCAATTGCCGTTCGGTGTGACCGCCAAGGACATCGTCCTCGCCGTGATCGGCAAGATCGGCACGGCCGGCGGTAACGGCCACGCCATCGAGTTCGCCGGCAGCGCGATCCGCGACTTGTCCGTCGAAGGCCGCATGACTATCTGCAACATGTCCATCGAAGCCGGCGCCCGTGTGGGTCTGGTGGCGGCGGACGAAAAGACTGTCGAATACGTCAAGGGTCGTCCGTTCGCTCCGAAGGGCGCGCAATGGGACATGGCCGTCGAAGCCTGGAAAGACTTGGTCTCCGACGCCGATGCCAAGTTTGACACCGTGGTTGAACTGGACGCCGCGCAGATCAAGCCGCAAGTCAGCTGGGGCACTTCCCCGGAAATGGTTCTGGCCGTTGATCAGAACGTGCCGGATCCGGCCAAAGAGATGGATCTGGTCAAACGCGACTCGATCGTCCGCGCCCTGAAATACATGGGTTTGACCGCCAATCAGGCGATCACCGACATTCAACTGGATCGCGTGTTCATCGGTTCCTGCACCAACTCGCGGATCGAAGACTTGCGTGCTGCTGCGGTGATCGCCAAGGGCCGCAAAGTCGCTTCGACCATCAAGCAAGCCATCGTGGTGCCGGGTTCGGGTCTGGTGAAAGCGCAGGCTGAAGCCGAAGGTCTCGACAAGATTTTCCTCGAAGCCGGTTTCGAATGGCGTGAGCCGGGTTGCTCGATGTGCCTGGCGATGAACCCGGACCGTTTGGAGTCCGGCGAGCATTGCGCCTCGACCTCCAACCGTAACTTCGAAGGCCGTCAGGGCGCCGGTGGCCGTACCCACCTCGTCAGCCCGGCCATGGCGGCTGCGGCAGCGGTGAACGGTCGTTTCATCGACGTTCGTGAATTGATTTAAAGGAGCGCAGCATGAAAGCTTTTACTCAGCACACTGGTCTTGTCGCGCCTTTGGATCGTGCCAACGTCGACACCGACCAAATCATTCCGAAACAGTTTTTGAAGTCGATCAAGCGCACCGGTTTCGGTCCGAACCTGTTCGACGAATGGCGTTACCTCGATGTCGGCCAGCCGTATCAGGACAACTCCAAGCGTCCGCTGAACAAGGACTTCGTCCTCAACGCCGAGCGTTATCAAGGCGCCAGCGTGTTGCTGGCCCGGGAGAACTTCGGTTGCGGCTCCAGCCGTGAACACGCGCCGTGGGCACTGGAGGAGTACGGTTTCCGCAGCATCATCGCGCCGAGCTACGCCGACATCTTCTTCAACAACAGCTTCAAGAACGGCTTGTTGCCGATCATCTTGAGCGACGCGGAAGTCGATGAACTGTTCAAGCAGGTCGAGGCCGAGCCGGGTTATCAATTGCAGGTTGATCTGCAGGCGCAGACCGTGACCCGTCCGGATGGCAAGGTGTACAGCTTTGAAATCGATGCGTTCCGCAAGCACTGCCTGTTGAATGGTCTGGACGATATCGGTTTGACCTTGCAGGACGGTGATGCGATTGCCACCTTCGAGGCCAAACACCGCGTTAGCCAGCCTTGGTTGTTCCGCGACGCGTGATTGATTCGAGATTGATGTAGTCGGGGCCGGCCCCATCGCTGGCAAGCCAGCTCCCACAGGGATTTGCGGTGTTCACAAAACCTGTGGGAGCTGGCTTGCCAGCGATGAGGCCGGAACAGACACCACAAGATCAAAGGAAGTCCCCATGACCAGCACCGCCCAGCACAGTCAGGTTGTCCAGAAGCAATTCGGTGAACAGGCCGCCGCCTACCTGAGCAGCGCCGTTCACGCTCAAGGCACCGAATTTGCGCTGCTACAGGCCGAACTGGCCGGGCAGGGCAATGCCCGGCTGCTGGATCTGGGGTGCGGCGCCGGCCACGTGAGTTTCCACGTCGCACCGCTGGTCAACGAAGTGGTCGCTTACGACCTGTCGCAGCAAATGCTCGACGTGGTCGCTGCCGCTGCCGTTGATCGCGGCATGAGCAACATTGTCACGGTCAACGGCGCCGCTGAGCGCCTGCCGTTTGCCGACGGTGAGTTCGACTTCGTGTTCAGCCGTTATTCGGCGCATCACTGGAGCGATCTCGGTGTGGCACTGCGCGAAGTGCGCCGGGTGCTGAAACCGGGCGGTGTGGCGGCGTTCGTTGACGTGTTGTCACCGGGCAGCCCGCTGTTCGACACTTACCTGCAAAGCGTCGAAGTGCTGCGCGACACCAGCCATGTGCGCGATTATTCCGCTGGCGAGTGGTTGCGTCAGGTCAGCGAGGCCGGGCTGCATACCCGCAGCACCACGCGGCAGCGTCTGCGCCTGGAGTACAGCAGTTGGGTCGAGCGCATGCGTACACCCGAAGTGATGCGCGCGGCGATCCGCCAGTTGCAGCAGTCGATGGGCAACGAAGTGCGCGAATATTTTGAGATTGATGCCGATGGTTCGTTCAGTACAGATGTAATCGTGCTGATGGCAGAACGCTAAAAGAATTTTTCCGGGCGTGCCGGTTAACGGCGCACCGACTGAAGACACGAGGAAAGCATGAGCAAGCAGATTCTGATTCTCCCAGGCGACGGTATTGGTCCGGAAATCATGGCCGAAGCGGTCAAGGTGCTGGAACTGGCAAACGACAAGTACAGCCTGGGCTTCGAGCTGAGCCATGACGTGATCGGTGGCGCCGCCATCGACAAGCACGGCGTGCCGCTGGCCGACGAAACCCTCGACCGTGCCCGCGCCGCCGACGCCGTGCTGCTGGGCGCGGTGGGCGGCCCGAAATGGGACACCATCGAGCGCGATATTCGTCCTGAACGCGGTCTGCTGAAAATCCGTGCGCAATTGGGTCTGTTCGGCAACCTGCGTCCGGCGATTCTCTATCCGCAACTGGCTGACGCTTCGAGCCTGAAGCCGGAAATCGTTGCCGGTCTGGATATCCTGATCGTGCGCGAACTGACCGGCGGCATTTACTTCGGCGCGCCACGCGGCACCCGTACCCTGGAAAGCGGCGAGCGTCAGGCCTACGACACCCTGCCGTACAGCGAAAGCGAAATCCGCCGCATTGCCCGCGTCGGTTTCGACATGGCCATGGTCCGTGGCAAAAAACTCTGCTCGGTGGACAAGGCCAACGTCCTCGCATCCAGCCAGCTGTGGCGTGAAGTGGTCGAGCAAGTGGCGAAAGACTATCCAGAAGTCGAACTGAGTCACATGTACGTCGACAACGCCGCCATGCAACTGGTGCGCGCGCCGAAGCAGTTCGACGTGATCGTCACCGACAACCTGTTCGGCGACATCCTGTCCGACGAAGCGTCGATGCTCACCGGCTCCATTGGCATGCTGCCGTCGGCCTCGCTGGATTCGAACAACAAGGGCATGTATGAGCCTTGCCACGGTTCGGCGCCGGACATCGCCGGCAAAGGCATTGCCAACCCGTTGGCAACGATTCTGTCGGTGTCGATGATGCTGCGTTACAGCTTCAATCTGCACGACGCGGCTGATGCCATCGAGAAGGCGGTCAGCGTGGTGCTTGATCAAGGCTTGCGCACCGGCGACATCTATTCGGCCGGTTGCACCAAAGTCGGTACGCAGGAAATGGGCGACGCAGTAGTCGCCGCGCTGCGGAATCTGTAATCTCTCGGGCCCGCTGCGAAATTCAATACAAAGCAGCGGCCCACTTTTCAAGAAGGTGTAGTTGCGATGAAACGTGTAGGTCTGATCGGTTGGCGCGGCATGGTCGGTTCCGTGCTCATGCAGCGGATGCTGGAAGAGCAGGACTTCGATCTAATCGAGCCAGTGTTTTTCACCACTTCCAATGTCGGTGGCCAAGGCCCGTCCGTGGGCAAGGACATTGCTCCGCTCAAGGACGCTTACAGCATTGAAGAGCTGAAGACCCTCGACGTGATCCTGACCTGCCAGGGCGGTGACTACACCAGCGAAGTATTCCCGAAGCTGCGCGAAGCCGGCTGGCAGGGATACTGGATCGACGCGGCCTCGAGCCTGCGGATGAACGATGACGCAGTGATCATTCTCGATCCGGTCAACCGCAAGGTCATCGACCAGCAACTCGACGCGGGCACCAAGAACTACATCGGCGGCAACTGCACCGTCAGCCTGATGCTGATGGGCCTGGGCGGTCTGTTCGAAGCCGGTCTGGTCGAGTGGATGAGCGCCATGACCTATCAGGCGGCTTCCGGTGCCGGCGCGCAGAACATGCGTGAACTGATCAAGCAAATGGGCGCGACCCACGCCGCTGTCGCTGATCAACTGGCCGATCCGGCCAGCGCGATCCTCGACATCGACCGTCGCGTTGCCGAGGCCATGCGCAGCGATGCGTACCCGACCGAAAACTTCGGCGTACCGCTGGCCGGCAGCCTGATCCCGTGGATCGACAAGGAACTGCCGAACGGCCAGAGCCGTGAAGAGTGGAAGGCCCAGGCCGAGACCAACAAGATCCTCGGTCGCTTCAAGAGCCCAATCCCGGTCGACGGCATCTGCGTGCGCATCGGCGCCATGCGTTGCCACAGCCAGGCGCTGACCATCAAGCTGAACAAAGACGTGCCGATCGCCGATATCGAAGGGCTGATCAGCCAGCACAACCCTTGGGTCAAACTGGTGCCGAACCAGCGCGAAATCAGCATGCAGGAGCTGAGCCCGACCAAGGTCACCGGCACCCTGAATGTTCCGGTCGGCCGTCTGCGCAAGCTGAACATGGGTTCACAATTCGTCGGTGCCTTCACCGTCGGCGACCAACTGTTGTGGGGCGCGGCCGAACCGCTGCGTCGCATGCTGCGGATTTTGCTGGAGCGTTGATCGCTTGATGCAATGAAAGAACCCGTGCCTTGTGAGAGGTGCGGGTTTTTTTATCCCTGATGGTTCTCGGTCGTCGGGTCTGGCCCCATCGCTGGCAAGCCAGCTCCCACATTGGTCGATGTTGCCCACAAATGTTATGCACAACACATAAACCTGTGGGAGCTGGCTTGCCAGCGATGGGGACGGCACAGGCGCCACAAATCCCGGCAGAAATTGCCTGTGCGCCAGTCACCCGGTAAAGTGCCGCTCCCCCCGTTTCGCCAGAGGCTCGCACCATGACCCAGACCCTAGATATTGCCGTGATCGGCGCCACCGGTACTGTCGGCGAAACCCTCGTACAGATTCTTGAAGAGCGCGACTTCCCGGTCGGCAATCTGCACCTGTTGGCCAGCAGCGAATCCGCCGGCAGTTCGGTGCTGTTCCGCAACAAGAACGTGCGTGTGCGTGAAGTCGACGAGTTCGATTTCAGCAAGGTCAAACTGGTGTTCTTCGCTGCCGGCCCGGCCATCACCCTGAGCTACGCTGCTCGCGCGCAAGCTGCCGGCTGCTCGCTTATCGACTTGTCCGGCGCCTTGCCGGCCGATCAGGCGCCGCAAGTGGTGCCGGAAGCCAATTCCGATGTGCTCGCTGGTTTGAAAGCGCCGTTCCAGGTCAGCAGCCCAAGCCCGTCGGCCGCCACGCTCGCCGTGGTGCTGGCACCGTTGCTCGATCTGATCGACCTGCAATACGTCAACGTCACCGCCAATCTGGCCGTTTCCGCTCAGGGTCGCGAGGCCGTCACCGAACTGGCGCGTCAGACTGCCGAGCTGCTGAACATGCGCCCACTGGAGCCGACATTCTTTGATCGGCAGATGGCCTTCAACCTGCTGGCTCAGGTCGGTACGCCTGACGCGCAAGGCCACACGCTGCTGGAAAAGCGTCTGGTGCGCGAGCTGCGCCAAGTGCTGGCGCAGCCTTTATTAAAGATTTCCGCAACTTGTGTTCAAGCCCCGGTGTTTTTTGGCGATAGCTTTAGCGTGACCTTGCAGTCAGCGCAGGCCGTCGACCTGGAAAAGGTCAACGCCGCACTGGAAGATGCACCCGGTATCGAGCTGGTCGAAGCCGGCGATTATCCGACCGCAGTCGGTGACGCGGTAGGGCAGGACGTTGTCTATGTCGGTCGGGTGCGCAGCGGTGTCGACGACCCGGCGGAACTTAATCTGTGGCTGACGTCAGATAACGTACGCAAAGGCGCCGCCCTTAACGCTGTGCAGGTGGCCGAATTGTTGATAAAAGACCTGCTGTAAAAGATACTTGGCAACAATTTGTCGACTGATTCTAGGTGAGCGCTATGCTTGCCCGCAGCACTCGATAACGTTTCACCCTCCGGGACTTTCCGGGGCATCAAAGAAATGATCGCGCGCGACATCTGTCGTCGTCGCGCGCAATGCCTTACGGCAGCGGTATTCAACATCTTCTCGCTGGCCGAGGAACGTTCAAACAAAGGATGAGGCTATGGTTCAAGTTCGCAAACTGGTGTTAGCAATAGCGGCCGCCTCGGCGCTGTCCTCCGGTATGGCGCATGCCCTCGGGCTCGGGGAGCTGACCCTGAAGTCGACCCTGAACCAGCCGCTGGTGGCTGAAATCGAGCTGCTCGACGTCAAGGATCTCACCGCTGCCGAAGTGGTGCCGAGCCTGGCTTCCCCTGAAGATTTCGCCAAGGCCGGCGTTGATCGCCAGGCCTTCCTCAACGATCTGACCTTTACCCCGGTGCTCAACGCCAGCGGCAAAAGCGTGCTGCGCGTCACGTCGAGCAAGCCGCTGTCGGAACCGATGGTCAAATTCCTCGTGCAGGTGATGTGGCCCAATGGCCGCCTGCTGCGCGATTACAGTGTGCTGCTGGATCCATCGAAGTTCTCGCCGCAGACCGCTGATGCGGCCGCGCAACCGGCGCCGTCGCAGACTATTGCCGCACCGACCACGGGCGCCACGCACCCGACTCAATACACCACAACGCCTCGCGATACCTTGTGGGAAATCGCCGCGAAGGCGCGCACCGGCGGTTCGGTGCAGCAGACCATGCTGGCGATTCAGGCGCTGAACCCCGATGCGTTTATCGGTGGCAACATCAACCGGCTGAAAACCGGTCAGGTGCTGCGTCTGCCCGATTCGGTGCAAAGCACTGCGCTGCCGCAAACCAAGGCAATCGCTGAAGTCGCGGCGCAGAACGAAGCCTGGCGTCAGGGCCGTCGTTACGTGGCCAAACCTGGCACCGGTCAGCAGCAGCTCGACGCGACCAATCGTGGTCGCGCCAACACCGGCGCCGCGCAGAACACCAGCGACAACCTGAGCCTGGTCTCCGCCGAAAGCGCCAAGGCGCGTGGCAAAGGCCCGGCGGGCGACGCCAAGGCGTTGAGCAACAAATTGGCGGTGACTCAGGAAAGCCTCGACACGACTCGTCGTGACAACGAGGAACTGAAAAGCCGCATGTCCGATCTGCAAAGCCAGTTGGACAAGCTGCAAAAACTGATCGAGCTGAAGAACAATCAACTGGCGAAGATGCAGGCTGAAGGGGCGGGCGCTGCGCCTGCTGCGAATGCCGCTGTTGCACCGGTTCCGGCGATCACCGCTGAACTGGCCGCAACACCGCCAGCAACACCGCCAGCAACGCCGGCAGAAGCGGCCTCGCCGACGCCAGAATCCGCCATTGCGCCGCCGGTCGATACACCCGCTGAAACGCCGGTGGTCGAGCCCAAGCCTGTGGTCGATGACGAGAAGACGTTCAACGAGCTGCTGACCAATCCGATCCTGCTGGGTCTGATCGGCGGCGGTGCAGTGGTTCTGCTGCTCTTGCTGTTGCTGCTGGCCCGTCGTCGCAAAGCACAGCAGGAAGCCGAGAAGCATCTGCGCATGGCTCGCGCCCTGTCTGAAGAGCAAGAATTCTCCGCCGAGCAGGATCTGCCGGAAAGCAGCTTCGAAGGTCTGGAAACCCCGGCCGCCAGCGTCAAGCTCAATACACCGGCTCCTGCGCCAGCACCTGCTCCAGCTCCGATCGTCGCGCCGGTGGTCATGGCTGAACCGATTGCCGCGCCACTGGTGGCCCCGGCCGCCGATCGCTCGGATGACGTGCTGGACAAGGCTCAGTCGCACATCAATGCCGGTCGCTTGAATCAGGCGGCTGCGCTGCTGGAAGAGGGCGTCAGCCTTGAGCCGCAGCGTAGCGATCTGCGCCTGAAGCTGATGGAAGTCTACGGTCAGCAAGGCGATCGCGATGCGTTCGTCGGTCAAGAGCGTCAACTGGTTGCCAACGGCGACAACTTCGCCAAGGTCGAAGAGCTGAAAAGCCGCTTCCCGGCCATGGCTGTTGTGGCTGCTGCCGGTCTGGCTGCCGCTGCTGTCGCTGCCGAGCTGGACGCACAGTACGTCAAGGACTTGCTGCTGGATGAGCCGGAAGTAGCGGAGCCCGCTCCGGCGCCGGTCGAAGATGATCTGGACAGCGCGTTCGACCTGAGTCTGGACGATCTCGACAACATCACCCCGGTCACCCCTGAGCCCGTGGTCGAGCCGCAAGCGCCAGTCGAGCTGGACGAGTTCCCGTCGGACGATGACCTGAGCTTCGAATCGGTGCTGCAACAGCAGACCGAGATCAAAGAAAATCTTGACGATCTGTCGGACTTCGACCTGGATCTGGACCTCGGTGCCGAGCCAGCGCCAGCGGTTGATCTGGCGGACGATGACTTCCTGCTGGATCTGGACGAAGGCGTGAAGGATCTGCCGCCGGTCGAGCCGCCGGTCGTCGCTGACGTGCCGCAGGATGATCTGGAGCTGCCGGCCGACTTCGATCTGTCGCTGGCCGACGAAATGGACAGCAATCCTGCGGCTGAACCTGATGCGTTCGCTTCTGAACTGGATGACGTCAACGCTGAGCTGGATCGTCTGTCGCAAAGCATCGCCGAGCCGACCTTTACTGAAGCTGATGCGGCTATCGGTGATGATCTGGGCGAAGACGATTTTGACTTCCTCGCGGGTACTGACGAAGCCGCCACCAAGCTCGATCTGGCCCAGGCCTACATTGACATGGGCGACAACGACGGCGCGCGCGACATCCTCAACGAAGTGTTGACCGAGGGTGACGAGAAGCAGCGTGGCGAAGCCAAGGAAATGCTTTCGAATCTGGCTTGATTCAGCGGTAACAAAAAAAACGGCAGCCATTGAGGCTGCCGTTTTTGTTTGGGCTGGATGCTGTTTGCCTGAGCTATCGCCATCGCTGGCAAGCCAGCTCCCACAGTTTTGGCGGCGCACGCAATTTCCGTGGGAGCTGGCTTGCCAGCGATGGCGCCAGATCAGACGACAGAGAACTCTCTGGCATCCACTGACCACGGCCCTATAATGCTCGCCTTTGCAAAAACAGCAGGCTGTCTCACCTTGGCAAACATAGATAACCCGGCCGCCGAAATGGCGCCCGACGGCTTTTACCGCGTCGCGCTTGGCGTTGAATACAAAGGCTCGCGCTACAGCGGCTGGCAGCGTCAGTTGACCGGCGTAGCCACGGTGCAAGAAGAGCTCGAGAAGGCCTTGTCGAAAGTCGCCAACTCGCCGGTCTCGCTGCAGTGCGCCGGGCGTACCGACGCTGGTGTGCACGCCTGCGGCCAAGTGGTGCATTTCGATACAACGGTTGATCGTTCGCTGAAAGCCTGGGTCATGGGCGCCAATATCAATTTGCCCCACGACATCAGCGTCAGTTGGGCGCGAGTGATGCCGGCGCATTTCCATGCGCGGTTCAAAGCCATCGCCCGGCGTTATCGCTACGTGATCTACAACGATCAGATTCGTCCGGCGCACCTCAACGAAGAAATCACCTGGAACCACCGCCCGCTGGATGTCGAGCGCATGGCCGAGGCCGCGCAATATCTGATCGGGACCCATGATTTCAGCGCCTTCCGTGCCGGTCAGTGCCAGGCCAAGTCACCGATCAAGAAGATGCACCACCTGCGCGTGACCCGCCACGGCAAGATGATCGTGCTCGACATCCGCGCCAACGCTTTTCTGCATCACATGGTGCGCAACATTGCCGGTGTGCTGATGACCATTGGTGCCGGCGAGCGACCGGTCGAGTGGATGAAAGAGGTGCTGGAGAGCCGCGAGCGCCGCTCCGGGGGTGTGACAGCGCATCCTTACGGGTTGTATCTGGTGCAGGTCGAGTATCACGACGAATTCCCGTTGCCCGAGCGTTTTATCGGGCCACATTTCCTTACGGGTTTCTCCGAACTTGACGGCTGACGCCCTCGAACGCTTTTGTTACCATCCGGGACTTTCCCGGATTTTACCTTGGAGTTTTTCTCGACATGTCAGCCGTTCGCAGCAAGATCTGCGGGATTACCCGCATAGAAGATGCGCTGGCAGCCGTCGAAGCCGGGGCTGATGCGATCGGGTTCGTGTTCTACGCCAAGAGTCCGCGTGCGGTAAACGTGCAGCAGGTGCGAGCGATCATCAAGGCGTTGCCGCCGTTTGTGACTACGGTGGGCCTGTTCGTCAACGCCAGTCGCTGTGAGTTGGGCGAGATTCTCGATGCCGTGCCACTGGATCTGTTGCAGTTCCACGGTGATGAATCGGCAGAGGAGTGCGAAGGCTGGCATCGTCCGTACATCAAGGCGCTGCGAGTCAAGGCCGGCGATGACATCGCTGCGTCCGTCGATGCATACCCAAGCGCCAGTGGCGTGCTGCTCGACACTTATGTCGAAGGCGTGCCCGGCGGAACCGGCGAGGCCTTCGACTGGTCTTTGATTCCGCAAGGTTTGAGCAAGCCCTTGATTCTGGCGGGCGGTCTGACCCCGGAAAATGTCGCAGACGCTGTGGCCCGGGTGAAACCCTACGCCGTCGACGTCAGTGGCGGGGTAGAAGCGAGTAAAGGCATCAAGGATCACGTGAAGGTTCGGGCGTTTATCGACGCCGTACGCAAAGCTCCATATTGATGTGACGGCTGGCAGTCTGCCGCCGTCCATCAATGCACTTGCACAAAGCAGGCGCGGCTGAGGGTTTGTTAGCAGTACGCAGGTCATGTTTCGCGCTGACCGTGGCTGTTCACCCATCATCGCCACACACATGAATTTAGCTGAAGGGCATACGCGGGGCTGCGAACCAGAGCGTTCGGGCCGCCGGTACTGGAGAAAGAAAGCATGAGCAACTGGTTAGTAGACAAACTGATCCCTTCGATCATGCGTTCGGAGGTCAAGAAGAGCTCGGTGCCTGAAGGTCTGTGGCACAAATGCCCGTCCTGCGAGGCTGTGCTGTACCGTCCGGAGCTGGAAAAGACCCTGGATGTTTGCCCAAAGTGCAACCACCACATGCGCATCGGCGCACGTGCACGCATCGACATCTTCCTCGATGCCGAGGGTCGCAACGAACTGGGCGCCGATCTGGAGCCGGTTGACCGTCTGAAATTCCGCGACGGCAAGAAGTACAAGGATCGCCTGACCGCTGCCCAGAAGCAGACCGGCGAGAAAGATGCGCTGATCTCCGTCAGCGGCACCCTGCTGGGTATGCCGGTGGTGGTTTCAGCGTTCGAATTCAGCTTCATGGGCGGTTCCATGGGCGCCATCGTCGGCGAGCGCTTCGTTCGCGCTGCCAACTACGCGCTGGAAAATCGTTGCCCGATGATCTGCTTTGCCGCTTCCGGCGGTGCGCGCATGCAGGAAGCCCTGATCTCGCTGATGCAGATGGCCAAGACTTCGGCTGTGCTGGCGCGTCTGCGTGAAGAAGGCATTCCGTTCATCTCCGTGCTGACCGACCCGGTCTACGGTGGTGTTTCCGCCAGTCTGGCGATGCTCGGTGACGTGATCGTCGGTGAGCCGAAAGCCCTGATCGGCTTCGCCGGTCCGCGTGTGATCGAGCAGACCGTTCGCGAAAAACTGCCGGAAGGCTTCCAGCGCAGCGAGTTCCTGCTGGAACACGGTGCGATCGACATGATCATCCATCGTCAGGAGCTGCGTCCGCGCCTGGGTAACCTGCTGGCACAAATGACCGGCAAGCCGACGCCGAAATTCGTCGCCGCGCCGATCGAGCCGATCGTCGTTCCGCCGGTGCCTGCCAACGTATGATCGAGCGCACCCTTGGCGAGTGGCTCGCCTACCTGGAGCAGTTGCATCCGTCCGCCATCGACATGGGCCTGGAGCGTTCGCAACAGGTAGCGTCCCGCATGGGGCTGGGCCAGCCGGCGCCTCGGGTGATTACGGTCACCGGCACCAACGGCAAGGGTTCGACCTGCGCGTTCGTGGCTTCATTGCTGCGCGCGCAGGGCCTGAGCGTTGGTGTCTACAATTCCCCGCACCTGCTGCGTTATAACGAGCGGGTGCAGCTCAATGGCGTCGAAGCCACTGACGCGCAGCTGTGCGAAGCCTTTGCTGCGGTCGAGGCCGGGCGCGGCGAAACCTCCCTGACTTACTTCGAAATGGGCACCCTGGCGGCGTTCTGGCTTTTCCAACAAGCCGGACTTGACGCCGTGGTGCTGGAAGTCGGTCTGGGTGGGCGTCTGGACACGGTCAACGTGGTCGATGCCGATATCGCACTGGTTACCAGCATCGGTGTTGATCACGCCGATTATCTGGGTGATACCCGTGAATCCGTGGCTTTCGAGAAAGCCGGGATTTTCCGCCATGGCAAACCGGCCTTGTGTGGTGACCTCAATCCTCCGCAACCGTTGCTCGACAAGGCGCGGGAACTGGCTTGCCCGTTCTTCCTGCGCGGGCGTGATTTCGATCTCGGTATCACCGATCAACATTGGCAGTGGCGCGGTACCGACGCGCAGGGGCAGGTTGTCGAGCTGCACGATTTGCCGCTGCTCGATCTGCCGATGGAAAACGCCGCGCTGGCGTTGCAGGCCTATCTGTTGCTCGGTTTGCCATGGGAGGCGCAACAGATTATTGCGGCTCTGCAGGGGACTCGCGTAGTCGGACGTCTGGATCGCCGTTCGTTCGAATTCGATGGCAAACGCCTGAACCTGCTGCTGGATGTGGGTCATAACCCGCACGCGGCGGAGTATCTGGCCCGCCGTCTGGCCTCGCGACCGCCGGTCGGCAAGCGTCTGGCGGTGTTTGGACTGCTGGCGGACAAGGATCTGGATGGTGTTATCGGCGAATTGAATGCTAGTGTCGAGCACTGGGCCGTAGCGCCGCTGGATTCGCCGCGCGCTCGTCCGGTTGCAGAATTAGACGCTGCATTGCAGAACCTTGGCGCATCGGTCACGTCTTACGACAGTGTTGCCGCCGCTCTGGAAGGGCAGTGTGCAGTAGCAACCAGTGACGACGAGATTCTGTTGTTCGGATCATTTTATTGTGTCGCCGAGGCCCTTGAATGGCTGGCCCGGCGCTCCACGGAGGAAGCGGCAAATGGCTTTGCTGGATAAAGCGTACAAGCAGCGCATGGTCGGTGCCCTGGTGCTGGTGGCGCTGGCGGTGATCTTCCTGCCAATGCTGTTTTCCCGCCAGGATGAGCAGCGTCAGGTGACTGTCGATGCGCCCGCCGCGCCGCACGCACCTGTCGTGCCGCAAGTGCAGATGGAAACCGTGGCCGTTCCCGAGCCGCAGGCCTTGCCGCAAGAGCCGGTGCCGACGGATGAAGACGTCGCAGAAGACACTGCGCCTGCTGTCCCGGTTGCTCCGACGCCAGCGCCCGCTGCCCCCATCGCCATCGTCAAACCTGCAGCGCCGCCTGCGGTGGCCAAGCCGATTCCGGCGCCTGCGCAGCCTATCGCCGCTGCATCGTCCAGGCCTGACACCACGCAAAGTCGCGTCGATGCCAACGGTCTGTCGGTCAGCTGGTCGGTGCAACTGGCCAGCCTGTCGAGTCGCGCCAGTGCTGAAAGCCTGCAGAAAACCCTGCGCAGCCAGGGTTATAACGCCTACATCCGTTCTGCCGATGGCAAGAACCGGGTGTTCGTCGGTCCACTGATCGAGCGCGCCGAAGCCGATCGTCTGCGTGATCTGTTGGGTCGTCAGCAGAACCTCAAGGGTTTTGTCGTGCGCTTCCAGCCCGAGCGCGGCTGAAAACTATCACTTCGATTGAAATGCACTGAAAATCGCAGCTTACCGACAGCCATGCGCTCTGCTAAAATGCGCCGCCTTATCCGTCTGTAGGCTGCACTGTGCCATTTACCTGGGTTGACTGGGCGATCGTTGCAATCATCGCCATCTCCGCTTTGATCAGTTTGAGCCGCGGCTTCGTCAAGGAGGCATTATCGCTGGTGACCTGGATCATCGCAGGAGTCGTCGCCTGGATGTTCGGTGGCTCACTGTCCGAGTACCTCGCCGGATACATCGAAACCCCATCGGCTCGCGTGATCGCGGGCTGTGCCATCATGTTTGTCGCCACACTGATCGTGGGCGCAATGATCAATTATCTTATCGGCGAGTTGGTTCGCGTCACCGGGTTGTCCGGGACCGATCGATTCCTCGGCATGGCCTTCGGCGCTGCGCGTGGCGTGTTGCTGGTGGTCGTGGCGGTCGGGCTGTTGAGCCTGGGGCCGGTACAGCAGGACGGGTGGTGGAAAGAATCACAGCTCGTGCCAAAGTTTCTATTGGTCGCCGACTGGTCCAAAAACCTGATTCTCGGGTGGAGCAGTCAGTGGCTTGCCAGCGGAATCAGCGTACCCGCTGATATTCCGTTCAAGGAGCAACTCTTGCCGTCGGCCAAAACGCCTCAGTGAGTGTTGTTCAGTTCAGATCCATTAAGTAGGGGTTGCGTCGCATGTGTGGCATCGTCGGTATCGTCGGTAAGTCGAACGTCAATCAGGCGCTGTATGACGCGCTAACCGTGCTCCAGCACCGCGGCCAGGACGCTGCCGGTATCGTGACCAGCCATGATGGCCGGTTGTTCCTGCGCAAGGACAATGGCCTGGTGCGTGACGTGTTCCAGCAGCGTCACATGCAGCGTCTGGTCGGCCACATGGGTATCGGTCACGTCCGTTACCCGACCGCGGGCAGCTCGACTTCGGCCGAAGCCCAACCGTTCTACGTCAACTCGCCTTACGGCATTACCCTGGCGCACAACGGTAACCTGACCAACGTTGAGCAGTTGGCCAAAGAGATCTACGAATCCGATCTGCGTCACGTCAACACCAGTTCCGACTCGGAAGTGCTGCTCAACGTGTTCGCCCACGAGCTGGCCCAGCGCGGCAAGCTGCAGCCGACCGAAGAAGACGTGTTTGCCGCCGTGACCGACGTGCACAACCGTTGCGTCGGTGGTTATGCGGTAGTGGCCATGGTCACCGGTTACGGCATCGTCGGTTTCCGCGACCCGCACGGCATCCGCCCGATCGTTTTCGGCCAGCGTCACACCGACGAAGGCGTCGAGTACATGATCGCCTCGGAAAGCGTTTCGCTGGACGTGCTCGGTTTCACCCTGATTCGCGACCTGGCACCGGGCGAAGCGGTCTACATCACTGAAGACGGCAAGCTGCACACCCGTCAGTGCGCGACCAATCCGTCCCTGACTCCATGCATCTTCGAACACGTCTACCTGGCGCGTCCGGATTCGATCATCGACGGCGTGTCGGTCTACAAGGCCCGTCTGCGCATGGGTGAGAAGCTCGCCGAGAAGATCCTGCGCGAGCGTCCGGAACACGACATCGACGTGGTGATCCCGATTCCGGACACCAGCCGCACCGCAGCGCTGGAGCTGGCCAACCATCTGGGCGTGAAATTCCGCGAAGGTTTCGTCAAGAACCGTTACATCGGCCGGACCTTCATCATGCCGGGCCAGGCCGCTCGCAAAAAGTCGGTACGCCAGAAGCTCAACGCCATCGAGCTGGAATTCCGCGGCAAGAACGTGATGCTGGTCGACGACTCGATCGTACGCGGTACCACTTGCAAGCAGATCATCCAGATGGCCCGTGAAGCCGGCGCGAAAAACGTCTACTTCTGCTCGGCGGCTCCGGCTGTACGCTTCCCGAACGTCTACGGCATCGACATGCCGAGCGCTCACGAACTGATCGCGCACAATCGTTCGACTCAGGACGTGGCAGATCTGATCGGCGCTGACTGGCTGATCTATCAGGACTTGCCTGACTTGATCGAAGCGGTGGGTGGCGGCAAGATCAAGATCGAGAACTTCGATTGCGCAGTGTTCGATGGCAAGTACGTCACCGGCGACGTCGACGAGGCTTACCTGAACAAGATCGAACAGGCACGCAACGATGCCTCGAAGGTCAAGACCCAGGCGGTCAGTGCGATCATCGATCTGTACAACAATTGAGTGATTACCGGCCCTGAGGGGCCGGTTTTGTATCTGACTTTTATTTTTCGAGAACAGGGCAAGGAGTGACAGCATGAGTCAGGAATGGGATGCCGGTCGGCTGGACAGCGACCTCGAAGGCGTAGCGTTCGATACCCTGGCCGTACGTGCCGGTCAGCACCGTACGCCGGAAGGCGAGCACGGTGATCCGATGTTCTTCACCTCCAGCTACGTGTTCCGCACCGCCGCCGATGCGGCCGCACGGTTCGCCGGCGAAGTACCGGGCAACGTGTACTCGCGTTACACCAACCCGACCGTGCGTGCGTTCGAAGAGCGCATTGCCGCGCTGGAAAGTGCCGAGCAGGCGGTTGCTACCGCCACTGGCATGGCCGCGATCATGGCGGTGGTGATGAGCCTGTGCAGTGCCGGCGATCACGTGCTGGTTTCGCGCAGTGTGTTCGGTTCGACCATCAGCCTGTTCGAGAAGTATTTCAAGCGCTTCGGCGTGGAAGTCGATTACGTGCCTTTGGCCGATCTGTCAGGTTGGGATGCGGCAATCAAATCCAACACCAGACTGCTCTTTGTCGAGTCGCCTTCCAATCCGCTGGCTGAGTTGGTGGACATCACCGCGCTGGCAGAAATCGCTCACGCCAAAGGCGCGATGCTGGTGGTGGACAACTGCTTCTGCACGCCTGCGTTGCAGCAGCCGCTGAAAATGGGCGCGGACATCGTTGTGCACTCGGCAACCAAGTTCATCGACGGCCAGGGCCGTTGCATGGGCGGCGTGGTGGCCGGTCGTAGCGAGCAGATGAAAGAAATTGTCGGTTTCCTGCGCACCGCCGGCCCGACCCTGAGCCCGTTCAACGCGTGGATCTTCCTCAAGGGTCTGGAAACCCTGAACCTGCGGATGAAGGCGCACTGCGCCAACGCTCAGCAACTGGCCGAATGGCTGGAGCAGCAGGACGGTATCGAGAAAGTGCACTACGCCGGCCTCAAGAGCCATCCGCAGCATGAACTGGCCCAGCGTCAGCAGAAAGGCTTCGGTGCCGTGGTGAGCTTTGAGGTCAAGGGCGGCAAAGAGGGCGCCTGGCGCTTTATCGATGCGACTCGTCTGATTTCGATCACCGCCAACCTCGGCGACAGCAAAACCACCATCACCCACCCGAGCACCACATCCCACGGTCGTCTGGCGCCTCAGGAGCGTGAAGCGGCGGGCATTCGCGACAGCCTGATCCGTATCGCGGTCGGCCTGGAAGACGTCGCCGACCTGCAAGCCGATCTGGCGCGCGGTCTGGCAGCGCTGTGATCGAGTTGTCCACTCCGAAAGCGGCTACCCATGGTCGCGTTGCACTGGTCACGGGTGCTGCGCGCGGCATCGGTCTGGGGATTGCGGCGTGGCTGATCAGCGAAGGCTGGCAGGTGGTGCTGACAGATCTGGATCGTGCGCGCGGGTCGAAAGTGGCGAAGGTGCTGGGCGAAAACGCCTGGTTCATCGCCATGGATGTGGCGGATGAGGGGCAGGTCGCGCTTGGCGTGGCCGAAGTGCTGGGGCAGTTTGGTCGTCTCGATGCGTTGGTGTGCAACGCAGCCGTGGCCGATCCGCATAACATCACTCTGGAAAGCCTTGATCTGGCTTACTGGAATCGAGTGCTGGCGGTGAACCTCAGTGGCCCGATGTTGCTCGCCAAACACTGTGCGCCTTATCTGCGGGCGCACAACGGGTCGATCGTCAATCTGGCGTCGACTCGGGCCGGGCAGTCGGAGCCGGATACCGAGGCTTATGCAGCGAGCAAGGGGGATTGTTGGCGCTGACGCATGCGTTGGCGATCAGTCTCGGGCCGGAGATTCGCGTCAATGCGGTCAGCCCGGGCTGGATCGATGCGCGGGATCCGTCGGCGCGTCGTGCCGAGCCACTGGCGGATGCCGATCATGCTCAGCACCCGGCGGGCAGGGTAGGGACGGTCGAGGACGTGGCGGCGATGGTGGCGTGGCTGTTGTCGCGCAATGCCGGGTTTGTCACCGGGCAGGAGTTCGTCGTTGACGGCGGCATGACCAAGAAGATGATTTACAAGCAGTGAGAGCCAGCTGCA
The DNA here is from genome assembly GCF_018326005.1 of Pseudomonas sp. Seg1. Lineage (NCBI taxonomy): Bacteria > Pseudomonadati > Pseudomonadota > Gammaproteobacteria > Pseudomonadales > Pseudomonadaceae > Pseudomonas > Pseudomonas sp. Seg1. The sequence continues at coordinate 2,294,439 of NZ_AP021903.1, forward strand.
AGCGTCGAGCTGCAAGTTGAAGCGAGATCGCGGTGTCTCTGCTTTGGATGTTTATGCTTTTGCTTGCAGCTTGAGACTTGCCGCTAAAAACTGTTTTTGAAAAAAACTTCAATCCTGCTATTGACTTAGGTTCGCTACCTGCGTAAATTTCGCGGCCTCGGAGATGCAAACGGGTGATTAGCTCAGCTGGGAGAGCGTCTGCCTTACAAGCAGAATGTCGGCGGTTCGATCCCGTCATCACCCACCACTCCCCGAGATACTTGCGTAAGCAAGAGCGTAGGCTGAAAGTGCCTGCACCGACGCGCAGCGGTAGTTCAGTCGGTTAGAATACCGGCCTGTCACGCCGGGGGTCGCGGGTTCGAGTCCCGTCCGCTGCGCCATATTTTACGAGTCAGACGCGTCTGGCTCGCGATTGCAAAGCACCGAAGCTTTCAATCAAAACGAGTTACTTGAGCGCAAGCTCAAAGCGATACGCAGCGGTAGTTCAGTCGGTTAGAATACCGGCCTGTCACGCCGGGGGTCGCGGGTTCGAGTCCCGTCCGCTGCGCCATATCTGCTTCAAGGACCACTGAACGCCTTGAAGCACCGAAGTCAGCTTCGCTGAGTCGGATCCGATAGCAAAGACCCTGGTCGAAAGACCGGGGTTTTTTGTGTCTGAAATTTGGCTTTTCCTCTTTTCCTCCCTTCTTAATCCAGCGCAAATCCCTGTGGGAGCGAGCCTGCTCGCGAAGGCGTCGGCACGTTCTAAATCAGTATTGGCTGGAAGAACGCTTTCGCGAGCAGGCTCGCTCCCACAAGGGGGTCGATATGTTCAGCGATCTGCTGCGGTGCCACGTCGCATTGATTTTTTGATTCTTTAGTCAAATTTTTGTAACTGGTTGTTTGCTGCGAGCCCAGAAACCTTTAAAGTTAACCTTTCGGTCAGCTTTGCACTGTCAACACAGCTCTTTGCTTCGCCAGAAAGAGCTTCTGCAAGACTCGAGATTCCCAGTAGATAACCAGAAGGGCGGACGTATAACCGCCCAGAGGATGATCCATGTCCAACCGTGAAATATCCCGGCGCTCGTTCCTCCAGGGCGGGCTGGTGGCGGGTGTGAGCGTCACGCTCACGCCGCTCAGCAGTCAGGCGCTGGCTGCCTTGATGGAAAACAGCGTCACCGTGCCGTCCGAGAAGTGGCTCGGCAACAACGGCAAGGCGCGCCAGCGTAACGATGCCTTGTCGAAGGTCTGCGGCAGCAAGGTGTTTGCCCGCGACATCCGTTCCAAGGACATGCCGGGCTGGCCCGAGCAGCAAGGCCACGCCATGTTGCTGAAAACCATCAAGGCCGATCGTATCTACGACGGCTACGATTTGTCGTGGCTCGGCGCCGACTTGCAACCTGACCGCATCGTCACCGCCGCAGACCTGGACAAGGACGGTATCGTCTTCCCGGAGGAGCACGCACCGGACCCATTGCTGCCGGTCGGCAAAGTGCCGATGTTTATCGGTCACCCGGTGGCGATCCTGATCTGGAATGACTTCGAGCGTTTCCGTCAGGCCAAGAACAAACTCAAATTCAATGACAAGGCGATTCGTTACGGTGCCCAAGTGCCGTACTACGAAGGCGACCCGTATGGCAGCTTCCGCTACGTGCGCGTGGGGGGCCCGACCTCGGCCGACGAAGATGAGTTCGCCAGCCTCAAGGACTCGATCCTGTTCCCGATGCTGAAAAACCGTCGTCCGGTGTGGAATTCCCAGCCGAACCTGCACGGCAACCTGACCGAGCGCGGTTTGTTCTACGCCGACCGCATGAAGAAAGAGATCGACACGCCGCCGGACAACTGGCTGGTGTTCGACGAGCGCTACAAGACCCCGTCGATCGAACCGGCAGCGATGGAGCCGGACAACGGCAACGGCTGGTACGAGCCAGCGACCAAAACCCTGCACTTCGTCGTGGCCACTCAGTGCCCATTGGAAGCGGCGACCGAGACCGCGAAAATGATCGCGCCGTCGCGCTTCGGCCTTGCCAACCTGAACATGCACCCGGGTTACACCGTCGGTTACGGATCCAAAGACCACAACATCTTTGTCTATTACGCAGCCCTCGCGGCGCTGTATGGCGCCGGTGTACCGATTCGCCTGGCGAACGACCGCTACGAGCAATTCCAGAGTGGTATCAAGCGTCACCCGTTCGACATCCGCTACCAGTTGGCTGTGGACAAAAACGACTACAGCTTCAAGATTTTCCGCGCAGAAATGAGCGTCGACGGTGGTGGCCGGATCAACTACAGCCCGTCGGTAGCTGCCGTTGGTGCCACGGCCGCACAGTCGATCTACTACATGCCGCAGAACGATCTGCAAGTCACTGCTTACCACTCGCGTGGTGTTGAAGCCGGCTCGATGCGCGGTTACGGCACCCTGCAGAGCATGGCGTCGACCGAAATGATGGTCGACGAAATCGCCAATCGTCTGGGGGTCGACGCGATCGACCTGCGCCGCAAGAACGCCCTGCGTTCCGGCATGAAAAACACCCAGGGCGCGATCCCGGCCGGTGCGTTGCGCCTGCACGAGATCCTCGACAAAGCCTCGGTGCACGAAGTCTGGAAGAACCGCGACGCAATCAAGAAGCAGCGCGAAGCGGCCGACCCGGACAACTGGTACGGCGTCGGTTTTGCCATCTGCCAGAAAGACTTCGGCACCGGTTCCGAAGCGCCGATGGCCAGCATCGAGTTCACCGCTGAAGGTCGCATCAGCCTGCGCCACATCGGTATCGAGATCGGCACCGGCATGTCCACTTCGCAAGCCTTGGTGGTCGCCGATTTCCTCGGCAACCCGGCGCACGAAGTGAAGACCGGCGAAACCGAATGGAAGGAAATGCAGCTGATCACCAGCGGCAACCCTTACATCATGACTCAGGCCGAACAGGACAACCTGCTGCGTAACCCGCGCTGGGTCGGCAAATTGGCTTCGGCCTCGTCGGCGACCAACTCGGCCTACTACTTCAGCCACGCCACCCGTGAAGCGGCGCGTGTGTTGTTCAACCACGGCTTGTGGCCGGCGGCGCTGGAGATCTGGCGTCAGGGTCCGTTCGGTGGCCAGGCCAACCCTTACGTGGTACGTCGCGAAGATGCGCATTGGGTCGACGGCAAACTCACCGCCAACGGCATGCAGCCGCTGAGTTTCGAAGAATTGGCCAAGCGTGCTCACGAGCGCGGTCTGGTCACCGCTGCCACGGTGCACGGTTTCAACCGTTGGAGCTGGGCTGAGGCCGAATACAGCATCGACGGCGTGAAAGAGCGTCTGCCGCTCGACGGTCTGGCGGTGAAGTACGGCGATGGCGCACCAAAAGCCAAGCAAGCGCTGATGAGCACTGCCGGTTTCCACCTGCTCGATCGCCAGAACATCAGCTATCCAGCCACTCAGCTGAACAACGCTGCCGTGACTTACTACAGCCCGGTCGCGACGCTGGTCGAACTGAAGGTCAACAAGGGCTCGGCGGAAGTCGAAGTGCTCAACCACCATTCGTGGGTCGAGTGCGGCCGTGTGCTGGTCGAAGAGCTGGTCAAGGGTCAGATGGAAGGCGGTATCGCCATGGGCATCGGTCACGCCTTGATGGAAGAAATGCCGCTGTACGAAGGCGGGCCGGGGGAGGGTGACTGGAACTTCAACCGTTATCGCCTGCCGATGGCGCGCCACGTTGCGGTGTGGAAACAGACGTCGGAGATTCTCCCGGCGCTGTCGCCAAGCGACCCGTCCAAAGGCATCGCCGAAGTGGTGATGATCCCGATCGTCGGTGCCATCGGTAACGCCGTGGCGCACGCCATCGGTAAACGTGTTCGCGATCTGCCTATCACTGCTACGCGCATCAAGGAGGCCCTCAATGGCTAACCGTCCGCTTCAACTGACCCTCAATGGTCAATCCGTCGGCCCGGTGGACATCCCTGATGACCTGCCGATGATCGACTACCTGCACGAATACAAGAACCTCACCGGTTCGCGCCTGGGCTGCGGCCAGGGCATCTGCCACGCCTGTGTGGTGATCGTCGATAACCCTGACGGCACCAGCGAAGAAGTGCGCACCTGCATCACCGGCGCGCATTACTTCGAAGGCAAGAAAGTCCGCACCATCGAAGGTCATGCAAGCCGCGATGAGCAGGGCCAGGTCACCGAGCTGAACCCGATCCAGCAACGCTTCGTCGACGAATTCGCTTTCCAGTGCAGCTACTGCGCGCCGGGCTTCGTCAACGCCGCGACCGTGCTGGTGGAAAAGCTGCAACGCCAGCCGATCGTCAAAAGCAAACTGGAACAAGTCATCGAGGACAGCCTCGGCCATCACGTCTGCCGTTGCACCGGGTACGTGCGTTATTACAACGCCACCCGCAACGTGCTGACCGATCTCGGCCTGGTCAAGGAGGGTTAAGCATGAAGCTATTACTGACCCGCCTGACCCTGGCGGTCGGGTTGGCTGCGCCGCTGGTATTTGCTCACGCTGATGATCAGGTCAAGCGCGGCGAGTATCTCGCTCGCGCGGCTGACTGCATGGCTTGCCATACCGCTCCGGGTGGCGCGCCATTTGCGGGTGGTCTGCCGATCGTGTCGCCGTTCGGCACGATCTACGGCACCAACATCACCCCGAGCAAAGAACACGGTATCGGTTTGTATAACGATGACGAGTTCTTCGCTGCGCTGACCGAAGGCAAGCGTCGCGATGGCGCGAACCTCTATCCGGCGATGCCGTATACCTCGTATCACCTGATGCCGCGTGCAGATTCGGATGCGATCCATGCGTACCTGAAAACCATCGAGCCGATCGAGCGCCCAGCCCCGGTCACCAGCCTGAGCTTTCCGTTCAACGTGCGTCCGGGCCTGATCGGCTGGAACATCATGTACGGCAAAGCGTTGAAACTGGAGCCGGCGGAAGGCAAAAGCGACGCCTGGAAACGCGGCCAGTACATGGTCGAAGTCCTCGGCCACTGCGGTGAATGCCACACGCCACGCGGCCTGCCGGGCGCGATGCAGTTGGATAAACGCCTCACTGGCGGCATTCTCAATGGTTATCTGGCACCAAGCCTTCTGGCCACCGATCTGGCCGCTCGCGGCTGGAATGAGCAGGATCTGAGCACGTTCCTCAAGCACGGCATGAGTGCGCAGGGGACGATGTTCAACGAGATGTTCCCGGTGTTCCACAACAGCACTCAGGGCCTGAACGATACCGATCTGGCAGCGATGGCAACTTTCCTGCTCGGCGATAAACCGCCGGCAGCCAAAGAACTCGTCGAAGTGCCCGTGGACAAGCTCAGCGCGAGTGCCCAGCGCGGCCGTCAGGAATACTTGAACGTCTGCGCCGGTTGCCACGCCGCCGGTGGCGAAGGCAAACCGCATATCGCCGTGGCCATGCGCGGCAACACCACGCTGCGCCTGGAAGACCCGCGCAACCTGCTGCGGGTGATCGAGGACGGTATCGGCGAACAGAAGTTCGCAGGCTTCGAGCACATGCAACCAATGCCGGGTTTTGCCGACAAGCTCAGTCCTGAACAGCTGACAGATCTGCTCAACTACCTGCGTCAGGGTTGGGGTGGCCAGTCCGCCGAGCTGGCGGTGAGCGAGGTGCAGAAGTTGCAGGCTGATGCACCGCCCATCGAGCACAAGGCGCACTGACATGCAGCATCTCGATCTACAGGTTGTGCGACGGGCGCTGGAGTGGTCGGTGGCGGGGCAGCGCATCTGGCTCTGCACCGTGCTGACCACCTACGGCTCGGCGCCGCGAGCGCCGGGTTCGCTGCTGGCGGTGAACGACGGCGGGCAGTGGATCGGGTCGCTGTCGGGTGGTTGCGTCGAAGAAGATTTTCTCGAGCGCGTTGCCGAAGGTGCGTTTCTCGATGCGGTCAACGTCGTGCGTTATGGGGAAGGCGATGATCCGCGCTCGCGGGTCAGCCTGCCCTGTGGCGGCATCCTCGATGTGCTGGTTGAGAAATTTGACGCTGATTGTGATGTTCAGGCGCATCTGCGTGAACTGGAGTCGGCGCTGCTCGGTCAGCGTCGCTTGATCCGTGAGGTCGATCTGGCCAGTGGTGCGCGCAGTCTGTTCACTGATCGTGAGCAGGGGGCGCGCATCGAACGTGAGATCGATCGGGTGCGCATTCGTGTCGGTGCGGCGCAACGCTTGTTGCTCGCCGGGTACTCCAGTGTGGCGCAGGCGTGTGCCGAGTTTGCCGTCGGCCTTGGGTTTGAGGTGATTCTCTGCGATCCGCGCGATGAGGTGCTCGAAGGTGTGGTGCTCAATGGCGTGGAGGTGCGTCGGCAATTGCCTTCGGTATTTATTGCCGACGGTGGCTGCCATCGCGACACGGCGGTGGTGGCGCTGACCCACGATCCGCGCATCGACGATCTGGCGATGATGGAGGCGGTGCGTACCGAAGCGTTCTACATTGGCGTGATGGGCTCACAGCAAACATCGCAGAAGCGCTTCGAGCGTCTGCGGCGGATTGGTGGTCTGGGGGAGGGCGAGCTGGCGCGGATTCATGCGCCGATCGGACTGAACCTTGGCAGCAAAACGCCTGCGGAAATCGCCTTGGCGGTGCTGGCCGACATCCTGCGGATTCGTAGCGGGATTGCCCGGGACCAACTCTGATACGGGCGTATATATCTACTTGTGGCGAGGGGATTTATCCCCGATGGACTGCGCAGCAGTCCCTTCTTTAAGGGGGCGCTGCGCGACCCATCGGGGATAAATCCCCTCGCCACAGTTGTTTCACGGTCAGTCAGAAGCCGAGTTTATCCCGCAACCCGTAATACCAGGCCCCCAGCGCCGCAAACGGCGTCCGCAACATCTGTCCACCCGGGAACGGGTAATGCGGCAAATCAGCAAAAGCATCAAAGCGCTCAGCCTGCCCACGCAACGCCTCGGCCAGCACCTTGCCAGCCAGATGCGTGTACGTCACGCCATGACCACTGCAACCTTGCGAGTAATAGATGTTGTCGCCCAGCCGTCCAACCTGTGGCAAGCGCGACAGCGTCAGCAGGAAATTTCCGGTCCAGGCGTAATCAATCTTCACATCCTTCAACTGCGGAAACGCCTTGAGCATTTTCGGGCGGATGATCGCTTCGATGTTTGCCGGATCCCGCGCGCCATACACCACGCCGCCGCCGAAGATCAGACGCTTGTCGCCCGTCAGACGGTAGTAGTCCAGCAGGTAATTGCAGTCTTCGACGCAATAATCCTGCGGCAGCAAAGACTTGGCCAACTCATCACCCAGCGGTTCGGTGGTGATCACCTGCGTGCCGCACGGCATCGATTTGGCCGCCAGTTCCGGCACCAGATTGCCCAGGTAGGCGTTGCCGGCGACGATGATGAACTTGGCCCTGACCTTGCCTTGTGGCGTGTGCACCACCGGATTGGCCCCGCGCTCAATGCGCACGGCAGGCGATTGCTCATAGATAGTGCCGCCGAGGGATTCAACCGCCGCCGCTTCGCCAAGCGCCAGGTTCAGCGGATGAATATGCCCGCCGCTCATGTCGAGCATGCCGCCGACGTACTGATCGCACGCCACGACTTCGCGAATGCGGCGTTGGTCGAGCAATTCAAGCTGCGTATGACCGAAGCGCTCCCACAGGCGTTTCTGCGACTCCAGGTGACCCATCTGCTTGGCCGTGATGGCGGCGAAAACGCCGCCATCCTTCAGATCGCACTGGATGTTGTACTTGGCCACACGCTCACGAATGATCCGGCCGCCTTCAAAAGCCATCTGTCCGAGCAGTTGCGCTTGCTTCGGGCCGACGCTGCGCTCGATCACATCGATATCGCGGCTATAGCTGTTGACGATCTGACCGCCATTGCGACCCGATGCACCGAAGCCGACCTTGGCCGCTTCCAGCACGGTCACGCGAAAACCGTTCTCCAGCAGAAACAGCGCAGAGGACAGCCCGGTATACCCGGCGCCAATCACACAGACATCCGTCTCCACATCATCCTGCAAGGCCGGACGTGGCGGTACGGCGTTGGCCGACGCCGCGTAGTAAGACTCTGGGTAGGGGGTGTTCGCCATCCTGCAGCCTCTGTTTAATATATTTTACGAGTGCGCCGATCCTACCCGAGTTGAAAAACCTCCGCCAGCCACCGGAAAAATCTTCTTCGCTGGCCTGAAATTAAATATTTTGCATATTCATAGGGTTAGGTGAAAAAAAGGTGTTGACACCCCTCCGGAATTCCGTAGAATGCCGCCTCACAGCAGGCACGTAGCTCAGTTGGTTAGAGCACCACCTTGACATGGTGGGGGTCGTTGGTTCGAGTCCAATCGCGCCTACCAAACAAAATCCGCTCTGCTGGGCGGTCTAGAAGGGCTCACCGAAAGGTGGGCCCTTTTTTGTTGTCTGTCGTTTGGGAAAACTTTGGGAATACTTTGGGCAAACGACCACCGATTACACCCTCAGATCGGCACTCGCCCGCATGTACACAAAGGCCTCATTGCCATGGCCCGTCAGATAATGCTTCGTCACTTTCTCGTCCGCATCTACACCAAAGCTTTATGGCAGTGTTAAGGCTCCAAAGGCCAGCCACAGTCAATCAGCGGAGAAGCCCGGCTCGGGCGCCGGGCTCGTTAAATTAACTTCGGCGCGAATCCAGCTTTTTCACAATCTGGTCGGAGGATCTTTCTTTGCGTCTCTGCACCCAACTATGAAGGGCGTGCAGTGGGTGTAGAAAGGCTGCAAGCACGCCCAGTAGCATGATGATGAAAATGGTGATCAGCGGGATGCTTTCGTGCGAGAACATGGTGGGTTACTCCTGTAGTCACTATGTTGGAACCCGCAGACTAGACGCATATAACGATGATTTCGATGAACGTATGTTCATCAATGGGCGCATGAATTGTGCTACGGCAGAGCTCGCCAAATTGACGAATTGTGGAAATCAGCGAGCGGTTCTCGATGGGGCTCAATGCGCGTCCATGCACCTGATGAATCATGGGCAGCTGAAATTCCAGGCATCAATAACAAGGTCCTCTGCCTCCTCGCCAATAGTCGTGATGCCCAGGCATTCCTGGTTTTTCCTGTAATGGAATTGGCAGTACTGCACGCCCTGGGTGCATCGCTCGACTTCCGTGATGCCCATATTCAGAAGTTCTACCGCAGTGCCGACAGGCTGCCTCTGAATGAGCGCATCTGGCCTCCAGCCGTTCTTGATCAATGCACTTCGCGCCGATAAAAACGGCATACCTTCTCTGATGGGTATCTCTGTAGCGCAGGCAAAGGCACTGGAGAGATAAAGCAAAATGCAAGCGCAAGGGAAGGATCTCACTTTCCGCACCCTTACTCTCTTTCGGGGCATTCGAAATTCCATGAGTAGATCTTCATGTCTTTAATCTCTTCGCCCACTGTTGCGACGCCGAGACAGGTTTGGTCTTTTAAATAGTAGAAACTGCAGAACTGAATGCCCATCGTGCAGGATTCAATTTCGATGAAGCCTTTTCTTATGAAAATATTTTCGACCCCGATCTTTTCTAAGTCGGTTGGGTTCGGTTTCCAGCCGTTTTGAATCAGAGCATTTCTGGCGCTTGTAAATGACATCCCCTCTTTGATTGGCACCTCTGCAGCGTCTACATGAAAACTTGCACAGCATAAGAAGCCGATGAAGAGCCAAGTGCTCACGCTGCTCATGTTGAGGAGGAGTCCCTGCGGAGTTTTTGGTGGGGAGATTGCCGAGAGGGCGCGTCGTCCATGGTGGGGATGTTTCATTGCTTTGCGATCCATGCTGGTTTTGCGTGCGAATGATCCAGTGGGGGGAGATCATGGTCAATCATTGCTGTGGGGATGGCTTTGGTTTTCAGGCGTAGAGTCACCGTCCGTCGCCATCATCCTTGGAAAAAGTGTGGATATTGAATGACTTACGCGTGTTACTAACCAGCCGGTTATCGAAAAAATGTTGTTACATGCGGGATAAATCAGTAACATCCGCCCCGCGTTCACCACCACGGTTTATGCACTTTTAAATCCCAAGCTTCCATCAGCTGCTTGGGATTTTTTTTGCCTGCGATTTGGCTGTCGCAGTACCTGTCTTTCATCCGCCGATCCTGCGCGGGCAAATCCTTGCTTATTCGACTACTACTGACTGGCCGATTTTCAACTCTTTCCAAAGGGGTTTGTCGATGCTGGTTCATTGGTTTCTAGCGGCAATTCATCTATTGGCTTTTGCCTTGGGTTTTTGGGCGGTGCTTACACGCGGTACAGCGTTCCGCCGCTTGGCGGCCGGTACTGGAGAGGCCGGGCGAGTGTTGCTTGCCGATAACTTATGGGGCATTTCTGCATTGATCCTGCTGGTGACCGGCGGGATGCGCGCATTTGGCGAGTATGAGAAGGGCACTGACTATTACCTTCATCAGCCGCTGTTTCATCTGAAGATGACGCTGTTGGTGCTCATTCTGCTGATTGAACTCGCCCCGATGGTCACGCTGGTCAAATGGCGGATCGCATCTGCACGCGGTGCGGCATTAAATACCGGGCGTGCAAAGTTGTACGCGCGAATCAGTCATGTCCAGGCGTTGCTGCTAGTGCTGATGGTGATTGCCGCCACCGGCATGGCGCGTGGCGTGACATTCGGCTAGGAAGGCGAATTCTCTGCGCTCTATCGGAAACGTCCGACAGCCAGCCCTAAAAATGGCGGGTAATATCGCTCGGCAACGAAGGATAGGGATGCGGTAAAGCGTTGAGAGGGAAGGAGGTCGCGTGTCAGGCGCCGTGCCCAACAGAGTGGGGAGCGGATGGCAATACGGCGCGTGTATCTCTAGCCAGTCATTACACGAGGCAAACGAACTGGCTACTGACTGCGGGGCGGCTCAGGGAGTTTGTGGCTTGTCCGGGGCGGTCAGGCCAGCCTGAATGCGCTGGTAAATCTCTTCACGATGCACGGCAACGTTTTTCGGAGCGTTGATGCCGATTCGTACTTGCTGGCCGCTAACGCCCAGAATGGTGATGGTGATGTCATCACCAATGTTTATGCTTTCACCGACTTTGCGGGTGAGTATCAGCATGGTCTTCTCCTTGATTGCTTTGTAGGGCACCTGATTCAGACAGTGCAGAGGTCGGTGGTACGTATAGATTAGTGCGAAGTCTCACGGTTTGGGTGCCTCTTTCTGACGCGCAGATGCGGCATTAATTCCCAGGGCGTAACTATACAGAGGCTGCAATCATCAATCTCGTTGTTTTGTGCCCATTTTGCGGGGCTCACGAAGTATTTATGAATGATAAGATCGCCGCTTTGAGATTTTCGAGGAAAGCGTTGTGCGCAAATTGGTCTGGATGGTCGCGGCACTGGCATTGGCAGGATGTGGTGAAGGCAAAGGTGTAGACGCGCAGAAACCGAAAACGACAGTCGCGAGCGCTCCTGCGGTTGCCGCCGCCCCTCAATGGGACCTTGAGGTGCGCGGTGAAACCCCTCAAGCCGTCAGTGACCTGAGCGGCTGGTTGATCGAGCATGCTTTCGTTCCGACGGTCATCAAGGATGGCAGCGGCAAAACGCGGATTCTGATTGGCCCGTTCAACTCCCAGGCCGAGGCGGAAGCTCGCAAGGTGCAGGTGGATGCTGCATTGGTGAAGGCCAAAAAGCAGAATGTTGAATCCGTGTTGGTTGAGCATCCGCTCACGCCGTAAACGATTCATCTGGTGGAGCTGCCTAAAGGTTGTCAACTGCGATTCGTTCCTATTCAAGTCGCTGATGATTTCCAGAAGGAGCTCCCCATGGCCTCCGCCAATCCCTACAAGTTGTTCGATGTCACCTTGCATCGTAAAACGCAGTTGAGCCCGCATATGATGCGGATCACCCTTTGCGGCCCGTCCGTCAATGAAATGGCGACTTGGGCGCCGGATCAAAGGGTGAAGCTGTTTTTCCCTGCCGCCGACGGGTCGCCATCACGGCTTTCTCAAGATGAAGGTTGGTTCGCTCGCTTCCGGGCGATGCTGGCGGATCGACGTCCTGCGATGCGCACCTACACAATCCGTCACCTGCGCGCTGAGCAAGGCGAGGTAGATATCGATTTTGTCCTGCATGGCGAGAACGGCCCGGCATCGCGTTGGGCGCTAAGGGCTCAACCCGGTGAGTCGATGCAGATCCTTGCGCCCGACAGTCATTTCTCGGCGCAGGATGCCGGTGGATTCGAATGGAAGCCACCGCAAATTCTCAAACAGGTTCTGCTCGTCGCCGACGCCACCGCGCTGCCGGCGGCCATGGGTATTCTCGATGAGTTGGCGGCGCTCAATAAGCCGCCTCAAGTCCAGGCATTCTTTGAGGTGGATAGCGCGCAGGACATGCTCGCCGTCCCTGACTGGCCGGGACTGTCAGTGCGATGGCTGATTCGTGATCAAGCGAGTGAAACCGTCGCCGGGGCGCTGATGGTTGAAGCGGTGCGCGGGGCAACGCTACCCGTTCATGCGTCGTCAGAGGGACGTGCAGTCGAGTTGGCCGATGTCGATATCGAAAAGGATATTCTCTGGGAAATTGCCGATAACGCCCCTGAAGGATTTTACGGCTGGGTCGCCGGTGAAAGTGCGGCAGTCATGAGCTTGCGCAAATACCTGATCAAGGAGTGCGGCATTCCTCGCGAGTCGCTCAATCTGATGGGGTATTGGCGTTACAACAAGTCTGGAAGCTAGCCACAAAAAAGGCCTCGAACATAACATTCGAGGCCTTTTTTTCACGCTGCGATCAGCCGCAGGCTTTCATGTTCACCGGGCCGACAAACTCATTGCCGCGCCCCATCACGCACGCCACGCTCTGATTGCGCTGGCGTTCCCAGTCTTGCACCGGATAAGTCTTGTCCCACGCTTCGTACAATTGCCGATCCTGTTTCGACAGGCGCAAGCCGTACTGCTTGCTCATGTAGAAATAGGTGCGGGCGATCATGCCGCGAATCGAAGGGCGGGGCATGACCTTCTTGGCCTTGAAGTCGACCTGGGTCAGGCACGAGCCGTACTGACCGGATTGCACCGGCAACCAGCCGTAGCTGAAGTTGCTGCGGTCGCCGTTGACCTCGCCAATACTTGGTACCAGGTTATGCAGGTCGGCTTCTGCCTTTTGATAAGTCGGGTCATAACGGGTGCAGTTCTTGCGTCCGCCTTCCTGCCAGCATTGGCGCTGGTGGCCGAACTGCCAGGCCGGCACGATGTGTTCCCACTCGATGCGTGACGCACGCTTGGCATTTTTGCGCGGTACGTAACCGCACGCCTTCAGATCAACTTTGTTGCCGGTGTACTTACACCCGCAATAAAACTCGGTGGACTGCGGAGCATACAACTTCCACGCGACCTTCTTGGCTTCTGAAAAAGTGCGGGGCGCGCCGGCCTGGGCGCCCATGGCGATGAACAGCAGCAGCAAAGCAAAACAGCGGACAATCATTGAATCAATCTTCCTTCGGCACAACCCAAAAAATCTGCACGCCGCCATCGTCGCGATAGGCGAGGGTGACGTTGTCGTTCTCGTCGATTTCCTCGAGCAGGCGCTCCCACTCATCCATTGGTTCGTCCGGCAAGCGGAAGATCAATGCGGCTTTGGATTTTTGCGCTGTGGGGGAATTGATGATTTTTTGAACGCGCATACCCATGCGTTCATAAGCGTCAGGAGCATCAGGGGAGGTGGCCACGAGGTTATCCTTATTAAGCTGTACGTGCATACAGTATTTAACTGTAAGCAATTTCGCAACTGCTTAAAATTCAAGAAAATCCTCTGACAGCGGTTTTCCGATTTTGGTGTGAGGTGTGTCGATTTTTTTGTAGGGGAAATGCTTGCGTGCTGTAGGCGACGCTCCATTTGCCAGGCAGGTGAATGGAGCGAAGGGTGCCCGACCGGGATTGGTCGGGCGGAGGTCAATCAGTATTCCCAGAACATCCGTTGCAGCTCTTTGCTGTCGTTGGTTTTGGTCAAAGCGACCATCGCCAGAATGCGGGCTTTTTGTGGGTTCAGGTCGTGAGCGACAACCCAGTCGTACTTGTCGTCAGGCTGTTCGGCGTTACGCAGAACGAAACCGCCAGCGTTGACGTGAGACGAGCGGATGATCTGCACGCCATCCTTGCGCAGGGCCTGCAGGGCCGGAACCACGCGGGACGACACCGAACCGTTGCCGGTGCCGGCGTGGATGATGGCTTTGGCGCCGGACTGGGCGAGTGCCTTGTAGGCGGTATCGCTTACGTTACCGTAGGAATAGGCGATTTCTACGTCAGGAAGGCTCTTGATGTTTTTGATGTCGAATTCCGAGTCCATGGTGTGACGCTTGGCTGGCAAGCGGAACCAGTAGGACTTGCCTTCAACCACCATGCCTAGTGGGCCCCAGGCGCTCTTGAACGCCTCGGTCTTGATGTTGATCATTTTGCTGACGTCGCGACCGGACTGGATTTCATCGTTCATGGTCACCAGTACGCCTTTGCCGCGTGCTTCTTTGCTGCTGGCCACGGCCACGGCGTTATACAGGTTGAGCATGCCGTCAGCCGACATCGCAGTGCCTGGACGCATGGAGCCGACAACGATGATCGGCTTGTCGGTCTTCTCGACCAGGTTCAGGAAGTAAGCGGTTTCTTCCAGGGTGTCGGTACCGTGGGTGATGACGATGCCGTCAACGTCTTTGCTGTCGGCCAGTTCGGCAACGCGACGGCCCAGTTGCAGCAGATTGTCGTTGGTGATGCTTTCCGAGGCGATCTGCATGACTTGTTCGCCACGCACATTGGCCAGTTTGCTCAACTCGGGAATGCCGGCGATCAGTTGTTCCACGCCGACCTTGGCAGCTTGATAAGTGGCGCTGTTGGCGGCACTGGCGCCAGCTCCGGCGATGGTGCCACCCGTGGCAAGCACCACGACGTTGGCAAGTTTGGTCTGGGACTCGACTTCTTTTGCCTGAAGGGCAGTAGGCAGGAGTAAAAGGAGGGCCAAAGCGCCCGGAACGAAGTTTTTCAAAGCAGATGTCATTATTTTTCTCTCTAGTAGTGAGACGGTGCTGATGCAGGTTCATCTAGATGCGCCCCGTGCCGATCTGGGTGCGCGGGGTGCGGTGAAGGGAGCAGGATCTGTACCAGCCGTACTTTGCGTTAGAGAAATGTTTAAGCTGATGATTTACATCAAGATTTTATGACTCGGTGAGGTTCCTGATGAATCGTTTATCCGGATTTCCGAACAATGGTCGCTTTCGCGTTCGGCTCACCGAAAAGGACTACTGCCCCTGGCGAACAGATCGGGTTGCCGGTTGTGGAATTCCTGCTAAAGAATCCTTAGCGCAGGCCGATGGGTGATAAAGGAAACTAAACTCTAGGGAGTTCACATGTCACTGACGATCGGTATAGCAAATCCCGGTGCTGTCACCATTGGTGGTAAGACCGCAGCGACGATCAATGCAATAAATGAAGCCGAAGCGGATGCCTCCGCCGAGGCGCTGGGCACCGAGGAAGAAAGCAGTAATCAGGTCAGAACCGGTGGTCCCGCGCAGGAAGCGAGCAAGACTGAAAGCAGCGATAATCTCAGCATTACCGTCAAGATGCTGCTGAAACGCATGCAGGAATTGCAGAAGCAAATGCAGGAGCAGCAACAGCAACTCGCTGCCGCGCAGGCTGCGAGCTATCCGACGCCAGAGGCCAAGTCGCAGGCAGTCATGTCCATTCAGGGGCAGATCGCGCAAACCAGCGGCGCAATGATGGAAGTATCGGCGGCGCTGCTGAAAGAGATGTCCAAGGGTTCCACCAGCGGTAACCTGGTCAGCACCACGGCATAAACAGCGACCGGGCGGATCAGCAGATTCGCCCTACAATACATGACGATTTCTGATTGTTGACAAATGTCGGCGGGATTCGCATAGTTCGGTCTACGCAAACGTTTGCGCGACGTTCGTCGGGGCATTCTGTCATCGGCAAAGTAATGTAGATTACGCCAGCGCAAGCGTTGCTCACAATAATCATAAGATCGGAGTGAACCCATGAAGCTGCCATTTGCTGGACGTCTTCTTGCTGTCGCTATGCTGGCTGCCACAGCCGCTGCACTGCCTGTCTCTTCGGCGTTCGCCGAATCCCCTGAAAAACCCAAAGTCGCACTGGTCATGAAATCTCTGGCCAACGAATTCTTCCTGACCATGGAAGACGGCGCAAAGGCCTACCAGAAAGAACACTCCGCCGATTTCGACCTGATCTCCAACGGCATCAAGGATGAAACCGACACCGCCGGCCAGACCCGCATCGTCGAGCAAATGATTCTGGCCAAGGTCAATGCGCTGGTCATCGCGCCTTCCGATTCCAAGGCCATGGTGCCGGTGATCAAGAAAGCAGTCGACGCCGGTATCACAGTGATCAACATCGACAACCAGCTTGATCCGGCAATCGTCAAAAGCAAAAACATCAGCGTGCCATTCGTAGGTCCGGACAACCGCAAAGGTGCGCGTCTGGTCGGTGAATACCTGGCCAAACAGCTCAAGGCCGGTGACGAAGTCGGCATCATTGAAGGCGTGTCGACCACGACCAACGCCCAGCAGCGTACCGCCGGTTTCAAGGATGCGATGGACGCGGCGCAAATCAAGGTTGTTTCCCTGCAGTCCGGCGACTGGGAAATCGACAAGGGCAACAAGGTTGCCGCGTCGATTCTCAGCGAATATCCGCAAGTCAAAGCGTTGCTGGCGGGTAACGACAGCATGGCCGTCGGTGCCGTTTCCGCCGTACGCGCCGCCGGCAAGGCAGGCCAAGTGCAGGTGGTCGGTTACGACAACATCAATGCCATCAAGCCAATGTTGAAGGATGGTCGCGTACTGGCGACTGCCGACCAATATGCTGCCAAACAAGCCGTGTTCGGCATCGAGACCGCGCTGAAAATCATCAAGGGCGAGAAAGTCGACAGCGGTGCCAATGGCGTGATCGAAACGCCGGTCGAGCTGGTCACCAAGTAAGTCCTCTGGCGACACAACGGCGCTCGTCCGTCCGGGCGAGCGCATGGAGATTTTTATGTCAGTTTCCGCCCCGAACGCTGTCCTCTCGGTCAGCGGTATCGGTAAGACCTATGCGCAACCGGTGCTCACCGGCATCGATTTGACGCTGATGCGCGGTGAAGTGCTGGCGCTCACTGGCGAGAATGGCGCCGGTAAAAGCACGCTTTCGAAGATCATTGGCGGTCTGGTCACTCCGACCACGGGCCATATGCAGTTTCAGGGCAAGGACTATCGCCCGGGCAGTCGTACCCAGGCAGAAGACCTTGGCGTACGCATGGTCATGCAAGAACTCAATCTGTTGCCGACGCTGTCGGTGGCGGAGAATCTGTTTCTCGATAATCTGCCAAGCAATGGTGGCTGGATCAGCCGCAAGCAGTTGCGTAAAGCCGCTATCGAAGCCATGGCGCAAGTCGGCCTCGACGCGATCGATCCGGATACGTTGGTCGGCGAGCTGGGCATCGGGCATCAGCAGATGGTCGAAATCGCCCGGAACCTGATCGGCGATTGCCATGTGCTGATTCTCGACGAACCCACCGCGATGCTGACGGCGCGTGAAGTTGAAATGCTCTTTGAGCAGATCACTCGTTTGCAGGCGCGCGGCGTCTCGATCATCTACATTTCCCACCGCCTCGAAGAGCTGTCCCGTGTTGCCCAGCGCATTGCCGTGTTGCGTGACGGCAACCTGGTCTGTGTCGAACCGATGGCCAATTACAACAGCGAGCAACTGGTCACGCTGATGGTCGGTCGTGAACTGGGTGAACACATCGACATGGGCCCGCGCAAGATTGGCGCCCCGGCGTTGACGGTCAAGGGTCTGACGCGTTCCGACAAGGTGCGCGACGTCTCGTTCGAAGTGCGCGCCGGAGAGATCTTCGGGATTTCCGGGCTGATCGGGGCAGGGCGCACGGAATTGCTGCGGCTGATTTTCGGTGCCGATGTCGCCGACAGCGGCACGATATCGTTGGGCTCGCCCGCACAAGTTGTGAGTGTGCGTTCGCCGGTCGATGCGGTACGCAATGGCATCGCGTTGATCACCGAAGACCGCAAGGGCGAAGGCTTGCTGCTCAGTCAGTCGATCAGCGCCAACATCGCGTTGGGCAACATGCCGGAAATCTCCAGTGGCGGTTTCGTCAACAATGGCGACGAGATCGCCTTGGCGCAACGGCAGATCGATGCCATGCGCATCCGCAGTTCGAGCCCGACCCAGTTGGTGTCAGAGCTTTCCGGGGGGAACCAGCAGAAGGTTGTGATTGGTCGATGGCTGGAGCGTGATTGTTCGGTGCTGCTGTTCGATGAGCCGACTCGTGGCATCGACGTCGGCGCCAAGTTCGACATTTATGCCTTGCTCGGTGAATTGACTCGCCAGGGCAAAGCGCTGGTGGTGGTCTCCAGTGACCTGCGTGAATTGATGCTGATCTGCGACCGGATCGGCGTGCTGTCCGCAGGTCGTCTGATCGATACCTTCGAGCGCGACAGCTGGACCCAGGATGATTTGCTTGCCGCCGCGTTCGCCGGCTACCAAAAACGTGATGCGTTGCTCAACGAAGCGGCGCCTAGGGATCTCCCATGAAAACTGCATCTCCTGCCGGCAAACGTAGTGGCAATTTTTACGGGCTGGGTACTTATCTGGGGCTGGCCGGTGCCTTGCTGGCGATGGTCGCGCTGTTCTCGATCTTGAGCAGCCACTTTCTGTCCTATAACACCTTCAGCACCCTGGCCAACCAGATTCCCGATCTGATGGTGCTGGCAGTCGGCATGACCTTCGTGCTGATCATCGGCGGCATCGACCTTTCGGTGGGCTCGGTGCTGGCATTGGCGGCATCAACGGTCAGTGTCGCCATTCTCGGCTGGGGCTGGAGTGTTCTGCCGTCGGCGCTGCTGGGCATGGCGGTAGCGGCGCTGGCCGGCACCGTCACTGGTTCGATCACCGTTGCCTGGCGGATTCCATCGTTCATTGTGTCCCTCGGCGTGCTGGAAATGGCTCGCGGCCTGGCGTACCAGATGACTGGTTCGCGCACGGCTTATATCGGTGATTCTTTTGCCTGGCTGTCGAACCCGATCGCATTCGGCATCTCGCCTTCGTTCATCATTGCCTTGCTGGTGATCTTCATGGCCCAGGCGGTTTTGACTCGCACCGTGTTTGGTCGCTACCTGATCGGCATCGGCACCAACGAAGAGGCGGTAAGGCTGGCGGGGATCAATCCGAAGCCCTACAAGATTCTGGTGTTCAGCCTGATGGGGTTGTTGGCCGGTATCGCCGCGCTGTTCCAGATTTCTCGTCTGGAAGCGGCTGACCCGAACGCCGGCTCCGGTCTGGAGTTGCAAGTGATTGCTGCTGTGGTGATCGGCGGGACCAGCCTGATGGGCGGGCGCGGTTCGGTAATCAGCACGTTCTTTGGGGTGTTGATCATTTCCGTGCTGGCAGCGGGTCTGGCGCAGATCGGTGCGACCGAACCGACCAAACGTATCATCACCGGTGCAGTGATTGTCATCGCGGTCGTGCTCGATACCTATCGTAGCCAGCGCGCCAGTCGGCGGGGCTGAGCCATGGCGACTATCAAGGATGTGGCGGCCCTCGCGGGAATTTCCTACACAACCGTGTCGCATGTGGTGAACAACACGCGGCCGGTCAGTCAGGAAGTGCGGCGCAAAGTCGAGGCGGCCATCAAGAGCCTTGACTATGTGCCGAGTGCGGTGGCGCGCTCGTTGAAAGCCAAGACCACGGCAACCATTGGCCTTTTGGTACCCAACAGCCTCAACCCGTACTTCGCCGAACTGGCGCGGGGCATCGAGGATTACTGCGAGCGTAACGGCTACTGCGTGATCCTCTGCAACTCCGATGACAACCCGGAAAAGCAACGCAGCTATTTGCGCGTGTTGCTGGAAAAACGTATCGATGGGTTGATCGTCGCTTCGGCGGGCGGTGACAGTGGTTTGGCGCAAGGGTTGGCCGGGGTGAAGACGCCCATGGTGATTGTCGACCGTGGCCTCGATGGCGTGGATGCCGATCTGGTACGCATCGACCACGAATACGGCGCCTATCTCGCCACCCGCCATCTACTGGAGCTTGGCCATCGCGATATTGCAACGATCGGCGGTCCGGCGAGCACCAGCGTGGCGCAGATGCGTCAGGCCGGATATTGCCGGGCGCTGAAAGAGGCGGGCATAGAAATACGTCAGGCGCGCATGCTGGAAAGTGATTTCACCAGTACCGGTGGTTACAACGCCGCGGCGATCCTGCTCGAGAGCAACCCGCCGAGCGCGATTTTCGCCGGTAACGACATGATTGGTATCGGTGTGCTGCGTGCAGCGGCAGAGCGTAATGTGCGGGTGCCGAGTGATCTGTCGGTGATCGGCTTCGACGATATCCAGATGAGCCGTTATGTCTATCCGGCACTCACTACCGTCGGCCAGTCAATCCTGCAGTTGGGCGAAATGGCGGCCGAGGTGCTGCTGCGAAGACTTGCTACTCCAACTCTGGGCACGGATCAAAGGATCGTGACCCCGAGTATTGTCCTGCGCGAGTCGACCGCGCCGCTGTCCGGCGTGTTCACCGAATATCGCTGAAACCGAATTGACGAGTAATGATGTATGCCAGCAAATGTAGTGGTAATAGGCAGCCTGAATATGGATCTGGTGACCCGGGCGCCACGGTTGCCCCGGGGCGGTGAAACGCTGATCGGTCACTCCTTCGCCACCGTGTCCGGCGGCAAGGGTGCCAATCAGGCAGTGGCTGCCGCGCGACTGGGTGCACAAGTGGCTATGGTCGGTTGTGTCGGCAATGACGACTATGGCGTGCAATTGCGTGATGCCTTGCTGGCTGAGCAGATTGACTGCCAGGCGGTGAGCGTCGTCGAGGATTCCAGTGGCGTGGCGTTGATCGTTGTCGATGACAACAGTCAGAACGCCATCGTGATTGTCGCTGGAGCCAACGGCGCGATGACACCGGCGGTGATCGACCGGTTCGACGCCGTGCTACAGGCTGCCGATGTTGTCATCTGTCAGCTTGAAATTCCGGATGCGACGGTGGGCCATGCGCTCAAGCGCGCACGTGCGCTGGGCAAGACGGTGATCCTCAACCCCGCGCCAGCCAGCCGCCCGTTACCGTCGGATTGGTTCGCGGCCATCGATTATCTGATTCCCAATGAAAGCGAAGCCGCTGCATTGAGCGGCCTGCCGGTAGATTCGCTGGAAACCGCAGAAAGCGCTGCAAGTCACTTGATCGCGATGGGTGCGGGCAAAGTCATCATCACCCTCGGCGCCGAGGGCTCATTGTTCGCCAACGGCAAAGGCTTCGAGCATTTTCCTGCCCCCAAAGTGAAAGCCGTCGATACCACGGCGGCAGGGGATACCTTTGTCGGTGGTTTTGCCGCTGCCCTGGCCGCTGGCAAGTCCGAAGCTGAAGCGATTCGCTACGGGCAGATTGCCGCTGCATTGTCAGTGACTCGCGCTGGCGCGCAGCCTTCTATCCCAACAATGTCCGACGTACAGGCCTTTAAACCCGCATGAAAAAGACTCCTCTGCTCAATGTCGCGCTGTCGCGGCTGATCGCCTCCCTGGGCCATGGCGACATGGTGGTCATCGGTGACGCCGGGTTGCCGGTGCCGCCCGGTGTCGAATTGATTGATCTGGCGCTGACCCACGGCGTCCCGGATTTCGTCACCACGTTGAAAGTGCTGCTCAGCGAAATGCAGGTGGAAAGCCACGCGTTGGCCAAAGAGATTTTCGATAAGCAGCCGACGGCGCTCACCACGCTGGAGGCGTTGAATGAAGAGGGCGCACTGGGGCGTCGCGATCTGCTCAGTCACGACCAATTCAAGGTTCTCAGCCGACAGGCACGAGCGATTGTTCGTACAGGCGAATGTCAGCCGTACTGCAACATCGTTCTGGTCGCTGGGGTTACGTTCTGATTTTCGATTTCATCTGCACAAGGAATGCGCCATGCAACGCTATGCTCAAAAACTGCATCAACTGGTCCGGAGTCTGCTGCTTTTGTCCGTGATAACTGCAACCGGCGCTCATGCGGCGGAAAAAATCGACCTGATCATCGACACCGATCCGGGTGCCGACGACGTGGTCGCCTTGCTGTTCGCCCTGGCCTCGCCGGACGAACTGAATATTCGTGCGCTGACCACCGTGGCCGGCAACGTGCGCCTCGACAAGACGTCGCGTAATGCGCGTCTGGCTCGCGAGTGGGCAGGGCGCGAGGATGTACCGGTGTACGCCGGTGCGCCGAAACCGCTGATGCGTACGCCGATCTACGCCGAAAACATCCATGGCAAGGAAGGCCTGTCGGGTGTCACCGTGCATGAACCGAAAAAAGGCCTGGCTGAAGGCAATGCGGTCAACTACCTGATCGATACCCTGAAAAAAGCCAAGCCGCACAGCATCACCATCGCCATGCTCGGTCCGCAGACCAACCTGGCGCTGGCGCTGATCCAGGAGCCCGAGATTGTTCAGGGCATCAAGGAAGTGGTGATCATGGGTGGTGCGCACTTCAACGGTGGCAACATCACCCCGGTGGCTGAATTCAACCTGTTTGCCGATCCGCAAGCGGCTGAAGTGGTACTCAAGAGCGGCGTGAAGCTGACCTACCTGCCGCTGGACGTGACCCACAAGATTCTCACCAGCGATGCGCGCCTCAAGCAGATTGCAGCGCTCAACAACAATGCGAGCAAGATTGTCGGCGACATTCTCAACGAGTACATCAAAGGGGATATGGAGCATTACGGCATCCCGGGCGGCCCGGTGCATGACGCTACCGTCATCGCTTACCTGCTGAAGCCGGAACTGTTCACCGGTCGCTCGGTTAACGTGGCTGTTGATAGCCGTGAAGGGATCACTTTCGGTCAGACCGTCGTTGATTGGTACGACGGCCTGAAACAACCGAAAAATGCATTCTGGGTCGAGAATGGTGATGCCCAAGGCTTCTTCGATCTGCTGACTGAGCGCCTGAAACGCCTGAAGTAAGGCAAAGACCCGCAGGTGCCAGCCTGCGGGTCGCTACTCTCTCTCGGTGTCCGGTTTGCCCTTTGGGTCGTGCTGATACCTCTCGAACACTTGGGCTATAAACGTTTGCGCGCCTTGTGTTCCCATCGTTTTGACCAGCAGATCAATGCTGATCAATGCCAGCTCTTCCGAACTGCCCGGGCTGTATGAACTGTGCCCTTTCGGCCACAGGACTTTGATGTCGGCGGTGATGCTTACGGTGCTCATGAGTGCGCTCGAAAGGTCGGGAATGTCGGTGGACGAGTTAACCACTTTGTCGCTCGTTTGGCACTGCGACTTAGGCATGAGCACAACGCTATGCGACACTTGGTCTTTTCCGGCTTATCCAAGGATCGTGCTGTGCAGATCGATTTGAATACCCCTGACGGCCTTACGCTTGATGCCGTACGCCAATTGCTGGCGTCGGCCAGCGATGATGAGCACACGCAACTGCGCGTGACCAAGGGCGGTATTGCGTATATTTCTTCGGGCGTGACGGGCGGTCAGGACATTGATGGCCTGTTGTTTCGTCTGGAAACCTGGGCCAAGGGTTCAGGCTATGTGGGAAATGTCGCGGCCAGCGACGAAGTGTGGGTGATGCAGATTTTCAATGCGCTCAAAGACAACTGGCCGAATCCACCTTACGACTACATCGACGTCTACTGAGCTCGTTAATATTCAGTCACGATTGATTGATGAAGGGGTGAGGGCTGCTCAGGCAAACTCGGCGTTTTTCCGGTCGTGGGGCAGGGGGATGGCATTTGTCATGAAACCAAACGCCGCATTGGCGGTCGCACGATCTCAGCTTAATCATTTGAAAGTAAGGAGGCTTCATGCCTTTGAAGTTCGCGACACTGGGTGCACTTATGGCCGCTGCCATGTTGGCCGGTTGCAGTACGACCTCCAGCGAGTCGGCAAAGGATCCTGTGGCGCCAGAAGCTGGTAGCCGCTGTGAAGCGACGGCAGCGGAGTTCGCCATTGGCAAGAAAGCTTCGCCCGCATTGCTGGAGCAGGCCCGAGCGAAAGCCGGTGCGCAAAACGCACGCTTCCTCAAGCCCGATGACATGATCACCCTGGAATACCGCTCCGATCGCTTGAACCTGAACACCGATAACGCTCTGGTGGTTACCCGCGTCAACTGCGGCTGATCGCCGAGCGCTTTTGTTTCAGGCATAAAAAACCCCGTCACATGGACGGGGTTTTTTTAGTTCTGCTCAGAAATTACTCTGGGCGAACCTGTGCTGCTTGCATACCCTTTTGGCCTTTCTCAGCCACGAAAGAGACGGTCTGGCCTTCTTTCAGGCTTTTGAAACCGTCGGATTCGATAGCTTTGAAGTGTACGAACAGGTCGTCACCGCCACCTTGAGGAGTGATGAAGCCGAAGCCTTTTTCATCGTTGAACCACTTAACGGTGCCGGTTTGGCGATTAGACATGGTGTATCTCCAAGAAACATATATTTTTCAGTACTGTGCTGCTCAGGCCAACTGGGCACACCCGGGTATCATAGTCGAAATGTTCGCTTTGGTAGCCCCCCGGACGTGCTGTTTGCCAATCAGTCGTGTTTTCTTTGCTGCCTTTGTACGCTGAAAGCCCCGGTTTCAAAGGCTTTTAGCGAAAAGTAAAGACAATAAAAAAACCTGTAAAACCTGCATAAATCGTCCGAAAAGGCTCAAATTCAGCCGTTTTCAGGGGCGCTGAGCCGAGTCAGAAGTGCTTTTTACTTACTTTTTTGCCGGGGTGTTGGCTTTGCATTTGGCAATTTGGCCCAGCGCTTTCTGCTTCAATTCAGGCGTAGCCTTGTTGTCCATCAACGCCTGAATGTCGCTGGCCGGATAAGACTTGATGGCATCTGCACCACAAGCACAGTGAGATTTGGCAGCAGCGGCGCCGATTTGTGGAGTAGCCGCCTGGGTGCACTGTGCCATGTATTTCTCGCGTTCGCCCTTCGGCCAATCAGCGTGAGCGGCCAGCGGCACCAACAGAACAATAGGGGCGACTACGGCGAATAAGGTGTTCAGACGCATGCGAGGATGCTCCTTGTGGGTCAATGTCTTGTTATCTGAGGGGGTAAAGGCCTCTCAAGTTCAGCACTCTGGCATAAAAACGGACGATTTGCCTTCTGCTCAAACAGAGGCATAAGTGACCGCTCATCTGTGCTAGCATGCCGGGCTCAAGCGTTTACAGGCACCGGATGACTTTCCGTCCCGGCTGCGGTCAGCGTGCGAACATTCTGATTTGAATCCCAGTCACTCTGGTTCGGTTTTCCGGTTGGCCGCAAGGCTCCTGCCGCTGTAAGGCAGGCGTTCGTCATTGAATGGCCTGGATCGGATCTTGTACTGGCTCATCCCAACCCACGTGACCTTTGGTAGGGGTCACCACTAGGAGAGGAGGCGCCATGCCAACTATTACTCTTCCCGACGGCAGTCAACGTTCATTCGATCACCCGGTTTCCGTAGCCGAGGTCGCCGCATCCATTGGTGCAGGCCTGGCCAAAGCCACCGTGGCCGGCAAGGTCAATGGCAAGCTGGTTGACGCCAGCGACATCATCGACAGCGACGCGACGCTGCAAATCATCACGCCAAAGGATGAAGAGGGGCTGGAGATCATTCGCCACTCTTGCGCGCACCTTGTTGGCCATGCGGTCAAGCAGTTGTACCCGACTGCCAAAATGGTGATCGGGCCGGTCATCGACGAAGGCTTCTATTACGACATCGCCTTCGAGCGTCCTTTCACTCCGGACGATATGGCCGCCATCGAGCAGCGCATGCAGCAGCTGATCGAAAAAGATTACGACGTCATCAAGAAGGTCACTCCGCGCGCCGAGGTGATCGAAGTGTTCAAGGCCCGCGGCGAAGACTACAAGCTGCGTCTGGTCGAGGACATGCCGAACGAGCAGGCGATGGGCCTGTACTATCACGAAGAATACGTCGACATGTGCCGCGGTCCGCACGTGCCGAACACGCGCTTCCTGAAATCCTTCAAGCTGACCAAGCTGTCGGGCGCCTACTGGCGCGGCGACGCCAAAAACGAGCAGTTGCAGCGCGTTTACGGCACCGCTTGGGCAGACAAGAAGCAGCTCGCGGCTTACATCCAGCGCATCGAAGAAGCTGAAAAGCGCGATCACCGCAAGATCGGCAAGCGTCTGGGCCTGTTCCATACCCAGGAAGAAGCGCCGGGCATGGTGTTCTGGCACCCGAACGGCTGGACTCTGTACCAGGTGCTCGAGCAATACATGCGCAAGGTGCAGCGTGACAACGGCTACCTTGAGATCAAGACGCCGCAGGTCGTTGATCGCAGCCTTTGGGAGAAATCCGGGCACTGGGCCAACTACGCCGACAACATGTTTACCACGCAGTCGGAAAGCCGCGACTACGCCATCAAGCCGATGAACTGCCCTTGCCACGTGCAGGTGTTCAACCAAGGCCTGAAGAGCTACCGCGAGCTGCCGATGCGTCTGGCCGAGTTCGGTGCCTGCCACCGTAACGAGCCATCGGGCGCGCTGCACGGCATCATGCGCGTGCGTGGGTTCACTCAGGACGACGCCCATATCTTCTGTACTGAAGAGCAGATGCAGGCCGAATCCGCTGCGTTCATCAAGCTGACCATGGACGTATATCGCGACTTCGGCTTTACCGATGTCGAGATGAAGCTGTCCACTCGTCCGGAAAAACGCGTCGGTTCCGACGAGCTGTGGGATCGCGCTGAAGCCGCACTGGCTGCAGCCCTTGATTCTGCGGGCCTGCCGTACGATCTGCAGCCGGGTGAGGGCGCGTTCTATGGTCCGAAAATCGAATTTTCGCTGAAAGATTGCCTCGGTCGCGTCTGGCAATGTGGTACCTTGCAGCTCGATTTTAACCTGCCTGTCCGTTTGGGCGCTGAATACGTCTCCGAAGACAACAGCCGCAAACATCCAGTGATGTTGCACCGTGCGATCCTCGGTTCCTTCGAGCGTTTCGTCGGGATTCTGATCGAGCACTATGAAGGTGCATTCCCTGCGTGGCTCGCGCCAACCCAGGCGGTGATCATGAATATCACTGATAAACAGGCAGATTTTGTTGCAGAAGTAGAAAAAACTCTCAACGAAAGCGGATTTCGTGCCAAGTCCGACTTGAGAAATGAAAAGATCGGCTTTAAAATCCGCGAGCATACTTTGCTCAAGGTTCCCTATCTTTTGGTTATCGGAGATAAGGAAGTCGAGATGCAGACTGTCGCTGTGCGTACTCGTGAAGGTGCTGACCTGGGCTCGATGCCCGTCGCCCAGTTCGCTGAGTTTCTCGCGCAAGCGGTTTCCCGGCGTGGTCGCCCAGATTCGGAGTAATTATTATTAAGCGTGAAATGAGACAAGATAAACGAGCTGCACCGAAAGCCCCGATCAACGAGAATATCTCGGCACGCGAGGTTCGGTTAATTGGCGCTGATGGCGAGCAGATTGGCATCGTCTCGATTGATGAAGCGCTTCGTATTGCTGAAGAAGCAAAGCTTGATCTGGTAGAAATCTCTGCCGACGCAATCCCACCGGTTTGCCGGGTGATGGATTACGGCAAATCTATCTTCGAAAAGAAGAAACAGGTTGCAGCGGCGAAGAAGAACCAGAAGCAGATTCAGGTAAAAGAAATCAAGTTTCGTCCAGGGACGGAGGAAGGGGATTACCAGGTAAAACTGCGCAACCTGGTACGTTTCCTGAGTGATGGGGACAGGGCCAAGGTATCCTTGCGATTCCGCGGCCGTGAGATGGCCCACCAGGAGCTGGGGATGGAACTCCTCAAGCGGGTTGAAGCTGACCTGCTCGAGTACGGTTCGGTCGAACAGCATCCTAAGATGGAAGGACGCCAACTGATCATGGTCATCGCCCCGAAAAAGAAGAAGTAATCATCAGGGCACGGCAGGCCTTCTGATTATGTTTATCAACTGAATGCGGAGTATCCGAACATGCCAAAAATGAAAACCAAAAGTGGTGCTGCTAAGCGGTTTCTGAAAACTGCTAACGGTATCAAGCACAAGCACGCTTTCAAGAGCCACATCCTGACTAAAATGTCGACCAAGCGTAAGCGTCAACTGCGCGGTAGCAGCTTGCTGCATCCGTCTGACGTGGCAAAAGTCGAGCGCATGCTGCGCCTTCGTTAATTTTAGTCAAGAATAGAGGAAGTAACTCATGGCTCGTGTAAAGCGTGGCGTCATTGCCCGTAAACGTCACAAAAAAATTCTGAAACTTGCTAAAGGCTACTACGGCGCACGCTCGCGCGTATTCCGTGTTGCCAAGCAAGCGGTAATCAAGGCAGGCCAATACGCCTACCGTGACCGTCGTCAGAAAAAACGTCAGTTCCGCGCTCTGTGGATCGCTCGTATCAACGCTGGTGCGCGTGTTAACGGTCTGTCCTACAGCCGTTTCATCGCTGGCCTGAAAAAAGCGTCCATCGAGATCGACCGTAAGGTTCTGGCTGATCTGGCAGTGAACGAAAAAGCGGTGTTTGCTGCGATTGTCGAGAAAGCTAAAGCCACCTTGGCTTAAGTACCCCCGACAATCACCCGGTCTCACTTCCGTGGGGCCAGGTGGTAAACGTCTTAAATAGGGGAAGAGCCTTCAAGCTCTTCCCCTATTTTGTATCTGGAGTCTGTACATGGAAAACCTGGACGCGCTGGTCTCTCAAGCTCTAGAGGCTGTGCAAAGCGCTGAAGATATCAATGCCCTGGAGCAAATCCGGGTTCAATACCTTGGCAAAAAGGGCGAATTGACTCAGGTGATGAAGACCCTGGGGAATTTGCCGGCAGAAGAGCGTCCACAAGTTGGCGCCCTGATCAACGTTGCCAAGGAACGTGTAACAGGCGTTCTCAATGCGCGCATGGCCCTGTTTGAAGAAGCCGAACTGGCTGCCAAACTGTCCGCCGAGTCCATTGATGTGACGTTGCCGGGCCGTGGTCAGACCTCCGGTGGTCTGCATCCGGTGACCCGGACTCTGGAGCGTGTTGAACAGTTCTTCACTCGCATTGGCTACGGCATCGCCGAAGGTCCTGAGGTCGAAGACGACTATCACAACTTTGAAGCGCTCAACATCCCAGGCCATCACCCGGCCCGGTCGATGCATGACACCTTTTATTTCAACGCCAACATGCTGCTGCGCACCCATACCTCGCCGGTACAGGTCCGCACCATGGAATCGAAGCAGCCACCGATCCGCATCGTCTGCCCAGGCCGTGTGTACCGTAGCGACTCCGATATCACCCACTCGCCGATGTTCCACCAGGTCGAAGGCCTGCTGGTCGATCGCGACATCAATTTTGCCGATCTCAAAGGCACCATCGAAGAGTTCCTGCGGGTGTTCTTCGAGAAAGAACTGGCCGTACGTTTCCGTCCTTCGTACTTCCCGTTCACCGAGCCATCCGCTGAAGTCGATATGGAATGCGTGATGTGTAGCGGTAAAGGCTGCCGCGTCTGCAAGCAGACCGGCTGGCTGGAAGTGATGGGCTGCGGCATGGTTCACCCGAACGTGCTGCGCATGTCCGGCATCGATCCGGAAGAGTTCTCCGGCTTTGCTTTCGGTATGGGCGTCGAGCGTCTGGCCATGCTCCGTTACGGCGTGAACGACTTGCGTCTGTTCTTCGACAACGACTTGCGGTTCCTCGCGCAATTTCGCTAGTCGTAACGAATTCTTAGGAGAGCAGGATGAAATTCAGTGAACAATGGCTGCGTGGCTGGGTTAGCCCGCAGGTAGATCGCGACGAGCTGGTTGCTCGTCTGTCGATGGCCGGTCTTGAGGTCGATAGCGTTACGCCGGCCGCCGGTGTATTCAGTGGCGTGGTGGTGGGCGAGGTGCTGAGCACCGAGCAACACCCTGATGCTGACAAGTTGCGTGTGTGCCAGGTCAGTAATGGTGCGGAAACCTTCCAGGTCGTATGCGGTGCGCCAAACGTGCGTCCGGGCCTGAAGATTCCGTTCGCCATGATCGGTGCCGAGTTGCCAGGCGACTTCAAGATCAAGAAGGCCAAGCTGCGCGGCGTTGAGTCCAACGGCATGCTTTGCTCGCAAGCCGAGCTGCAAGTCGGTGAAGGCAACGACGGTCTGATGGAACTGCCGGCCGATGCGCCGGTGGGCGAAGATTTCCGTGTGTATCTGGATCTGGAAGACGCCAGCATCGAGGTTGACCTGACCCCGAACCGTGGCGACTGCCTGTCCCTGGCCGGTCTGGCTCGTGAAGTCGGCGCGCTGTACGCCGTTCCGGTCACCCGTCCTGTCGTGATGACTATTCCTGCCGTGCACGAAGAAGTGCGTTCGGTAGAAGTCCTGGCGCCGGCTGCCTGCCCGCGATACCTGGGCCGTGTTATCCGCAACGTTGACCTGTCCAAGCCTACGCCGCTGTGGATGGTCGAACGCCTGCGCCGTGCCGAAGTGCGCAGCATCGACGCTGCCGTCGACATCACCAACTACGTGATGCTCGAGCTGGGTCAGCCGCTGCACGCTTTCGATCTTGCCGAAATCAATGGCGGTATCCGCGTGCGCATGGCGGAAGAGGGCGAGAAACTGGTTCTGCTCGACGGTCAGGAAGTTAGCCTGCGTAGCGATACGCTGGTGATCGCTGACCACACCCGCGCTCTGGCGATTGCCGGTGTGATGGGTGGCGAGCACAGCGGCGTGTCCGCGACCACTCGCGATGTATTCCTGGAAAGTGCGTTCTTCGATCAGATCGCGGTCGCGGGCAAAGCTCGTTCCTACGGCCTGCATACCGATGCTTCGCACCGTTACGAGCGTGGTGTGGATTGGCAGCTGGCCCGTGAAGCCATGGAGCGGGCCACCGGCCTGCTGCTGGAAATCACTGGCGGCGAAGCCGGCCCGATCATCGAGACAGTCAGCGAGCAACATCTGCCGTCGATCGCGCCGATCACCCTGCGTGCCCAGCGCATTACCCAGATGCTCGGCATGGAAATGGATTCGGCGCAGGTCGAGCGTCTGCTCAGCGCCTTGGGTCTGAACATTTCCGCCGATGGTGCAGGCCAGTGGCGCGTAGAAGTGCCAAGCCATCGCTTCGACATTAGTCTGGAAGTCGATCTGATCGAAGAGCTGGCTCGCCTGTACGGCTACAACCGTCTGCCGGTTCGTTACCCGCAAGCGCGTCTGGCGCCACAAGCCAAGGCTGAAGCGCGTAGCGATCTGCCGGAGCTGCGTCGTCTGCTGGTGGCGCGCGGTTATCAGGAAGCGATCACTTACAGCTTCATCGATCCAAAGCAGTTCGAACTGTTCAACCCAGGCGTCGAGCCGCTGTTGTTGGCCAATCCGATCTCCAATGACATGGCCGCTATGCGTCCGTCGTTGTGGCCGGGTCTGGTCAAGGCGTTGCAGCACAACTTGAATCGTCAGCAGGATCGCGTGCGTCTGTTCGAAAGCGGTCTGCGCTTCGTTGGTCAGCTGGAAGGTCTGAAGCAAGAGCCGATGCTGTCCGGTGTTGTCTGCGGTAGCCGTCTGCCGGAAGGTTGGGCGCAGGGTCGCGATACTGTGGACTTCTTCGACGTCAAAGCTGACGTAGAAGCTGTACTGGGTTTTGCCGGTGCGCTGGACTCGTTCACTTTCGCACCGGGCAAACACCCGGCGCTGCACCCGGGTCAAACCGCACGCATTGAGCGCGAAGGGCGTGAAGTCGGCTTCATCGGCGCCATTCACCCGGAACTGTCGAAAGCTTTGGGTCTGGATCGTCCAGTCTTTGTTTTCGAGCTGGTTCTGGCGGAAGTGGCACTCGGTAAAATGCCGAAATTCCACGAGTTGTCGCGCTTTCCTGAAGTGCGTCGTGACCTTGCACTGATCGCGCACAAAGACGTTGCAGCCTCGGCTGTATTGGACGTAATCCGTGAAAATGCAGGCGAATGGCTCACAGATCTAAGGCTGTTTGACGTTTATCAGGGTAAAGGCATTGATCCTGATAGAAAAAGCCTTGCAGTTGGCTTGACCTGGCAGCATCCATCGCGCACTCTTAATGACGATGAGGTGAATTCGACGACGCAAAATATCCTCACCTCGCTCGAACAAAGGTTGAACGCCACGTTAAGGAAGTGACGTATGGGGGCTTTGACGAAAGCTGAGATGGCGGAACGTCTGTATGAAGAGCTGGGCCTGAACAAGCGGGAAGCCAAGGAATTGGTCGAACTGTTTTTCGAGGAGATCAGGCACGCTCTTGAAGACAACGAGCAGGTCAAATTGTCCGGTTTCGGCAATTTCGATCTTCGGGACAAACGCCAGCGGCCTGGCCGCAACCCGAAAACGGGGGAAGAAATCCCGATCACGGCTCGCCGTGTGGTCACCTTTCGTCCAGGGCAGAAGTTGAAGGCCCGAGTTGAGGCTTATGCTGGAACCAAGTCATAACGACGAACTACCCGTCATCCCGGGCAAACGCTACTTCACCATTGGTGAAGTCAGCGAGCTGTGTGCCGTAAAGCCACACGTGCTGCGCTACTGGGAGCAGGAGTTTCCTCAACTCAACCCCGTCAAACGCCGCGGAAACCGCCGGTATTATCAGCGCCAGGACGTGCTGATGATCCGGCAGATCCGCGCGCTCCTTTACGATCAGGGTTTTACCATCGGCGGCGCACGTTTGCGTCTGTCCGGCGATGAAGCCAAAGACGACACCACCCAGTACAAGCAAATGATCCGCCAGATGATCGCCGAGCTCGAAGATGTGCTGGTGGTACTCAAGAAATAAAAAGCTGCGTTTGAATACTTCCAGTTTTCAAAAGCTTGCGATATATTCTTGAGCGCTCTTAGAGGTGAAGAGCGAAATGCAACATCAGTCGGGGCGTAGCGCAGTCCGGTAGCGCACTAGCATGGGGTGCTAGGGGTCGAGTGTTCGAATCACTCCGTCCCGACCATATAATTCAAGGGGTTGCGAGATTTTATCTCGCGACCATTTTTTATTTTTGGTCGTTTTTACCCCCACAAAACCACTGGCTCTGGGTGGAATCCTCGCGGCTTCCGCGTGGGCGGACGCAGTCTTTGGCGCTCACGCGTGGTCTCTTTACCAATGTTGTTTGGTCTTTCTCTTCAGGTCCTGATGTTTTTGAGTGTTTAAGACTATTTTCTTGCTTATTGAGAACTACATACAGGTCAACCAGCAGCTTGTTTATCTCAGGTCGCTCGGGTCATCCTGCGTACTCGGTAGTTAGGCTTGGGCGGCACCGGGATCGTATAGCCGTCGGGGACTAAACTGCGTAGGTCGTAGCCCATCATGAACAATCCAGCTTCAAAGGCGTGGCAGCGGTCTACCAGGTGAGGCTGCTTGGCGAATAGTTCGGACCCTTCTAGCGCCGCGCGAATGATCCAACCTAATTGGAGCTGGCGCCGTGCCCAAAGGTGGCGACTGGTGGTGGAGAGTCGCGGTGTACCGTTGTAGCCAAGCTTTAAGTCTTGTGGGTTTCGAATCTGGTCGCCAATCCCTGGCCCCCAGGCGAAGTCCAGTGCCTGCGACGCAGTGGTGCCGGTGCCTTGGCGGTACAGGTGGTAGAGCAGCGCGATGGCGGCACCGACCCGGCCGTCATAGATGGGAGAGCCTGTGGTGTCAAGCAGGGCATGGATCTTAGTCATGCCCGAGTCGAATCTTAGGATCTTCTGCTTGGTGAGGTGGTTGAGCTGCTGCTTGCGGTCCAGCGCGAGAAGCGCCTGGCACTGCTTTAGGTAATTCACCAAGTTCTTATCGTGCATTTGCTCCTTGAGGAATCCGACGGCGCCATCGACATTTCCCCACGCTAGGATCGCTTCGCAGGCTCCATGCGTGGCGAACTCATCGCGGGCGCGAACCGCCAGGCGCAAGCGAATACGCAGCCGGCGCAGCTCCGCCTTAACCGTCTCCCAGTTCCCGCCCCACTGGTATTCCGCCTGAACCGCTTCGATACCTTGAACCTTGCAGTCGATCGCTTTGCGCACAAACCTGCTGCGCGCGACCTTCAGATGCACTGGCAGAGTGGGGAGGTTTTCGATTAGCCACTCGATAAGGCCGAGCACGTCCGGTTGCTCGAGAAACTGCTTGCGATTCATTCCATGGTTCCTAGTCGCGTCGTGATGAGGATGAAGCTCTAAGGTAGAGCTCGACGGGGTATGTTTGAGTGCCTGTTTTTCGATCCACAGTGGATCTTTCACTATTGACTACACTCGACGAGCGGGCATTCGCTTTGGCTAATCCTAAAAGTCACTTGAGCTGGCATTTGGACGACAGAGCATCTGAATGGACTTTTGATGAGGTCGGAATCAAATGCAAAGGCAAGGCGATTCGATTTTTCTTAGTGCTTCTGACTTGGTTGGACATCTTAACTGCCGGCACTTAACGAGCCTTGACTTAGCGGTGGCGAATGGCGAGCTAGAACGCCCTGCTATCTGGGACCCATTGCTGCAGATTTTATGGGAGCGTGGCACGCGACATGAACAAGGCTTTGTCGAGCACCTACGATCCCAGGGTCTATCCGTGACAATCATTGACGGTATCGGAGTTGATGACGAATCGGTTGAGCGCACAAGGAGCGCCATGCTCGCTGGGGATGAGATCATAGTACAAGGCGCGTTTCGCGCGAATGGTTGGGTGGGTCGCACGGATGTCCTCAGGCGAGTAGAGGCCGAGAGCAATCTTGGAGCATGGTCTTATGAGGTGATCGATACCAAGCTTGCTCGTGAGACGAAAGGTGGAACTGTCTTGCAGCTTTGCTTGTACGCCGATCTAGTCGGCACCATCCAAGGGGGTTGCCCGACACATAGCTATGTAGTTGCCCCATGGTCCGGGTATGAGCCACAGATGTATCGAATGGACGATTACGCAGCGTACTTCCGACGAGTCAAAAGCAGTCTTGTAGCTGCTATCGAGCATGCGGGGGAGTTGATCTATCCTGAACCGAAGGAGCATTGCGACATCTGTCGTTGGCAGAGTCGTTGCGACCGGAAACGTCGAGAGGATGACCATCTCTCGCTTGTGGCCGGGATTACCAAAGTCCATATCGATGAGTTAAGACGGCACGGCATAGAAACTATGACGGATCTAGCAGCAATGCCGGTTCCGCTTCCATGGAGACCCTCGCGCGGGGCAGTACATTCGTACGAGCGGGTACGAGAGCAGGCGCGCATTCAGGTCGAGGGACGCGAAGCAGGGAGCGTGCTTCACGAACTTTTACCTGTTACGGAGGGATTCGGTTTAGCGAGCTTACCCGAACCTTCAGTCGGGGATATCTTCTTCGATCTGGAGGGCGACCCATTTGCTGGGGAAGGCGGCCTTGAGTACTTGTTTGGTTATACTTTTATTGATGGTAACAATGGCATCGCTTATACGGCTGACTGGGCGCT
Source organism: Pseudomonas sp. Seg1 (assembly GCF_018326005.1). Lineage (NCBI taxonomy): Bacteria > Pseudomonadati > Pseudomonadota > Gammaproteobacteria > Pseudomonadales > Pseudomonadaceae > Pseudomonas > Pseudomonas sp. Seg1. Next base: position 2,329,646 of record NZ_AP021903.1, read on the forward strand.
ATCTCGTGAGGAGGAAAAACTGAATTTCGAGCGTTTCATCGATTTCGTCGTCGCTCGACAGGAGCAATACCCGGATCTGCACATTTACCATTTCGCACCCTATGAGCCGGCTGCTCTAAAACGGTTGATGGGGCGTCATGCAAGTCGTGAAGAAGAGATTGATGCTCTTCTGCGCTCTAAACGTTTCGTTGACCTTTACAGCGTGATACGAAATGGTCTGCGAGCGAGCGTGGAAAGTTACTCGATCAAAAAGCTTGAGCCCTTATACGATTTCAGCCGAGATACAGAACTTTCAGAAGCAAACAAGGCGCTTGCTAAGGTTCAAGCATGTCTTGAGCTGGGAGATTTAGCGTTCATCAATGATGTTGATCGTTCTGTTGTGACTGGATACAACCGAGATGATTGCGTATCTACATGGCGACTTCGGGACTGGCTAGAAATACAGCGCACCAACTTGATCAACGTTGGCAATATCATTCCTCGACCGGAAGTCCCTGGGAGCGTGCCAAGCGAGGCACTTGGTGAATGGCAAGAGAAGATCATTGGGCTTATCGAACGGTTGACGGACGGGGTTCCTACTGATGCGGCGGAGCGCACGGCCGAGGAGCATGCTCGATGGATTCTCGCGCATTCGCTCGACTGGCACCGGCGAGAACAGAAGGCGCTTTGGTGGGAGTATTTCCGCCTTTCCGACCTTATGGCAGAAGATTTGCTCGACGAGCGAGCTGGACTTTCAGGTCTAACATTTGTGGGCGTGAATGGGGGAACCGCTAAGGCACCCATTCATCGCTACAGCTTCCCTCCTCAAGAAACGGAGATGCGCGGCAGTGAGGATTTGCACACTTTGGGAGGCAGGAAGCTAGGCAGCGTCGACGCAATTTCTCTGGATGAACGTTGGGTCGATATTAAGAAAAGAGGGGACAGTGCAAATATTCATCCTGAGGCAGTTTTTTCCCACACAGTTATTAATACGACTGTCCTCGCCAATGCGCTTGTTCGCATCGGCGAACATGTCGTTGCTCATGGGATGGAGGGAGGCGGACCCTTTCAGGCCGCTCGTGATCCTCTGATGCGTCTGCCCCCTCGTATAGGCAATCAACCGATCCAGCATGAAGGTGAGCCTGCCCTAGATTCCGCACTCCGTGTTGCGGCACATATCGAAAGTGGACTGCTTCCAATTCAAGGGCCACCAGGTGCCGGCAAGACGCACACAGGCTCACGCATGATCTGTTCTCTGGTACAAGCCGGGAAGACTGTTGGAGTGACTGCCAATAGCCACAAGGTCATCCGTAACCTTCTCGATGGAGTTGTGAAGGCTTCTGAAGAAATGGGAATTGATGTTTGCTGCTTTCAAAAACCTTCGGAGATGGAACCAGATCAGCAGCGATTGCGATTTGTAAAAAGTAATGATGATTTGCTAAACGCCATCGGCAGCAGAGCAAACGTGGCAGGAGGGACTGCTTGGCTGTGGGCGTCGCCTGATGCAGCGCAATCCGTAGATGTGCTGTTTATTGATGAAGCGGCGCAAATGGCGCTTGCGAATGTAATTGCTGTATCACAAGCGGCGAATAGCGTTGTGTTGCTAGGCGATCCGCAACAACTCGATCAGCCGATGCAGGGTAGTCATCCAGAAGGCACTGATGTTTCAGCTCTGCATCATATTCTAGGTGAAGAGCAGACGATTGCGTCTGACCGAGGACTTTTTCTTGCGGAGACATGGCGTCTTCATCCGGACATCTGCTCCTATACGTCCGAACTATTCTACGAGGGACGTCTTCATCCTCGCCCAGGATTGGAGGCTCAAGCAATTCGCTCACCCGGACGCCTCAATGGTTCAGGCCTCCGCTATGTTGCAGTCGTTTCTGAAGGCAATCAGAGTTCATCGCCGGAAGAGGCTGATTGCGTTCGAACGCTCGTGGAGGAAATCCTTGCGTCAGGCACTACCTGGATCGACAGACATGGTGTTGAGCGACTGATATCGCTTCAAGATATATTAATCATTGCTCCCTACAATGCGCAGGTGTTCGAGCTACAGGACCGCATTTCGGGCGCTCGGATCGGAACTGTCGACAAATTCCAAGGACAGGAAGCGCCGATCGTTATTTACTCGATGACAACATCAAGTTACGTCGATGCACCGCGTGGCATGGAGTTTCTCTACAGCCTAAACCGACTGAATGTCGCTACATCACGTGCAAAATGTGTTTGTGTACTCGTTGCGTCACCTACTTTGTTTGAGGCTCAATGCCGAACACCCCGCCAGATGCAGCTTGCCAATGCTTTCTGCCGTTACGATGAACTTGCGACGAAAATATAGAAAAAGGAGTTAGTAATCCTGACGGCCGCTGCGTTTTCTGCTGCATCACCATGGCTCGTGATGATACGTACTCGCCAGGAGCGACATCGCGCACGCGGAGCTTGGGCTTCATTAAATCGCAGGCTCGAAGCTTGCTGCCGATGGCCAGATCGAAGAGAGCCAGATCTCTGCGTCGATGCCTGCCCCTGCGGTCCAGGACCAGGCGGAGAAATCAGACTTCGTCATGAGCGTTTATCCGAAAGGCGACAGTGGGGCAGTATCCCCGTCGGTGCAGGGCGCATAAATACGCCGGCCGGAATACAGTTGTGAGACGCAATAATCAATCAGCGGATGCGTTTGAACGATGCCATGCAAGGGTAGCCTGTCACCTATAAGATTTAGGGCTTCAAAAACAGTAATGCGATGAGGTTCGTGTTCCAATGCAGCAACTTAATATCGCTGTGCCTTATGACGAACGATGCGTGCTCACACCAAGTGGTTGCGCAGTGGTGTGGCCGTTTCTGAATGCAAAGAAAGGCGATGGTCCCTATGAGCTATTTCTGGACACCAATGCCCTGAGTAAAGTGGATTGGGCGCGCCAGCTACCGCAGTACGTCCGAGACCAGTCAATTCTGAATCCGTTGCCGGCGCTGATGGAACAGTGGTTTTCCAATCCAGAGTTTCGCGCTGACCCGATTACCCGGATAGACGCGATGACCCAAACCTTGTGCGATTTGGGCTTTAACTTTCGAGCGAATTTCGCCGAGCAACAAGTGGCAATTTTACGCAGGAATGAAGCGGCACTGAAGACGCAGTTCAGCCTCATTTTTCCCTATGTAGTGATCATGAAATCATTGCTGTCGAGGAAGATGCCGGTGGATACGGCGCTGGCTGAGCTTGATCGAATTGGCCAAGCTGATATTCCGCGCTTCACTTCCAGCCTTATGTTGACTGCCTTAGGGGTTGTGCTGAAAAGTAAGCAGGCGCTCAAACTCGACGGGGATACGAAGCCTGCCTACTCGTATCTGGATTCCTTCCTGGCTTTCCAGTCGGGACAAAAGGTTGAGGGCAGCCACATCACAGTGCCGTACCTGCGCAACCGGGCGGGGGATTTGAACCTATGGTTGATACTGCCGACGCTACGCCAGCAGGGTTATTCATTTATTGGCACACCTGCAGTGGTCACGGGCGATAAAGCACTGCACCGATTGATCCTGCGCGTACTGCCACCGCTGCTGCATGTCAGTCAGAAAACGTGCTTTTCCATCTTTCCGGAGGGATTGGATGAGGCCCAATGCACGAAAATTCTCCAGACTGTACAGACCGTTGGGATCAGAGACGAGATGACCACGGAGCAGCGCCGGCAGCGAGTGGCGGCGTTGTTCGAGTTGGCCAAGGATTTTTGTGCCAACGCTGAAGAGCGTGCGGCCGTAGACGAAAGTTGGCAGGAATGGTGCCTGCCGGGGCTTGGGTTGGATATCCGATTGGACTGAACTGCCAGCGCCGGTCCTGATTGCTCAGGACCGGAATTAGTTTGGTGAACTACGCGCTGGCCAATATCACGGCAGTGCCACCGGCGACTTCATCAGAGAGTCACGACTCGATCAACACCCGCACCCGCGCCGTCAAGGTGCCGAGTTGTGGAAGTGACTTGAGGATGGCCTGCATCAAGGCGCTTTCACTGCCGCGAAAGCCATAAATGGCCTGTTTGATGTCGCCCACCCCGTAGTCACGCCCTGTCGGCATGATGCTCTCGACGTCCTTTTATCCATCGGTGTTGCGTTTATCAATATATGGCGTGGTCCTGTGGTTCTACTAAATCGATATTGGTGGGGGAGGCTGCCCATCAGAACAATGAGCAGGCCAAGCCTAAGCTGTGTACCTAGCGCAAGCTGCGGAAGGCTGCGCGCAGTTCCTTGGAGGGGCCGTTTATGGCCGATTCTGTTGAAAAAGTAGCTCCCCTGTCTGGCCTGCGGCAAAATCCGCGCATCGGCCAGCAGGGAAGCACGCAGCATGATGGGACAGTTATCGAGTGGGCAGGAACGGCTGTTTTACTCATTCAACCTTGAAGACCACATCCCCGCCAATCACCTTCTGCGTAGCATTGATCGGTGTCTCGATCTGAGCGACTTGCGCCATTACCTCGCCGATTTTTACAGCCCGATTGGGCGTCCGTCGATTGATCCCGAACTGATGATCCGCATGCTGATCGTGGGCTATTGCTACGGCATTCGCTCAGAGCGTCGGCTGTGCGAAGAGGCCCATTTGAACCTGGCGTATCGCTGGTTTTGCCGGTTGAGCCTTGAAGATGAAGTCCCCAATCACTCGACCTTTTCCAAAAATAGACACGGCCGTTTTCGGGACAGCGATCTGTTTCGCTGGCTGTTCAATGAAGTGCTGCGTCGTTGCATGGACGCCGACCTGGTCAAGGGCGAAGGCTTTGCCGTGGACGCCAGCATCATCAAAGCGGATGCCAGCCGGCAGCGCGGCGTACCGGGTGATGAACCGGTCAACTGGAGCGATCCAGCCCTGAGCACCCGCGCCGTGCGTGAGTATATTGAGGCACTCGATGAAGAGGCTCTGGCCGAAACGCTACCGAAGCGCCTATCGCTGACTGATCCTCAAGCCCGCTGGACCGCAGCTCCAGGTGGCCCAGCGTTCTACGCTTACTCCACGAATTATCTGATCGATACCGAGCACGGCGTGATCATGGATGTGGAACCCACACCGGCTCATCGAACCGCAGAAGTCGAGAGCACCAAGACGATGATCGATCGGGTCGAAGCGCAGTTCGACATCAAGCCGGAACGCCTGATTGGCGACACCGCTTACGGTACCGCGCCGATGCTGGCCTGGATGGTGGAGGAAAAGGACATCGAGCCACATGTGCCGGTGTGGGACAAAACCGAACGCAAGAACGACAGTTTTTCGAGCAACGATTTCCGCTGGAATGAAGAGACTGAGGAATACTGCTGCCCGGCTGGCAATGCATTACGTAGCGAATGGCGAGCCTTCAAGAACGAGCGTTCGCACGTCACCAAAGCCAACACCACCATCTTCCGATCCAGGCAGACCGACTGCGTTGCCTGTCCGATGAAAGCCAAGTGCTGCCCGAACACTGCGTTCCGCAAGATCGCCCGCAGCATCCATGAAGCCGCGCGCGATGTGGCTCGGCGAATCGCAACGACACCTGTGTACGTGCACTCTCGCCACGAACGTAAGAAGGTCGAAATGTTGTTTGCCCACCTCAAGCGCATCCTGAAACTGGATCGCCTGAGACTACGTGGCATGAGTGGCGCGACTGATGAATTCACGCTGGCCGCTGCGGTACAGAACCTGCGACGGCTGGCTAAATTTACATCTCAAGGGCCACCTGTCACGAGATAGGTGCGCCTGCACTCAGCAAAAAACCTCAAATTAACCCACTAACTGAGCAGCAACGGTCAACGAAGGGCCGAGAAACTACTCAATGTGGTGAGTCGGTTCTTAGGCGATGGTCGTGCCTGAGTTCAGGTCAGCTGAAAAACCGACTTTTTCAACAGAATCGGCCGAAAGCAGCCGGTCGTGGATGGCAAACATGGCCCGAATGACTTCTCGCAGAAGCGGATTGACCTTGATCACGACTCATTTTGCAAAGGGGCGTCACCGCACTGCTTGATGATTATGAAAGGCTCAACCGAGAAGGTTCTCATCGCAATGTCAGCCAAGAGATCGACCGGTCATTCGACGGCGACGGGACTCGTTAACGCCTCTATATTGCCGCCGGGCCAAGGCAGCGTGAAGGAGCGCATATGAGCAGGCCGGATATCTCTATGAAGGTCATGAGCAGATTGGCAGAGAGGAGCTCCTTGATGCCGCAAATATTGAGCAGCGCGATGACGCCAAGAAACACCAATGCCTGACTGGCGGTGAGGCTTACATAAACGCTGAGAGGTAGTCGCCGACAAATGCCAACGAAGTCCCGCCGCACTGGTCACCCCAACTGCTGGCATGCAAAACCCCATCAGGAACGAGATCAGTGGCTACTTGAAGGCCCTTGCGGCGAACAAGGCAGAGGCACCGGCATCTGGATATTTGGTCACAAGTTCCGCGTAGGAACCCGCTATGAGTAACGCGAAACACAAGGCGATCAGCAGAAATACCTAAATGGCACCTGTAGGTTATCGAATTAAATGCGAGTTTTTCGAAATAGATGCGACTGCGCCGAAGGCCAGAGCGAAAATGATCAGGACGCCGTTACTTGTGGAGTTTTTTGCCTTCTTCCTTGCCATGAGTCGTTTCAACCTTGAAAAGATGGGTGCTGGTAATGGCAGTATTCGATAATTGCCCCACGAGAACCATGGGCTGAGGAAAGCTATTGATCGGAAAATTTTGCTTGCGCACGAATAGCTACAATCATTAAAAGTAGCTTTTCAGCAGGAAGCGCGCAGATCATTCTCACTCCATGTAAAGCGGGAGCGGATCAAGCGAACAATCTACACCATGTGGGAAGATGCTCGCATTCATGTGTTCGATTACATCGAGATGTTCTACAACGCAAAACTTCGCCATAGTTTCAACAATCAGATGTCACCAGTAGAGTTTGAAAAACGTTACGCAATGAGCTTGCAAGGTGTTTAGAGAATCGGGGACGATTCATGGTGCTGCGGCTCACTTGTTGAGTACGGCGGCAAGGTAACGATCACGAAAGAGGGGAATCACACCAAGTATTCATACGATCAGCCACAGGGTTATGACTTTTTCAGGCTCAAAGAGAGGACCGCTTACTCCAAAAAATCGTCGACATCCAGTATGATATTTTCTTGCACACAGACCCGAATTGGTCGGAAGGCAGTGGCTTCCTGCTCCTCACGGGCGAGCTCCAGGATTGGTACTTCCACATCGACTGGACAAATCAGCGCTATTACGGTTTCGCCCGCGAATTTGGAGCGGTCAACTCGTATGCAGGATCGTGCACTGTTCTCAAGAAATAGCCCGCATGTCAGCGAGGGCGACCATCACGCCTTGATATGACACACGCATCCTGAATCTGTCAGGCTTGGGCGTGGCATTGTGCTATGATTTGCCACGTTTTGCAGCCATTTTCATTTGAAGTAAGGATACATATGAGAGTTGAGCGGGTTGTTGAGCAGCTGTACAAAAAGTATTCTGCTATTGCAGAAGATTCATCTGTAGAAGATCGGATAAAAAAGCTATATATCAATCCGCTGATCGGGCTCATGGAAATTGCTATCGATTTGGCATCGTTTCACGATGACAGAATGCAAAGCTCTAAGAACTTTGTTGGCTTGATGCAGCTTGTGTCCACAGCCTATGCAAATAATCTTAGGTTGACTGTTGAAGAAAGTCTCGGCCTGGATTCAAATAATGATGATGTCGCTCTTCAATTAATGTACACTCCTCAAGTTATGTTTTATCCAGACTTCTTCGATCTGATAATCTCTGACGCAGATGCTGCAAAGGAAGCCGGGGAAAAATTTATTATGGTCGGGCGTTGGTTGTCGGATAACTCTTATAGTCTTGAAAAACCAGATGCACTCGTATTCTTGATGAAAAATACTGGTCTGAAGATTGATGACGTGTCGATCTCATCGCTTGACTCCGCAATGACTGCGGCAATTGCACAAGCCTACAGCGTTGCCATATTCTTACTCATGAAGAAGTAGCAGTATAAACGGTCGTTGATTACTCAAAAAAATAGGCCCCAACTGCGATGTCTCAGCAGGTTGGGGTTTAGCGCTTAAATATATTCGAGCAAAAAATCGCATCCAAAAAAGTGAGTTGCTACTCTAAAATGGCTGAAGAGAGGGCGAGGCCGCCGAACTATTCCCGACAGTCAGAATCATGAAAATTATTGACCATGATCCCTCCCTTCATACTTGTGTTATAAATATACATTTCAATAAATACAATTTACTCAGCAAACTGCCCGCTGGTCAGCTTCAGCGAAGCTGGTATTAGTCAGCGAATGCCACAAATCTGGTGCATTCAGGCATCATTGATAAGTAGCCTAAAAATGTTTCTCTGCTGAGGTCATCGTCAGTGATGCGTACTTCTTTAAAGTCGATGGTTTCGACATCGCTGTACGCCAGATAATTTGCTTTCATCAATTGGAGCAATTGCTTGGGCGTAAGCAGAGGCGGAAGGTCTCTTTCTCTTGATACAAACGCAGGGGTTGGAAGGGAGCACCACTGCGCGTTAGCGCCCGAGATGGTCTGAAAGTAGATGTAATGTGTTTCTTTATCTCTGTATGTTGAAGTCTGATTTGTTACCTGAACAAGGTTAAGGTCGTTGACAGATCTTGTTGAAACATGGGGGATGCCGTTGGATAGCAAGAATTTTGGTGCACAATAGTAGATATTAGTTCCTTTGACTTTGGTAAGGCGGCATAGTGCCTCATGCTGGCTGAATGGACGGCGTCTTGTTCTATTGGCATAAAGTTTTCTTTCGGTATAAAGCTCTATCCTGTATGCAGGAGCGCTCGCAATATATCCTTTTAGAACAAGTCCTTCTTTTGTAGATTTGTTGCGTGTCGATGAGAGGCGTGTTACATAGTCGAGAACCTTGTACTGATAAAAGTAAGCCATCAAAAAAGCACTGTCGGCTGAGGATGTGTCGCTTATCCTATCTTTCATCCACTCAAAAAACTGATCGCCGTTCAAGTTAAAGTTTCGAAGTGGTAGGGCGAATCCAAGATCATATCCGACATGTACCTCTTCTGCATTTGGGATGTACACCTCAAATCTCTTCTTTTTATATTTGGCTGTGAAGTCTTGCTCCCACAAAAAGTGGTAAGAGTTGGCGATAAGTATTTCGCTAAAACGAGCTCATAATTCTTCCTTAAAGGCTAGGCGCCTAGCCGTTATTTTTTTCTGGGTTGCCGAGAATTTGAAGAACAACATTGTTCGTAGAGTTGATGATGGCACTCCCAAATATTTTTTCAAATTTGGTGTGTGTGAATTCCATAGAGGGTAATTTGATGTCAGCGCAAAGCCCTGCAAGGTAATCGGGAAGCCTTACATGTTCTGCGTAGTCAGTTTTACCGTCCATAAAAGGATATGCGAAAATGTATTGGGGCTTGTTTGGATTTTTTACTGCCCCCGACTGAAGACGAGCAACGAGAAACAGCACAAAAGCGATGTCGAATGCCACTTCGTTGTATTTTTCGAATGTCGCATCTCGATCAGTGATCCACCGAATGTAGGCGGGCTCTTTAAGCTGATTCAGTGTTAGGAAGAGGAATGCAGCAAAGGTCGAGGTCAGCAACACCTGTCTTGCAAGCTTGGCATTGAATTTCTTGCGCCTCACCTCGGAGGCAAAGTCTCCCAGCGCCCTGTCAATTCGTTGCCAATACCCTTTATCGATTCCTGGTTCACCTAGTCATGACGCGATCAATTCCCGCAGACCCAGGCAGAACCCATGAATGTTGTCATCAGTGATGAAGTCACGAAGCAGCTTAGAATCTCGCTCAACGATGAACGAAACGCTGAAAGCTCCCGGGCAGTTGAGGTAGGAGATCAGGCCTTCTGACGCCTGCCGTGTCTTCTTCAGATCCTTCGGAGCCACGTTCGCGATATACTCTGAAAAATTCTTGTCAGTGTCATGCTTGAGCGTGATGACGAAGGAAAAGCTGTCGTTCGCTTTCTCTGTGTTGCCAACGCAGTAGTCTGAGTAGATGTTCCAGGCTGCGTCTGGCCGATACTGCTTAATCCATTCCTGCATATCGCGGGTGAGCGACGGGCTGTTATCAGTGAGCAGCTTGAGTAGATCGAACATGCGCTTCCCTGCCAGCGATGTGAAAGTGCCATCCTACCAGCGGCAGCAGGGAAACGCTTCGTCAGCAAAGCTCCAAGTGGACAAGATCAAGGAATCGCTCATCTTTCGATTTGGCGTCCCAGTCGCCATCCCACCGGAGTGGTATGCCCTTCGCGTTCGCTACTGCTTGTACGTAACCAGCGAGACGAGCAAATGCCAGCGAATCGCTCCAGTCGAGTGGGTGTGGTGCGATGTGTAGGGTGTTGTGTTTGCTGTGCGGCCATTCCTGCTTCGACTTACCCTCCCTGAGCGCCTTATTTTGAGCCTCTTTGTCGCGATACCACCTCGATGTTAGCCAGGGCGGTTGAATTTTGGCGAGCGCGCGGGATGTATCGGGTGACACACCAGGACAGGTACTGCTTAAGCAACCGCAGGTACCGGTCACGGGTACGCGGATCGATCTTCGGAGAAGGTGCAATTTCAGCTTTGCCGATTCTGGCGACCAGCTTGTCGGTTTGACGGCTGCTTTGGAGCCAGATGGCGTAACCGTCCAATAAAGCCAGAATCGGCTCGAAGTGGCAGGCCAAGATGGCGTCATCAATATTGAGGCCACAGCTTTTGGCATAGATATAAAGCCTGGATCGCACTCAGATGTGCCGCAGCAGTGTTGTAAACGCGGTACCTTAGCTTGAGTTGAACGTAGATGAACGGGACAAGCATGGGCAACGGCGCCGCGTTACCTGCTTGAACGACCAACGGCACACGCTGACCTGAAGAGAAACGGCATTGAATCAGCTTCATCGGCAGCCACCTCATTCAATGACGCGCCATGAACACGAAGGACATGGCCCGTTGAGTGAGTGGACGTCAGAAGCGATTTTGTCGAATCAGTAGCTTACGAGGCTCATGAACACATATGACATAGCATCTCGCTTTACATAAATCGCAGCTCGTTCAACTCGCTCCAACTTTATCGCTCCCGCCCAAGTCTCCATTTGGGCTTCTGTATCCCGGCGCGAACATTGAGCTTTCTACCCCATAGAGAGCCAAGGGATCACTGAGCCATAGGCGGTATGCATTGTCTTCAATGCTGTGGTCAGGTGAGCAGTCCACGTGGTATTGCTGCAGGACGTACCCAGCCATCGCTGCGCGCACTCGCAGCCTAAGCACGCCGCCAGGCATTTCGTAGTCGAGCATCACAATCTGCGCATAATTCTTATTAGGGTGCGGCACGAGGGGGAGATCCAGCATTCGATTCCACTGATCATCGTGCTTTTGGTTTTCGTCGTTCTTGGGTTTAGCCCCCCACTGAGTCTGAGCCGTACCGATTCGAGCCAAAACGAAGTCCACAAATTTCTGGCGTTTCCGATCGTACGCTCGGACATGCCAGCGCAAGCCATCGCAACTGACCGCGAACGGCACGATTTCCCGCTCAGACTCGCCCGACCCCGAGGTATAGCTGATTTTTACCACCTGGTTGAGGCTGATCGCGCGCGAGATCGGCGCCAAAACCTCTACCTTTGGCTTGCTGAGCAGCGAAATGGATTCGTTCAGGATGAGCGGCTTCTCTCCATCTAGACCGTATCCGTACCCTTGGGAAAGCGCCGTGAGCACGCGCTCAGGCGAGTGCACGATTAGAGGCGAGAACGTCTCGCGTATCGCATAATGCTTGGTCACAGTGTCCAGCTCAGTGTTCTCAGGAGCAATCTCCCGATACTGCGCGAAGTCGCGGGTGGCAGCTGCCGCGCCCACCCCGAAACGATCCATGAGATCAGTTCGTGAAACGGCCCCCGTGAAGTACAGGCGAAAATCTATGTACACCAGGCGCTCCCGTTGCGCTTGGCTGTATTCGCTCAAATCAATCATTTGCTCTCCGTCTTGCCTTCTTACCTGTCTTGCTGAATATCCAATATCTGATCGGGCGCATCTAGCAACAATGATAACACACGAGTGCTTGACGTCATCAAAATGATGATGATAGAGTTTAGTTATGGTTGTGATACATATCTATCCATAGCACCTTAGGCGATTCAAAAAGGAGGCTTGGATGGGATGTCAGAACGCCAGAAACAGAAAGGCCGGTCAAGGTACGAACTTGACCGGCCTTTGGGAAAAGACGTCTGAATTGGTTCCAGATGTCTCTCGCGCTTTGTGGAAAAAGCTTGTGGATGGTAGCCCCTATGGGCTCCCTCCGCAAGGGAGCGAGTTCTGTGTTTGAGCCACCTCATAGGAGACATTTTATGTCCCAGCTTGAGATGTTCGAAAAGCCCGAGGCGGAAGGCGAGGTCATTTACCGTATGACGATCACCACCAAATCGGGGAAGGTGATTCGACGTGCTAACGGCCAACCGTTCCGCATCGTCATTCGCCCAAAAGCGAGCAATTGATTTAGTCGCTTAACAGAGCTCAGGGCACGTTTTGTGCCCTGGGGCTAGTCGCTCCCATATAAAAGGATTACGACATGTCTAGATGTACAGCACCAGTACGTGGACATAACTCAGCTGCCGCTGCCGCTGCCTGTCCTGCATGCCGCTATCGCACCAGTTCCCGCAGTAGCTCTCGCTATGACGGTTATGGCTCGTCCTACTCCCCCTCGGTCGGCAATGGAGGTAGCCATGCTAACAGTAGCGGTGGTGGTGGCGGGTCCAGCAGCAGTTCAAAGCCGCGCTGGTCGAGAGCAGGTTCATCCGTATCGTACTCACCGGCCCAGGTGCAGTCCCTCACTCCAATTCGCGAAACCGTTGAGACGCGAGCAGCGGAGCAACCTGACCTTCGTGACGTCTTCCTGTGCCACGCATGGGACGATCGGCACGGACCTGCCAAAGAGCTGCACGAGTTGCTCGTGGCGGCTGGTGTCAAAGTTTGGTTTAGCGAGAGGGACCTAGGTCTCGGTGTTCCAATGATGCGCACAATCGACAAGGGCCTAGCGAATTCGCGAATCGGGCTTGTGCTGGTCACTCCCGCGTTGCTGACGCGCCTTCCCAAAGAGAGTGTTGCTGACAAAGAGCTTTCGGCACTCCTGGCGGGTAACCAGCTCGTTCCCATTGTGCACAACACGACGTATGAAGCTCTCCGCAATGTAAGTCCCTTGCTCGCCTCCCGAAGCGGCTTGGACACTGCAGAAGATTCAATGGCGGTGGTTGCGGCAAAAATCGCCGAGCTGGTAGCGCTCTAGCTCTTTTGCTCACACAGTTTCGGCATTCAGATGCGGATGCTCGTACCTTTTATCCTCTACGGTTTAACAGACCTGCCTTCGGCAGGGCTGTTAGCTCCGACTAAGAGACCGATTTGGGCCGATTGCTGCCTGTTGTCAACAGCTGAAGGCAGTCTGAGGATGCCGTCAACGGTCGAGTTGCAGCAGCAATTTTTAGGCAGTCACCCAACGGTATTGTTTGGATACTTTTACCCGCGAAGGCGTTACACGAGACGGCTATCCATGGTGGAAAAGTAGTGCAGGCGATTCTCCATGGAGGGGGAGTGATTTCAATATGCCTTTATGGTGATGGTCCGAATGGAATTTCTAAGGAGGAGTGGGTTGATGGTAAAGGAATACGCTGAGTATGAAGTCCAACGGGCATTGCATCAGGTGTGTTCTGCGAATACCCCAAAGGATGCGTTGGAATGCTTTCAGAGAAATCGAGCTGCTCGGTGACTGGCGCATCATGTATGCGGCAGCTCAATCGGGTGGGCCGTTTAGCTCGGTAGCCGCGACGAGCGGTATATGCTTCAGCCAAGAAACCTTATGGTTTCACTTGTTTCGCAGAGCGCAAGGGATGCAATGTCGAGGATCTACACCTATCTGAACTCAATCAGCTCTGGTCAGCCGATCAACTTTGAGGCTTTTGCTAAGGAGTTGAAGAAGCATGGCAAGGGTGCTGGCTATCTGTTCGATACGTTTTCAACGTCGAAAATTGGAAAGAGCAGCTATCAGGTGGCTGTCTTGCGTGAGGATCGCTTTGCGGAGCTGATTCGTGAACACGCTCCATCAGAAGTTACGGGTCGTATTGGTGCTGCTTTCGACGGAAGTAGCCACGCAGCAGCAGTAAGCGGCTCGCTTTTGATAACACGAAGCATGGTCCATCCTCATCCAAGCGTAGTTCTTCTGAGCAAGCATGGATGGGAAGCACCTAACACTCTCCGGCCAGCGGCGTTGCTGGTGGAAAATCTCGAGAATTTCCTAGCTCTCAAACAGACCGTCGACATCCTGGCCGACTGTGGCGTAGCTGAGCAAAGTGAAAGTTTCGATGTCATTTTCAGCGCCGGTAATCAGATCACCAACAGACTGAATATGCCATTTCTCAGCCAATACCAGAGGCTGTACTGCCTTTTTGATGTCGACTTAGGTGGGCTGACAATGTATCGAACCCTTCTCAAAGGGCTGCCAGACGGGCACCGGGTCGTGTTTGTGTACCCTGATGATATCGCCCACCGGTTAAGCGCTTCCAAATACTCACTAAATCAGCAAACGAGACAAGATCTCCTTGAGTTCGTTGGTCTATCCAAGGAAACCAATGAGCTGATCGGACTTATGCGAGACAGCCATAGAGCGCTAGAGCAAGAAACCTATTTGATGTTGGCAACGACAAGGGACTGATGATGTTGAGCGACTCCTACGCGTTTCAGGACGTATACAAATTCCACAGACTGATTTTTGTTAACAGTGCTGCCTATGCCTACACCGTAATCCGCGTGGACAAGCACACCGCTTTGTGTGGCCAGAACAACCTCGGAAAGACCTCGATGCTGAATGCATTGAAGCTTTTTTTGCTGCCACACGAGAACTTCAAGAGCTGCAATAAGAAATTCGCCTTCAAGGGGCCGGCCGGGACGTACTACTCGACTGATGCTAGCTACAGCTACTACTTCCCGGAAAACCACTCCTTCATCATCCTCGAAGCGGAGAACATGCACGGCCCGTTCTGCCTGGTCCTGCACCGCGGGAATCGACCATTCTCATACGGCCGTATGGCAGTACCTTGCATGTATGCCGATATCCAGCACATGTTTTGGGACCTTGAGTCGCCCATCAATGGAGGCATGGGGGCTCCGATAGAAGGCATCTCACTTTCTGGTGTGCTTTCGGATCTCCGAGCTCGGGGCGGGGAGGCAATGAACGACGGTGCTGTCATTCGCCAGCGGCTCTTCGGTCAACAGGCTCTTAATCGTGAGGAGGGCCGATTCTGCTTGCTGCCTCTTAGGAATGGCGGTACCGCACGCGAGATCGACGCGTGGAAGATGCTAATCCACCTGGCCTTCGACATTGGGGCGAAGGACAACCGCACTCTGCCGGATACTATCGCCACGATCATCGAAGGGGATAAGGACCGGAAGAATGCAGAGCTGAGTGTCAGCCTGAGCGAGATCCTCGATGACTATGAGAACCTGAAAAAAGAAGGCGATCGCCTGGCGGACATAGAAAGCGCGCGGAGGTCTTGGGAGGGCTTTGATAGCCAGTTCCAACTGTTTGAGACGAAATCCGAACTGATCGTTCAGAGTATCGTCGATGTTGAGCATGCCTTGGCTGAAAGGCAGTCCAGCATTCTTGATGATGTTAAGGCAGCATCCGAGAGATATCAGGCTCTTGATGTGGCTCACTCAGCTAAGAGACAGCACCACGGTCTGGTCAAGGCTGAGTATCTGAAGCTGGCTGGAGCACTGAGTCTCCGGCATAAGGATTTGGACGGTGTCCAAAAGCAGCTATTCAAGGTCAGCGAGATTCTTCGGCGTTACCCTGGCACAACAGAGCATGAGGTCCGCGAGCTCTTATCCGATCTCTCCGCAGAGTTGACCGCAGACATCGAGACCCTGACAAACAAGGTTCAGAGCGCTGAGCAACTAGCCCAGGCGATCAGGAATAAGAACAGTCTTTCCCATCAGCGCGACCAACTCCGAAAAATTCTTGATGAACATGTGGAAACTGTTCTCGAGCAGGTCGATCGTCACAGTGCGTCGGTGCTGAGTAGCTTGAACTCGACGCTGTTCACCAAGCTGACTCCTCGACTCAACTCTGACCAGAAGCAAGCCATCAAAGAGTTTGGCTGCCTATTCCAGGAGCGAGGTTCTTTCATCAGCTTCCTGAGCCAGGAGACCTCATTTGGTTTCATGTCTTTCGACCCGACCAGAGCAAGGAAGCAGCACGAGCAAGACCTGATCAAACTGGATGACGATATCAAGGACTGTGATGACCTCATTCAGCGTCTAAACGATGACAGCAAGTTGACTGCTGAGCAGGCCAAGGATAAAGCCAAGAAGCTGACCCGCGAGCGGATTGAAACTGATGAAGAGGTTCAACTACTCAGTCGGCATGGCTACATGCGCGAGCAGCAGAAAGCATTGGAACTTGAGGTGGGGGAACAGACGGTAGAGTTGGCCAAGCTACATGAGAGTGTGGCGGATGCCGCCGGCGAGCTGGAGGACCTAGCGGTACAGGTTGAGCACGCAAAAGAAGTGCTCGGCAGGGTCAGGAAGGAAAACGAAGATCTGCGCAATTACCTTGAGCAGATCCGGAACGTAGCTGAGATCACTTTAGGATTCCTTTCGATCCGCGAAATGAAGCTGAAAGCTCGCGATACTTTCTTTCACCCTAGCCAGATCAAGGAGATTTCCCAGTTCGCTTCTGAGGTAGCCAAGAGCAGAGAAGCTCTGCAAGTGGCCTTGGATGAACTGCTGAAACGTAACTTGCTGGGCGAAGAGGGCAGAGACTTTGGCTACCATGCTTTCCATGACTTGAGTCGGATGCGTAGCTGTCGGAGAGCTTTCGCGGCGATGTTTGGCACCTTGGAAGGCGAGCAGCAGACCTACCAGGCCAAGGTCACCGCACATAACTCGAATACCTCTATTCAAATCGACGAAATCAAACACGCCAGAAGGATGATCAAGGAGTTCGAGAAAGAGGTAGATGACCAGCTCTCGGAGTTCAGTGTGTCTGACCTCGAGGCGATCGAGATTTACTGCGTATTGAATCCCCATTTCGAAGAGCTGTTGGTCGATATTGATTCCATAAACCTCATGACAACCGGGCTCCACGAGAAGCGCTTGTATGAACGGTTACGAGCTTTCTGTACCGAGTTCTTTGTTCACGGTGGCCGTCGGGGGACCACCCTGGATATGAGCCTACTGATTGATCGGGTTGGATATCGGTACCGCAAGCGTGGGCATGACAAGTACACCGAAGAGGATCAATCCAACGGTACTACGGCAATGATTAACTGCCGCCTGCTATCGATTCTTCTGCGTAGGCTGCTGGTTGCGAATACACAGATCTGTTTGCCATTGGTAATGGATGAGCTGTCGAATCTGAGCCACTTGAATCTGAAGGCTGCGCGTGGCATCGCTGAGTCAGAAGGGTTCGTGCTGTTCGGGGCAACGCCGGAGCCGACGTCTACTATCGCGAAAGTAATCGAAAACTACATCGACCTTTCGCATTTTCTCGCCACCGACAGGGCATACAGCCACTTACGTCGAGTGATCTACACAGGTGAAAGCGAGTCGCTGAGAACAAAGAAAGATCCCGCCGATGCTGTTGCGGAGATCACTGCCGGATGATCGTTGCAGCAGACAAAACGGTCATGCTCATGATCGAGCATAAGCACATTTTTCTTGATCTTATCGACATCATGGATGAAGGCTCGGCTGGCGAAGAAGTGTCAACTCGCCTGTACGAGTCCAAAGTGATGAAGCTGCTTGATTCGCTGGGAGACAGTAAGTCCGATCGGCAAAAAATTGAAGCGGCCTTCGACGTGCGTAACCTCGTCCGAGCAAGCCTGATATTGCACCATGACACCAAGCGAGGAGTCATTGCCTTCGCCCCGTTTTTGATCGAGTTATTTCGCCACTTTGATAGATCGCGTCTTCGGCAGCTGAGTAGCGCCGATCTTGAGGCGCTGTGCGACAGCTTCAATGATAGTCTTGAAAAGCTTCGCGATTTGACAGTGATTGAGCAGGGGAACGACACGTTCGAGGATGAGCTTAAGCTCCTCCGGGAACGCATCCGCTACGCTCAAGGGAAGATCAAGGAGAACGTGGACAGTCTTCAGGGGCAGACTCTTCGCCTGGCGGAGATCGTCGAAGTGATGAGCCTTGAGAACCTCGACGAGGTGAAGCAGGCTCGCGGTGCTTTGCAGGCGATCACCCGAATCTACGGTAGGCATGTTCTCCCCACATTGCAGTTCCTCAACGAGAGGGAACCTCTGAAGAAAGGCCTGCCGGCACTCACTGCCTTGCTGCGGATATCCGAGATGTTCCGCGATGCCAAGTTGCCAAAATTGGGTCAGCAGATTCTCTACGCAGTGGCATCCATTCGCTCCTATCGCTACGACGTGGAAGTCATCAGCAAGTCTCTGCAGCGCTACGTGCATCAGAATGAACGTCAGCGTCGTGAGTACGACCAGGTTGAGAGCGTTTTCAACGATCTACTAGTTGCCTGTCGGGAGCTCCATGACGGGAAACTAAGGGGCAACCTCATACCTAAAGATCATGAGGTACTGGAGCGTTTCTCTACCTTCAAAGGCATGAAGAGGCAGAGAGCCGATAGCAAGATTGAATGGCACAACGTAGATCATTGGCTTCACCTTCAGGAGCATCTGCGGAGTAGCCTGGATTCACTCAAAAATACCCGAGTAACAACAACGTCTGTTGAGCCGGTTGGAGAGGACGTGCTCAAAGCCAGGCGTGCTTCAGACGTGCGCCGAAAACTAATTGGAAGGCTGATAGATGAGTGGCCTGTTCAGGTCGGGCCTGACGCCCATGCGTCGCTTCACGCACATCTGGCCCAGCAGATCAGCGACTACGAAATTGCTGACCTAGTGGAAGGCGTGTCTTGGCTAAAGCACCGAGAGGACATTGTGCTAACTCCTCGATTCCAGTTAGGGGTGATTGAGGACGACAGGCAGAAGTTGACCTATTACAAATTGAGGATCGAGGAGCAGGGCAGTGAGACAACAGCTTAGCCAAGCCATCTACAAAGAGTTGATGTCGGGGAAGGTGATCAACAAAGACACCTACGAGAATGGTGAAATAAAACCCAACCCGCTCTTCGAAGAGATGCTCAATAACTACGATCAGAGCTACAAGCCCTTGTACTTGAACATCGGGTTTGAGTTGGTGATGCGGAATGGCTTTATCTACATCCGTTCAGTCGAGCGCGATGAGGAGTACAGCGAGGTGGTCAGGAAAATACAGGTTCTACTGCTGATCCTTGCTCGCGGACTGCATGAACAGGGGTACCAGCTTGATATTCTGCGCGACGGGGAAGCTGGTGTGTCTGATGGGATCATGGAGGAGATCGGGAAGGGAGAAGACAAACAAGATGTCATGTCTGCCAGCAACATGAAAGGGGAGGCTCTTGCATCTGCAGTTAGGAAAAATCTCGAGCAGCGTGGGATCGCCTACAGGAATGCAAAAGGCAATCTGGTACTGACTCATGCTGGATTAGCGTTCTTTGACGACGTATTTAAGTACAGTAATGCTGAACCAGGTGCAGTTATGGTGGCTTGAGTTTCCGGCTTTATCAATTGGTAGATGGTTTCTTTACCCTCCATCACATCCTCGACATAGATTGTTGGCGCCTACGCCGAATTGCCCCAGTTGCTGAGATTTCACTGACCCAGTCTGACTCCTCGCGAATCCTTGTCTGTGCTGGATTTTTGAAGGTTTGGAGATGGGGCAGTCTTGCCTCGGCACGTGGGTCAATTCAGCGTCGGCGTGAACAATCAGAGCGTGAATCCAGCCGCTTGATCGTACGTAAATGCCGGATGTAGCTGACAAGGACAGTTCGCGCGTCCGTCTGCCGGTTTCGCAGGTAACGCCCGTAACTTTCAGTTTTCGACGTATTGAGCGCGTTTCACACAGCCTGGACTCATTGCGGAGGTTATGAGTTCCAAGCTCATCTGCGCATCGATGGCAATTGGCCCTATCATGCATTCATTGCGTGACTGCCCGATTGAATGTGGCTAAGTGGTTTGGATAGGACAAGGAGAGCGGAAGGTGTCAGGCAAGAGTCAATTGGGATGGGTGGACTTTTCGAGCGAAGACCGGGACCGCGTCAAACACGCTCTCAAGCAGCTGTCGGAGCCGGGGACGCTGGATGAGCTGGGCATAGGAGGGTTGCGCGATGGGTTTGCGGATCTGATGTTTCCAGGTTTTTCCACGCTGCAGACTCGAGCCAAGTATTTCGTCACTGTGCCGCGGATCATCCGCGATTATCTGCACTTGAGCCCGTCGCAGCAGCGTAAGCAGCCGGCTGCGGATTACTTGGAGGAACAGGAAGCACGGTTGTCAGAGGTGCTCAGAGAAAAGCATCAGGACGGAACCCAGACCGGCATTTCTGGATCTTCTTTGAGCAAAGGTGAGCGTGTCACTCGACAGCCTTCGTCGATCTATTGGGTAGGCCTGAGGACCTGGAAGCTTGTCGATACTGGGGGCTCGCTCCGGCAATTTCTGCAGGCAATCGGATCGTCAGAAGCGTTTCATGGAAGCATCTATGGCGATGAAGGGGACGACAGTGATGCACACAACGTTGTCCGCAGTGTGTACCTAGATCGCTTTGTGCCTGATTGGCTGGACAAGGTCAAAATCACGCTGACGGCTTCCGAGGCACGTTTTTTAAGTGAAAAGTTCAAAGCCGGCCCCGAACTGAGCCTGCCTTGCCTACTGGAAATACAGGGGCTGCGCGAGCAGGCCCTCACCAAGACTGAGTTCCCAGCGCTGGCGGCTTGGGCCGCCGATCAGCCGTCGCTGCCTGGCCGGACCCGCGAATACGTGGCGATGGCGCAAGCGTTCAGTGAGCTGATCTACGGTGCTCACTTGCGATTCAACATAATCCTTGTCCGTAACGACTATCGCGAACATGACGCTCTGCTGGAGGACTTTGCCGAGCTTTGGGATGCATGGCGCACGCAGACTCACGCGACGCCCGCCGACATCTTCCGCTGGCTTGAACAGACTCAAGTTACGCTGGCCAGTCACACGACTCTGTTTCTAACCCGATGGGCTGAAGGTTTAATCCAGGGGGCATCGGATGTCGAACTGGATAAGCTGGTGGAACATCAGGCGCGGGCAAACAAGAAGGAGCGGAGTGTGCTGAATAAACAGCTGCCCGAAGGGTTCGCTTGGCTAGGGATGGCGCGGCTGGATTATCGCTGGAGGCAGGTTCGAACCGTGCTGAAAGATATTCAGGAGGGCGTGGCATGCTGAATCCGCACGCTGATCGCCTGGACTATGGCGACAAACTCAAAGCCCCGGAAGGGTTCACGTTAAGCCATGCCATCGCGACGACCTACACCCTAGATCTTGAGACGCTCTTGTGTCTGCCGTTGGCGCTGTCGTTCAACTGCCCGCCGGAGGGCGATTTACAGACCGATAAGCTGGCGCTGCTGGAAGCGATCAGCCAGTTGAAGGGCAAGGTGAAGGTTTTCTTTCAGCAGGGCTGCATCAAACTTCCGCGCCACTTCAACCTGCTGTTTTCGTTGCTCGAACCGTTATTGGCGCCCCAGGTTCCCGGCGATGCGTTCAGCTCGTTCCACCCCAAGTTCTGGCTGTTGCGATTCACCAGTCCGACGAAGGTGGTGCGGTACCGGTTGTTGGTGCTGTCGCGGAATCTGACGTTCGACCGCAGTTGGGACCTTGCAGTCGCTCTGGAAGGGGAACCCACGAGCGCACGCAGTGAAGACAACGATGGACTTGTGGCACTGCTGAAGGCGCTGGCCGCCGGTGCGGAGGACCTGCGTGCCGGACTGGAGCTTTTTGTCAAGGAGCTGCCTCGGGTGGCCTGGGACAAGCCTGCCGGATTCAACGCGCTGAAGACATTGCCTGAAAAGCCAGGGAAGTTGCCGCTGTCATTGGGTACCGCTGCCAGCACGGTAATGGTGATGTCACCGTTTCTCCATCACGAAGCGCTCGACCTGGTCAAGCAGGCTGGTGCGCGGCACTGGCTGTTCAGCCGCGCAGAAGAGCTCGACCGTATGGGTGAATGCCAGCTGCAGGATTGGGAGTGCTTCGCGCTCAATCCTTGCCTGATCGAGGGCGAGGATGAGCTCACCGCAGCCCGTCCCCAGAATCTGCATGCCAAGCTGGTGCTGCTGCAGGAGGGCGCCGTCAGTCATTGGCATATCGGTTCGGCGAATGTCACCAAGGCAGCCCTTGGCGCTTTGGGAGCGGCGCCGCGCAATACCGAGTTCATGCTGCGACTGTCGAGCAAAAGTGGCCAGCAGTCCGTCGACCAGCTCCGCGCAGAACTGGTAGGACGTGAGCAAGAGCCGACAGGTATTTTCATCCCTCATCGTTTCAGCCCAGCGTCGATCACGGATGATCATCAGACGGAAGCGTGGATGCGCAGACTCCAGCACAACCTGATCCAGGCAGACTGGTGTCTGCAGGCCCGTGCCGAGGCCAACGGGACTTACACCTGTGTCATTGAATGCCCGCCGCCACTCCTGGAGCAACATGGCGATTGGGTGATCGAGGTGCAGCCGCTGGTCAGAGGCAAGCCGCTGAGTCTGGCTTCTCGTATGGTTTGGGAAGACCTGAATCTGACCCAGGTCAGTGCATTCGTTATTCTCAGAGTGATACCGGTGTCATCACCTCCCGTCGAACTGATGATCAAGGTCCGTCTTGAAATCGATGGTGGCGATACGCGAGAGCAGAAAATCACGACGACGCTGATTGATAGCCCGCACAAGCTGCTGGCTTATATTCAGATGCTGTTGCATCCAGGCCACGCGTATACGGCGGATACCGGCATGACGAGGGAGGGCGGTCCCGGGGCGGACGCTGATACCGACTTCAGCCAGATGTTCGGCGGGCCGCTGCACGAGGCTCTCTTGCGTTGTGCTGCCCGACAGCCTGAAAAGCTGCAGCGCATCGACGCCATTCTGGCCCGGCTCAGCGACACTGAACATCTGGTCCCTTCTGAGCTGTCTGTCTTATGGGCGCAGTACCAGCAGCTTGCATGGAAGAAGAAAGCATGACTCGATTTGTATCGGATCGCGACAACGTCGATCTAGCCCTGCAGATGACTTGGAGCAGGCTCAAGGATTTCCAGCGTGCGACAGTCGAGCGTATTGCCGAACAGTTCAAAGACCCGCAGCACAGCCGTCGGGTGCTGGTTGCCGACGAAGTCGGGTTAGGAAAGACCGTCGTAGCGAAAGGACTGATCGTGTCGATGCTGCGCGACTGGCATCGACGCGAACCGCTGCGTGTCACCTATATCTGTTCCAACTTGAGTCTGGCCGCTGAGAACCTGGCCAAGCTTGCCGTGTTTCCAGCAGGCAGCGGCTGGATTCGACAGCCGTCTTACGCACGCCTCGCACAAGTCGCGGTGTGCCAGCCCGAGCAGCACAGTGCATTGCTGGAAATTTGCACCCTGACGCCAGCCACATCGTTTTCGCTGACCCAGGGAACAGGAAACCGGCAGGAGAGGGGCATCATCCTTGCGGCGTTGCTTCAGCACCCGCAGCTTCGAGGTTTTCGCCACAGTTTGACGGCGCTGTTCCAGGACCGAGTGCAATGCGCTGACAGCTGGCAGGCGGAGCGGGATCAGATAGAACAGCAAGGACTGGTGAAGGAGATCGTTGCCAGCTTTCACGCAGCGATCACTTTCGTGTCGAACGACGCGACGCCCTCATTGCTGGAACGACTGCGCAGCACTGCCTGTCTGCGTGCGGAACGTCACCGTGGCGTCAAACGCGAGCTGATGCGCGATTTGCGCGTGACGTTCGCCCGATGCTGCGCTACGCATCTCCGGGCGGATCTGTTCATTCTCGACGAGTTTCAGCGCTTCGAAAGCCTGCTCGATCTGCAGGAAAACGAACAGTCCCTGATCGCGCGGGAGATATTCAGTCGCGAGCGCGAGAGCAATGTCTTGATGCTCTCGGCCACTCCGTTCAAAGCCATGAGCACCGTGGATGACGATGAGAACGATGACGGCCATCTGGAGAAACTCAAGCAGATCCTCGCGTTTTTGAATCTGTCGCCACTCGATGCTTACGAACCTGCACGCAAGAAACTGCAGGCTGCGCTGCTGTGTCTGCGACGCGACTGCATCGATGGCGAAGCGCTGGACGATGCGCCTCGCCGAGAAGTGGAGCGATTGCTTCGCCCACTGATTTGCCGCACGGAGCGAAGCCAGATCGCTCGGGATGTGGACAGCCTGGTCGACGGGATACCCCCGCAAGACTTGCCACAATTGCGCACCGATGATATCCGCACTTATATCGAGCTGGACCGGCTGGCGCTCGTTCTGGAAGCTGACAGCTCACTGCGCGTCTCCAGTCAGATCATGAGTTTTTTCAAGTCGGCAGCCTGGCCGCTGTCGTTCAGTACCGGTTACAAAGTGCAAGAAGTGCTGCAACGCCGCTTCGAGCGATCTCCGGCGCTGTTCAAGCAGTTGACCGCCAACAAAAACCTCTGGTTATCGCGCGAGCGGATCCGCAAGTTCACGCTGGATGTCGCCCGCGAGGCACCCAATCCGCAGGTTCGCTGGTTAGCCAGTCACTTGTTTGGAGACGGGCGTAAAGCCGGTCCGGAAATGCTGCTTTGGCTACCGCCTAGTTGGCCGCACTATAGACTCAGAGGCTTTTTTGCCGGTCACGAGCAACTCAGCAAGACGTTACTGTTTTCCTCCTGGACGATGGTGCCGAGGATGGTGGGCGGGCTGATGAGCTACGAGGCGGAACGGCGAGTCCAGCAGCATCTCACGGACAAATCGGAGTACTTCAACAAGCGCCGTGCCGGTGTCAGCGAAGACGACCAGAACCGTCATCTGCAACAACGTCGCGCGGTGATCAAACTCGACAGCGGGGACGTTGCCAACTGGTCGCTGATTTATCCTGCCCGCTGCCTGACTGACATTCCGATAGCGCGTACTTCAGTCCCACTGGAGAGCCGCCTTGACGAACTCATCCGGCACTTCACAAGGAGTCTAGCGTCATTGCGCGTCCGCAATCAGGGCGCTCAGAACAGCCACTACTGGTATCTGTTTGCCCCGATGCTGCTGGATCAGGCGCACGAGGGATGGACCGCCACATGGTTCGAAGCCATGTCGGACGTCGGCAATCTCTCCGACGGAGCGCGGTTGCGCGTTCGCGAAATATCCCGTCGTTTCAACCAACTGGATGAACTGGGCGCAATGCCTGAAGACCTTCCTCAGTACCTTGCCAGGCTGGCTTTGGGATCGCCGGCGGTGTGCGCCTACCGCGTGCTGCGGCAGCTGTATCCCGGTCCTTGCCTGATAGGAGCCGCCAGTCGGGTCGCTCTGGGATTTGTCAGTCTATTCAACAGCGTCACGGGCAGTGCGATCGCCCGGCGGCTCGACCCGCTGCATCCTTGGCGAGGCATCGTGAGGTACTGCGCCGATGGCGGCATTCAGGCGATGCTTGAGGAGTACTGTTACCTACTTGCACCCGACAAGTTGCTGGATGATGTGGTGACTACGCTCGAAAGCGTTCTTCGCACGACACCGTCGAATGTGAAAGTCTGGAAGGTTGACAGGGAAAAAGACGACACTCACCTGAGATGTCATTATGCCGTGCAACTGGGCGCTCAGAAAACCACGGATGAAGCGGGCCAGACACGAATCATCAATATACGTGAAAGCTTCAATTCGCCGTTTCGGCCGTTCGTTCTCGCATCAACTTCCATTGGTCAGGAAGGCCTGGATTTTCATTGGTACTGCAGCGAAGTCGTGCATTGGAATTTGCCGAATAACCCGATAGATCTGGAACAGCGGGAAGGGCGGGTCAATCGCTACCAGTCGCTGGTGGTCCGGCGTCGCGTGGTGCAAGCGGTGGCGGAGTACGACAGCGCGCCCGAAAACTGGAAGGCGTTGTTTACATCTGTCGAAAGCCCCACCTGGGGAACTGATCTGGTGCCCTATTGGCATTATCCCGAAGGTGACGCGAAGATCCGCCGCTTGATTCCGAGACTTGCCTTCAGCGAAGAAGCACGCCGCTATCCGAACATGCAAAAAGTCCTATCGCTTTACCGTCTAGCATTCGGTCAACCAGGGCAAAGCGAGATGCTAGAGCACTTGAAGAACTTGAATCTGGATGACGAAGCGCTTGAGCACATAAAAAGTCAGTTGTTGATCCGGTTAGCGCCCGTTCTGTACCGGAGGGAGCGGTCACGTACTTGATGCCTGGGCTGTGGCAGGAGGGACTGGGCGTGCCGCGAAACACTGATACAAACACTAGTTCCCTGCGCAGAACATCGACAAAAACAGCCCGACCGGAGGATTGTTGCTTCACGTAACGGCGGCGAAGTTCGCCGACCTTTTGGCGCTGTACCGGCTAGAGAATATTTTCGGTGGAGCCGGGCTGCCGATGGCACGCCCTACACTGGCACAGCGAGTTGGACAACGGTTCCACTTCTCACGGGGTCGTCAATCGCTGATGACGACTCAACACTAAAGACGCCAACTTAAGACGGCGGTAAATAACTATTCCCGGTATATGCAGAAAACGACAACATCGACTCGGTCGGTGTGTGCTCGTAGGTTGCGGACAAGACTTCACTGAGACGATCGCCCAACAGATTCCAGGCACGTTTCTTCTCTTCGGCATAGTCGTGATGCAGGTAGTGTCGTCTCACCCGCGAACCGGCCAGTACATGGTTTTGGCAGCGGTCGATGACGTCCAGGCTGACCCCCAAGGCCTGCATCATGGTCGCGCCCGTGCGGCGCAGGTCATGCGGCGTCCAGTCGCCGTTTTGGCCGTCGGCCAGGACCAGGGTATCGTCGTGACGCCGTCGTGAGAGGGCCTTGCGGTTTTTGAACCGGGCCTGGCGATCGCCAACCTGTTTACTCGCCACCTTTACGTCTACATGCCCATCATCCTGCTTGTTCGGAAAGCACCACTGGGAGTCCCCCGTCAGGGTCTTGAGCTCCTGAAAGAAATGCAAGGCGAAGGGGGAGAGGAAGACATGGTGGTCCTGTTTCTTGCCCCGGGTGCCTTTGACGTTTTCACTGGGAAGGAACCAAGTTTGCCGGTCCAGATCGACATTTTTCCATTCGGCCTGCAGCAACTCGCCTATCCGACACAGGGTGCCCAGACTGATCCAGAGCGCGAGTTGGGTTTCCTTCTTTAACGGCCGTATGCCGTCGTATTTTTGCCCAGCGGGCAGGGCGTTGTAATCGGCCGTCATTTGCTGGAAGCAGTTGTGAAGTTCCAACAGCTCAGCCGGGGAAAGGATCCGGCTTCTTTCGGCCTCGTAGTCGGCAGGGATCAGCGGGGAGATGTCGACCAGCTCAGTCGGATCGCCCTCGATCAATAAGGCCCGCCAGGGCTGACGCTTTCTGGCCCAACTGAACATCTGAGTGAGGTCGGCGAAGAAACTGATGGCTTGCCGGTGAGCGCCGCGGTTGATCACGGCCCGGATCAGCGCCCGAACATCGTGTTCGGAGACGCTGCTCACCGCGGTCTTGCCGAGTGCCGGAAAAAGGTCCTTGTTAAAACGGCGCTGCAATTCAGCATTGCCATCTTTGCGCGCCACGCCATCCAACAGCCACGCCTTGGCCAGATCCTGGACGGTCAGCGTTTTCACCTTCGTCGTTTTTACTAGTTCAGCCTCTACGTTAGCAGCGGCGTATGCTTGTGCCTTAGCGGTTTTCTTTTGCTCGTTGGGATTGATCTGCTCATCAATGAGCGCGCGGGCCTGATTACGCGCCTTGCGGATGTCTGTCAGGGATTTGCGCGGCCAGGTTCCGCAGGCGTACTCTTTGTTCTGGTCGCCCCACCGATAACGATAGAAAAAGCTGACCGACACACCGTCCTTGCGGACTGAGATTCGACCGGCCAGATTGCCATCCTCCCGGAGGATTCGGCCGGCATCGTTGGGAGTCAGCGACTCGAGTTCTTTGATGGTGATTTTGGCCATGAAACGGACTCCCCCTACTTTTACCCCCACAAAAAACGTCGGCTCTTGATGGACGTTACTGGACTCTCGTAGAGCAGAACAACGCTGGAGCTCAAGTAAATACTAGCTTGGAAAAATCCAGAGCAAAATTTTGGAAGCTTTCAAGAAGTATGAAAAAGGAGATGGGGTGCTAGGGGTCGAGTGTTCGAATCACTCCGTCCCGACCATTATTCCTGAATAAAATCAGACACTTGAGCCGATCAGATAGATCGGCTTTTTTGTGCCTGCGCAAAACTAGGCACCTTGCTTCCTGCGATCCCGAATTCTCGCCAGCATTCTTCGCCGCCGTTCTCGTCCCAGTAGACGCGTTTTCGTTTCGGAATCTCATCGTACTTTTTCATGAGCCTTCGAATCCCATCAGGTCATCACTGACGTCGAAGACAATCACTAGGCCGGCAACCTTGGTCGCTGTAATTTGCTCCTTGGTGATAGAGCGGTAGTCGGGTATTGGATGACGCTCAATTCGGCGGCAAGCTTTTCTTTGGTCATGACTTCGTCCTTGCCGCTATAGCGGCTGACTTTGAAGGGGGGAGTTAATGCTGGGTTGCGGCTTTGAGACGCTGCTCGAAATCGTCTGGGTATTCGCGTTCGTCTTTGAGGTACTGAGCAGGTCGATCGCTTCAGCCTGTTGATCGGTTAACACATCAATCCGCTGATCCGCTGCGTTCAGGCGCTCCTGCAGGGCATCACGCTCGTCCTGGACGCGCTTGAAGCCGGCCACATCACCAGCTCGTCGTCTTTCGGATCCCACGCTGTGGAGAATCCGAACCGATATCCGTCGCCATTCCACTCAATACCGGCTGACTTCGCTCATCCTGCAATCTCCAACGCCCGCCGTGCCAGTGCCCCAGGCTCTCAGCTCCGCAAAGGCTTGGCGCGTAGCGGGCAGGCTGTGAAACCGAACCTCTACTTCGCCGCGGCCCTTCCTCTTCGCCGCGACTTTCTCTGAACGTTCCGCGTTGCTCTTGGCCATGGTCTACCTCTTCAATTCCGCTGGCCGGCAAGTACAGCCAGTTCAGTAACCTTTAGCCCGACAGTTCGTGATCCATCTCGACACCTAGATTGAAGTGATGGCTAAATGCGATTACGATGCCGCCCCTCATAAGGGAGTTACACAATGTTTCCAAGGTATTTTCGCTGGATCGCAGCATTTGGCATTCTCGCGGCATTGGCGGTGTTGGTAATAACCGGGCTACAGGTGTTTTCCGGCATGGCCTCAGCAGCGGATCTGATACGACCTATCATTGGCGTGGTTGCATTTGGCTGGATGTTCACTCAATCGACCAAGGCTTGAGGCGGATCATGCTGTCACCTTAACCAGCCTCACCCCGGCCATGCTGAACTTGTCGCCTTGGGCTGCGGCCATCGCGTCGAGGTTGTCCCAATCCACGGTGAGCATCGAAATAGGGGCGTGGCCGTAGGCGAGGGCTATATCAGCGACTCCAGATCGAACACTTCGGCCTGCAGATTCACCGATGCTTCGGCTGTATTGGCAGTCTTCGTGGCAGGCTGAGCCGGTGTAGAAACTTTCATCGGTGCGCGGCTGGCGACTGGTGCAGACTCAGCAGTAGCTTCAGCCTCGATTCATTGCAGCTCCTGGTTGCGGATCTGCTCACGCTGGGTTTCGGCTTTCTGTTCCTCGACATTTTGGTGTTTCGAGATCCGCACCTTGGTCAACGCGACCAGGTCGTCGTTTGCCTATATCACCAACTGCTGCACTTAGTTGAACAGGACAGGTAGTCGGCGGCGAGTTCGTCCAGGCTGGCCATATTGCTCCGGATTCTGTCGCCAATCTAACTTGCGTCGATCTTTGCCCTGGCCAATTCGTAGTTGGCGGAGTCGCGCAGACTGCTGATCATCCTCTTGCTTTTGATGACTCCGGCGAAATCTGCAGGAGCTGCCGGCATACGCGCTTTGCCACCCAGTGAAGCCTTGAACTGGTCGATGTGCATCTGAAGTGCCTAGGCTGCAGTCATGACGATATCTGCTGTACAGGTTTGTGTGTGTACAGTAATCGTGGCGCCAAGTGGGCGAGGGTGAGGTAGCGCGCTGTAGCATTTTTGGATGGTTCCTAGGCAGAACGCCGGAGGAGGAAAGTACACGCACTTCGACTGCATTTGCCACCGCGGGACTTTGAGGCGAAGTTATTGCGCCACCATGGCAAGGTGACCACAGATCCTACATAGGTCATTGAATAATAAGGAAAATATGCAGTTTAGCCAGTCTATAAAAGCTACATATCAACCTATAGAAGTCAATAAGTGATTACCGGGCGCTGCCAAAAGAATGTTGATTGCCTAACAGCGGTCTGTTAAAAAGCCGCCTGATTTGCCGGCCCCTGCGTCTCTGAGGCAAACAACGCAAAAGTAATAAGGAAGTTACGTGCTACGGAAGTTGATCTTGATTCTGGCGGTCTCGCCACTGAGTGGTTGCGCTTGGTTTGGGGCTGTTACGAACCCTCCCTATGACTGCTATGACGGCGTCAAGGGCGAGTACGTGCTCGCGCAGTTTCTCGGCCCCCTTGTCCTCATTGATTTGCCGTTCACTTTCGTGGCAGATTCGGTTTCACTTCCTTTTTGCTGGTACTGAGCTTGCCCTCGTTATTAGTTGCGAGTTAGTGCGAGTTTCACAACGGATAAGTAATAAGGAAGTTAAGTGTTACGCCAGCTGATCTTGATTTTGGCTACCTCGCAGTTGAACGGCTGCGCATGGTTTGCCGCCAATTCCTATGGCCCTATTTCGTGCTTTAACGGAACGGAGTACGAGTTCAAGGAATTGATGCCAATCATCGGGCCTTTCATCATTATCGACCTGCCTTTTACGTTGGTTGCCGACACGCTGGCGGTTCCTGCTTGCTTGTAGGGCCTGCATAAAAACCACCAAAGCCCGCGCTTGGTGGTATTGCATCGGCTATTTGTTGTCGCGGGATGCGCAGTTTTTGAATGAGTGATAAGGACGTTACGTGTTGCGTAAAGTGATTTTGCTGGTTTTGAGTGCCAGTCTAAGTGGGTGTGCGGCAACTGCGATGCGGTTGGATTACGACGAGCATCGATGCCCCTACATTGGCCTGAGATTGGATTGGTGGCTAGTAGGTACATCCCACGGAAAGCTGATTCCTTTTTTGCTTATCGACGCGCCGTTTTCGTTTGTGGTCGATACAGTCTTTTTCCCCTTCGAGTATCAATATATCGACGACTGCCCAAGGCAGTGACGTCAATTTCGATCTACAGAGGGAGGCCTTGGCGCAGCATATCTCAGAGTACAAGAAGCCTTTAGCGCCAACGCTTCTTGCACGGCAATTGCCGGTAACGAATGCTACTGTTTCGGCTCC
This sequence comes from Pseudomonas sp. Seg1, assembly GCF_018326005.1. NCBI lineage: Bacteria > Pseudomonadati > Pseudomonadota > Gammaproteobacteria > Pseudomonadales > Pseudomonadaceae > Pseudomonas > Pseudomonas sp. Seg1. Next base: position 2,360,935 of record NZ_AP021903.1, read on the forward strand.
TTCTTGAGGTCCTCCGAATCGCTCGAAGTGGCTGCATCTTTTTCTGTCTCATGCGGCTGCGCCCCGGAATTACCTCCCGAAGATTCCTCACCTTTTTTGTTGGCCTTCTCATCATTGGCGCGCGAACTTTTGGACTGATTGACGCCTGGCAGAGCATTGGGCGGGGCGGCGGATTCTGCTGTTGTCTTTTCAGTTGCCAAGGCGTGGAGCGGGCCGAGGATAAGCAGGCTGGCGAGCGATAGGGCGGTCATGTTCTTGTTCATCATCTAAGCCTTCCACGCAGGGGGTGTACCGTATTGGAAGTGCGCCGAAGGCAAAGGTGCTCGGCGCTGGACGAGTGGTAGGCATTACGATTGGGTTATGCCGCTCCACTCGAGCCCGAATCGCGTCAGATATTTCCTCAGTCGATCGGCATCATTCGGCTGCGCCTTGGCTTGTCGCGATACTCCAAACAGTTTTCGCCCGGCATCTGACAGGCTGTCGGCCTGTCGGCAAACCTCAAGCACACCCTTCAATTGCAGGCGATCAAACAGATCCATGCTCTCGCCATTTCCCGGCAACTCATCCGTAATGCCTGCGGGTTGCGCCAGACCCCATGCGTAGCGCAACCGATCAATTTCCTCCTGCACTTGCGCTTCATCAATCCGCCCACTGTCAGCCAACGTCGCCATCCGCGTGATCGACGCCGATAGTTCGCGAAAATTGCCCAGCCATGCCGCTTCCCTGGAGCTGGCGAACGCCAGGTAGCGGCGGCGTGCTTCCAGGTTGAAACGCACCAGTTGCCCATGTTCACGAGCGTGGCGTTCCAGCTCGAAATCGATGTTCGGCTCGATATCCTCGCGACGTCCCGCGAGACCGGGAAGGTCGAAAGTCCACAGGTTGATGCGCGCGTACAGGTCCTCGCGGAACAAGCCTTCAGCAACCCGGCTGCGCAAGTCGCGATGGGTGCCGGCGATGATCAGGAAGTCGCTGTCGACTTCCTTGTCCGAGCCGAGCGGGAAGAAGCGTTTTTCTTCAATCGCCTTGAGCAGCATTGCCTGTTCGTCTGCGCCCAGTTCGCCGATTTCATCGAGAAACAACATGCCACCATCGGCCGCCCGCAGCAGTCCGTCGCGGGCGTTTTGTGCGCCGGTGAATGCGCCTTTGACGTGGCCGAACAATGCAGACATTGCGCCGTCGCCGCGCAGGGTAGCGCAGTTCACTTCGACAAAGCGGCCCTGCATCTGATGGCGGCTGCGCTTGAGCTCGAAGATGCGTCGGGCGAGAAAGGATTTGCCGGCGCCGGTCGGGCCGATCAGCAGCATCGGCGCTTTAGAGCGCACCGCCACGCGTTCGATCTGTTCGATGGAGCGGTTGAATGCGGCATTGCGCGTGGCGATGCCCGACTTCAAGAACTCGAGGCCTTCCAGGCGTTTGTTGGCGAAGCGCGAGGCGATGCGATCATAGCGCGACAGGTCGAGGTCGATCAGGGCGTGAGTGCCGGTGGCGTGTTCGTCTTCGCTTTTGCGTTTGGCGGGCGAAGTCTGGATCAGGCGTGCCGGCAGGTAGCGCGCTTCGGTCAGCAGGAACCAGCAAATCTGCGCGACGTGGGTGCCGGTGGTGATGTGAACCAGATAGTCCTCCTGCTCGGTGTCGAAATCGTAGGCGGTGGTGAAGTCGTGCAGTGCGCCGTAGACCTCTTCGAAATCCCACGGATTACGCAGCGACATCGGGTGCAGGCGCACTTCGGTTTCCGGGGAGATCTGTTGGATATCAGCGCGAACGCGCTCGGCGAGGCTGATATCGCGGGCATCGACACCGTGAATCAGTTCCAGGCGGTTGATCAGCACATCCGGCTGTTGGCACAAACCTACGCTGGGTCGCCAGTGGCTCCAGCGGTTGGCGCCTTTACCGACGCGATCAAGGGTGGCTCCGATAAAACCGATGGCGACTGTGCGTTTGTTGGGCATGTTTATCTCAGAAGATAAAAGACGATATCCAATGATAGATTTTCGTTGATGGGCTTGTCGCGAATTTAATTGGCAGAAGCGCTCTAAAAAATAAAAACCGTTATAAATCAATAAGATAAAAATAATTAAAAAAACAAAAACAAAACTGGCACAGCGGCTGCAATACCTATCGCAACGAACAGGACAACACAGCGAGACGCCACGATGGCCAACCAGAATCTCTTCAATACGCAATCGAATCACTTGCCAGCCTGCGACACTCTGAATGCCTCCGGTGCCTCGGCCTATGCCTACACACCCAAGCATCAACTGGCTCAATTGGCAGTGACCGGTTGCCTCAACCAGACCTTTTACGCTTCTGCTGAAAGCCAACTGGAGCAAGTGTTGAAACTGGTGGCCGAACTGGACAGTAGCTTCGTTGCCAAGGCGGCGATTTACGCTCGTAAAAAAGGCCATATGAAAGACATGCCGGCATTGCTGTTGGCCGCATTGACCGCTCAGCGTTCAATGCTGGTGCCACAGGTTTTCGAGCAAGTGATCGATAGCGGCAAAATGTTGCGCAACTTTGTGCAGATCCTCCGCAGCGGTGCGACCGGGCGTAAATCCCTTGGTTCGCAGCCGAAGCGATTGGTGCAGAACTGGTTGAACAGCGCGACTGAACGCCAACTCTTGCAAGCATCGATTGGCAATCAGCCTTCGTTGGCAGATGTCGTGAAAATGGTTCATCCAAAACCTGCTGAAGCCTGGCGCGAAGCGTTCTTCGCCTGGTTGATCGGTAAACCGGTGGATGTGCAGGCGCTTCCGCAATTGACCCGCGATCTGCTGGCGTTTCGCAGCGGTGCCAGTGAAGAAGTGCCAGCGGTGCCGTTCCAGTTGCTCGGCAACGAAACCTTGAGCAAGGAACAATGGGCCGCTCAGGCTCGCAACATGGGCTGGCAGGGGCTGCGTATCAACCTCAACACTCTGGCTCGCCACGGTGCGTTTGAAGTGCCAGGTTGCGTCGAGTATGTGGCGGCGCGGTTGGCGGATCCGCAAGAAGTTGCCAAGGCGCGGGTGTATCCGTACCAGTTGCTGGCGGCCTATCGAATGATGGGTGAGGACATTCCAGCGCGGATACGTGAAGCGTTGCAGGATGCACTGGAATTGTCGTTGGCCAACGTGCCACAACTGCAAGGCTCAGTGGTGGTTTGCCCGGATGTCTCGGGCTCGATGGGCAGCCCGGCAACCGGTTATCGCCAAGGCGCGACCTCGGTGGTGCGTTGCATCGATGTCGCGGCGCTGGTGGCAGCAGCCGTATTGCGCAAACAACCGCTGGCACGGGTGATGCCGTTCGAAGTGGGCGTGGTGGATATCCAGCTCAACCCGCGTGACAGCGTGATCAGTAATGCGGAGAAACTCGCCGGTATTTTTGGCGGTGGCACCAACTGCTCGGCACCGCTGGCGAAACTGGCCGACAGTAAGGCCAGGGTCGACACGCTGATTCTGGTATCGGACAACGAATCCTGGATCGACATACGACGTCGGGGAGCCAGTGAGACGATGCGTCAATGGGAGCGGATCAAGCAGATCAACCCGCAGGCGCGACTGGTGTGCATCGATATCCAGCCTGGCCATGCAACACAGGCAGCGGATCGCGATGACATCTTGAATGTCGGTGGTTTCAGCGATGCGGTGTTTGATGTGATCGAGCAGTTCACCCGCGGTCATTACGGTGCGCAGCATTGGGTTGAAGCGATCGAAAATATGCAATGAATTGATTTATCACAGGCGCTGAATGCTGATGGGACTACATCCAAGACGTCTCATCAAACCCTTGTCAGCGCGTGTGACGGCACGAATGCCGGGTGGCTGTACATTGGAGTCCGGTTAATCCCGGAGCGCCGCAACGCGCAACAGTCACCCACTTTTGTCGTGCCACCTTATTTGTAGTGAAGGCAGCGAATGCGACAGGTACTCCATAGGAAACGCGGGTTCGAATCCCGCCCCGGCAACGGGGGCTTAAATCAGGCGGAGCCACAGTGTCTGTGTTTTTGTCGCTGCTACGAACGGAACAACGCCGAATGATCGGCCAATGAATAAAGAATAGAGAAATGAAAGAACATACCTACCAACTGCTTGAAGTCGCCAACGGCAAGCCGATCAAGCTCTGGACCGAAGGCGTCCCGGTCGAAAACGAGGCACGCGAACAGTTGATGAACACCGCGAAGATGCCGTTCATCTTCAAGCATCTGGCGGTCATGCCGGACGTGCATCTGGGCAAGGGCTCGACCATCGGCAGCGTGATTCCAACGGTTGGCGCGATCATTCCGGCTGCGGTCGGCGTGGACATTGGTTGCGGCATGATCGCGGCGCGTACGTCGCTGACTGCCGCCGATCTGCCGGACAATCTGCTCGGGCTGCGCAGTGCCATCGAGCAAGCGGTGCCACACGGCCGCAGTTCACCCCGGTCGCGGCGTGACAAGGGCGCCTGGGACGAGATTCCGCAACAGGCCGATCAGGCATGGGCGGCATTGCATCCGCGGTTCAAGTTGATCACCGACAAGTATCCGAAAATGGCCAACACCAACAACCGCGGGCATTTGGGCACTTTGGGCAGCGGCAACCACTTCATCGAAGTGTGCCTGGATGAAGCCAATCGGGTCTGGTTCATGTTGCACAGCGGTTCACGCGGTGTCGGTAACGCCATCGGCAACCTGTTCATTCAAATGGCCCAGGCGGATATGCGTCAGCACATCGCCAACCTGCCGGACCGCGACCTGGCGTACTTCGAAGAAGGCAGTCAGCACTTTGATGATTACGTGGAGGCGGTGGGCTGGGCGCAGGACTTCGCCAAACAGAACCGTGAGTTGATGATGCGAGCGGTGATTCAGGCGACGCGGCAGATCATCCGCAAACCGTTCGAAGTGGCGTTGGAGGCGGTCAACTGCCACCACAACTACGTGCAGAGAGAGCGGCATTTCGGCGAAGACATTCTGGTCACCCGCAAAGGTGCGGTGTCGGCGAAGAAGGGCGAGCTGGGGATTATTCCGGGCTCGATGGGCGCCAAGAGTTTCATTGTCCGCGGTCTGGGCAACGAAGAGTCGTTCAGCTCCTGCAGCCACGGCGCCGGTCGCACCATGAGTCGCACCAAGGCGAAGAACACCTTCACCGTCGAAGATCAGATCCGCGCCACCGCTCATGTGGAGTGCCGTAAGGATGAAGCGGTGATCGACGAAATTCCGATGGCCTACAAGGACATCGACAAAGTCATGCACGCCCAGCGTGAGCTGGTGGAAGTGCTGCACACCCTGCGTCAGGTGGTGTGCGTCAAAGGTTAAAAGGAAAAGATGTCATGGAATTCGAAGAGCGCCACCCGCTGTGCAGCACGATGCGCGCACGGGTGCTGGAAGAGTTGGCGCGCATAGAACGCGAGCGCAACGTTACGGTGTTGTATGCCTGTGAGTCTGGAAGTCGGGCCTGGGGCTTTGCCTCGACCGACAGTGATTACGACGTACGGTTTGTGTACGTGGAGAAGCCTGACTGGTTTGTTCAGGTCGACACACCGCGAGACGTGATCGAGCGACCGCTGGACGACGAACTCGACGTCAGTGGCTGGGAGCTGCGCAAGACCCTCGGGTTGCTGCGCAAGTCCAATCCGACGCTGCTGGAGTGGCTCGATTCGCCCTTGGTGTATCGCAGCGAAACGGCAGCGGTGGGGCAACTGCGCGAACTGGCGGAGGCGTTCTATAGCCCGCCGGCCGCCCGTAGCCATTATCTGTCGATGGCAAAGAAGAACTTTCGCGGCTACCTGCAAGGCGAAACCGTGCGGTTCAAAAAGTACTTCTACGTGCTGCGGCCGCTGCTGGCGGTGCGCTGGATCGATCAGGGCCGCGGCCGGCCACCAATGACCTTCGCCGATCTGCTGACCACGGTCGATGATCGCGCATTGCTCGATGAAGTCGACGAACTGCTTGCGCTTAAACGCAATGCCGACGAGAGCGCCTACGGGCCACGGCGTCCGGCGCTGCACGGGTTCATCGCTGCTGAGCTTGAGCGCGAAGTGCCTGCATTAAAAAGAACTCAGGAAAACTCGCGACGGCTGGATCAGTACCTCAGGGATACCGTCGGGCTGTACGCATAAGGATCGCAATGAAACAGGAAGTGATTGAACTGGACGGCGCCATCGGTGGCGGCCAGGTGTTACGCAGTGCCTTGAGCCTGTCGATGGTGACAGGTCGGGCGTTTCGCATTAAGCAGATTCGCGCCAGACGCAGCCGTCCGGGACTGTTGCGTCAGCATTTGACGGCGGTGCTGGCGGCGGCCGAGGTGTGTGGCGCCAAGACCCTGGGTGCGGAGTTGGGTTCGCAGGCATTGAGTTTCGAGCCGGGAGCGATTCGCGGTGGCGATTACCAATTCGCGATTGGTACGGCTGGCAGTTGCACGCTGGTGTTGCAGACGCTGTTGCCTGCGTTGTTGCGCGCACCCGAGGCGAGTCGGGTGCGGATCAGCGGCGGTACTCATAATCCGCTGGCACCGCCGACGGATTTCCTGACCCGCAGTTGGTTGCCATTGCTGCGGCGCATGGGCGCCAACATTGAGCTGGATCTGCTGCGACACGGTTTTGTACCGGCAGGGGGCGGTGAGATCGAAGCAAGGGTGCAGCCGTCAGCGCTTGTCCGAATGGACTTGTCTGAGCGTGGTGCGGCCATTTCGTCCCAGGCTTCGGCGCTGACGGCAGGGCTTGCACCGGTTGTCGCCGAGCGTGAGCTTGATCGAGTGTCCAAGCGTTTGAGTCTGCCGGCGGACGCATTGCAGCAGGTCACGCTCGATCCGGCGCGTGGGCCGGGCAACGTGCTGTTGCTGGAATACGCATTTGAGCATGTCACTGAAGTGTTCAGCGCATTTGGTCAGGTTTCACTCCGCGCGGAGAAGGTCGCAGACGCGGCGATCAACCAGGCGGCGGACTGGTTGCACAGCGGTGCGGCGGTGGCCGAACACCTCGCTGATCAATTGTTGTTGCCGATGGCGCTGGCCGGTGGTGGATCGTTTACCACGCCGCGCATGACCGAGCATCTGCACAGCAACATCGCCGTCATCGAGCAGTTTTTGCCGATCAGCGTCGAATGTCGGGAGGAGGGGCCAGATCGTTTAAGGGTTGAGGTCAGTGCGATCTGACAAATGCAACGGGACAGCGGGATTTCATCATGACATCGCGCTGTCCCTTTTTTTGTAGCCGAATATTGCCAAAAAGCGGCAAATTGCTGGCCCCCGAGTGACTGCTTCGTCGGCAAAATCGCCTTTTTTCAAAAGGTTAGGTTGGCTATATGCGGACGATTGTCATAGCCGTTGCAACGCTTTCCCTGGCTGTTCTTGCCTCGGGAGTCCAGGCAAAAGAGTTAAGCAAAAGCCATCGCTTTGCCTGTGCCTGGGGATCGGATATTGCCGCCGGCGCGCAACAATCCAAGCTGTCAGGGATATCTTTGTATGGCGCGCGTAAACAATTGCAGGTGCGCAAATTCCAGCAACCGTGGATGCGCATGACCGCCATGGGCATTACCGAGCAGACCTACAACAGCGCTTCGAAGCTCAAACCGGCGGCAGTCAAGCAGACCTATTACGAGCAATGCGTCAGACACGAATTGGCCCAGCGCTGAACAAAAAGCCCAACCTGAACCGGTTGGGCTTTTTCATGCCTGACGAACCGCCAGCGTTATTTTTCACTTTCGCAATTGACCATCCACGACACGCCAAAACGATCTACCAGCATGCCGAAGCGTGCGGCCCAGAAGGTTGCTTCCAGTGGCATGTCGACGCGCCCGTCCTTGGCCAATGCGTTAAATACCCGTTCGGCTTCAGCGATGCTGTCGACATTCAGTGAAATCGAGCATCCGCTCATGCCCTGAGTCGGCCGGTCGGGCGTAGTGTCCGAGGCCATGATCGACTGATCGCCGACTTGCAGTGACGTGTGAATGATCAGATGGTGATGCTCTTTCGGCACATGCTCGGCGGCCGGCGTTTCGCCGAAGGTCATCATGGCCTCAAGTTTCCCTTGCAAGGCTTGCTCGTAGAACGTGAAGGCTTCGCGGCAGTCGCCGTTGAAGATCAGGTACGGGTTGATTCTCATGTCTCTGCTCCCAGTGGTCAGACGCGGAGAGTGGCGACCGTTCGCCGGGTTCCGCGATGGGCGGTGAAAACGTAGCAGAGCGTTGGACGCCGGGAAGTGCGAAGTCTTCCAGACGTTTTTCTCATGAAAAGTGCACGTCTTAGCACGGCGCAGTGTTCTGACATTCAATCGACAATAAAGCGTTCGTCTTCATCACTCAGACATATCGTCAATTGATGTCCATCCTTGTCGAATGCACAGTTGGGCAATGAAAGCTGCATTGCGATCCGGATGGGCGCACCGATAAACACAATGGCGATCAGGGTGGCTACGATGGCTTTGCCGATCAATACAGGACGAGACCCAAGGCGGTTGTTCCTGAGCCGCGAACGCAGAAACAGGCCAAGGGCAAGGAGAGCAGCGCCGATGAACATTGTGCTGCCGATTTCATGCGGGGTGATGCTGTAGATCTGCTGCTCTGCGTCGTTCGGATAATTGATCAGCCACCAGGTGCCGATGCCCAGTGGCAAAAGTCCTGCGGCGATACAGGCAGGTATCGACCCGGGCAAGCGCAGTAACAGACTCAACAGCAGGACCCCTGTGGTCAGCATCCACGCGGAGGCAAACAGGGGACCGTTCATGCCACCCATGAAAGTGCCGCCGACATCTCTGGGGGAGATCAGGTACACGTCATAAAAGGCGATGTGCAGTGTCAGTGCGAGTACAGCTAGCCAGGAGACAGGGTAGTAAAACCAGAAGAAATTGGCGCGGGATAACACACTCAGTCCTTTTCGTGGTGTTCGGGCGCGGCAGTATGCCGAGGAATACCCGACACTGGAAATCCAATCGCGGCGCTGGAGTACCATGGCGCACTCTCTTCCTCTGCCGAGCCCAATGCCCTATGCCTGTTCTATCGCGCTTCACGTCATTGCTCGACCAGGGACAGCGGGCCTTGCGACTGGTTTGGGGCACGTCGCGCGGCTTGTTCCTGGGGCTGGTACTGGCGACGTTGTTTGCCGGACTGCTGCCGGCGCT